>NZ_JCBCUX010000025.1:0-43759 GCF_059862645.1 Pseudomonas sp. MF08831 | reverse complement strand
CCGTGGGTAACCCGGCAGGACGCCGGGTTAGCCGCGTTGGGCCATGGATGGCCCGTCGCGGCGGCCCACGGATTCAAGCCGGAGTGAGGGCATGCCGAGCCTAGGCGAGGCACCGAGTGGTGGGGCAAAGACCTTTTGGTTACTTTTGGCTGGGCCGGCATTCCGGGCGTTTGCCAAAAGTGACCCGCTGTAAGAGCGGAACCCTAAGTGGCCGTTACCGCAGCAACGGATATGTACACCAAACATCCCATTTGACTCCCCTCCCACCCCCATGCTCTCCTACACACCTTGTTTCGGGTGCCCTTCACAGGGTGAAACGGGAAACCGGTGACTTATGCCTGCGCATAAGAAGTCCGGTGCTGCCCCCGCAACGGTAAGCGAGCGAAGCATCATAACCACTGTGCCTGTACAGCATGGGAAGGCGATGCTTTTTAGACCCAGCGTCCCTCGCAAGCCCGGAGACCGGCCCGAAAAAATTCAGATAACAAACCCGCGGTGGGCGGGCGCTGTTCAGAACCCTGCGTGCCCGGCTCGCAGGGTTTTCATGCGCTCGTTTCACCCCGAAACCCGAAGGGACGCGCCCATGTCGATCATCAGCAGCACCTCGCACTCCGCCAGTAGCACCGCCACCCTGAGCCAACGCCTGACCGCCGCCATCGGTGCGTCGATCCTCGGCGCGTGCCTGGTGTATTTCGCCGGTTTCTCGCATATCGAGGCGGTGCACAACGCTGCCCACGATACCCGCCACAGCGCCGCGTTCCCGTGCCACTGAGACCTGCCGACATGATCAAGCGCATCGCCCAAACCGCAGGCTTCACCGGCTTGCTCGCCGCCCTGCTGCTGACCCTGCTGCAAAGCTTCTGGGTCGCCCCGCTGATTCTGCAGGCGGAAACCTTTGAAAACGCCCCGGCCGCTGCCGAAGTCGTGCCCCATGTGCACGCTGAAGGCGCCGCGGCTCACACCCACGACGCCGAAGCCTGGGAGCCGGAAAACGGCTGGCAACGCGTGCTGTCCACCACTGGCGGTAACTTGGTGGTTGCGGTCGGTTTCGCATTGATGCTGGCCGGTCTTTACACCTTGCGCGCGCCAACCCGCACCGCTCAAGGGCTGCTGTGGGGCTTGGCCGGTTACGCGACGTTTGTACTGGCGCCCACCCTGGGCCTGCCACCGGAGTTGCCGGGCACCGCTGCCGCCGACCTGGCGCAGCGGCAGATCTGGTGGATCGGCACGGCGGCGTCCACGGCTGCGGGTATCGCGCTGCTGGTGTTTGGTCGCAATTGGCTGCTCAAAGGGCTGGGTGTGGCGATCCTGGCCGTGCCGCATGTGATCGGCGCACCGCAACCTGAAGTGCATTCGATGCTGGCTCCAGAAGCGTTGGAAGCCCAGTTCAAGATCGCCTCGCAACTGACCAACGTCGCGTTCTGGCTGGCACTGGGTCTGATCAGCGCCTGGCTGTTTCGCCGCAACCGCGACGATCAATACTCGGCATGACGCTGGTGGTCGGGCTGGGTTGCCAGCGCGGGTGCGATGTTCACACCCTGCTCGGCCTGTTTGACGCCGCCCTGGCCGAGGGCGGTATCGAGCGCCAGCGCATCACCGCGCTGGCCAGTATCGACCGCAAGCGGGATGAACCGGGGCTGCTTGCCCTGGCGCACATGTTGAACCTGCCGTTGCGGTGTTTCAGCGCAACGCAATTGGCGGTGCTTGAACCGCGCCTCAGTCACAGATCGGCGGTCGCGTTTGCCCATACCGGCTGTTACGGCATCGCCGAAAGTGCCGCCCTGGCCTTGGCTGAACAGCTCTCCCACCGCCCCGCCCACCTGCTGATCACGCGCAAAAAAGTCGCTCAGGCCACCTTTGCATTGGCCTGCGCCGACTAAAAACCCGATAATTGCCCTTCTCGATCATGAGCAATCTTCATGCTCGCCCGTTTTTCAACAGGAATTCCCATGACCGTCTACTTCATCGGCGCAGGCCCCGGCGACCCGGAATTGATTACCGTCAAAGGCCAACGGTTGATCCGCAGTTGCCCGGTGATCATCTATGCCGGCTCACTGGTGCCAGCGGCGGTGTTGGAAGGTCACCAGGCGGCACAGGTGATCAACAGCGCCGAATTGCACCTGGAACAGATCATCGACCTGATCAAGGCTGCCCATGCCAAGGGCCAGGATGTGGCGCGCGTGCACTCCGGCGACCCCAGCCTGTACGGGGCGATTGGCGAGCAGATTCGCTGCTTGCGCGAGTTGGGCATACCGTTCCAGATCATCCCGGGCGTTACGGCGGTGGCGGCGTGTGCGGCGTTGCTGGAGACGGAGTTGACCCTGCCGGATATCGCGCAAAGCGTGATCCTGACGCGCTATGCGGATAAAACCAGCATGCCGGCCGGTGAAGACTTCGACAGCCTGGCGCGCCACGGCACGACCATGGCGATTCACTTGGGGGTTAATCATCTGGCCAAGATCGTCGCCGAGCTGCTGCCGCATTACGGCGCAGACTGCCCGATTGCCGTGGTGCACCGGGCGACGTGGCCAGATCAGGATTGGGTGGTGGGTACGCTGAGTGATATTGCCGAGAAAGTGGCAGCTAAAGGCTTTCGGCGTACGGCACTGATTGTGGTCGGGCGGGTGCTGGCGAATGACAGCTTCAGTGAATCCTCGCTGTACCGTGCAGGCCACGCGCACCTCTATCGGCCCTGAAGCAATGCGCTCAAACAATGTGGGAGCGGGCTTGCTCGCGAAGACGGTGGGTCAGTTGCAGATGTACTGACTGATACACCGCATTCGCGAGCACGCCCGCTCCCACAGCTAATCTTCTTTGGTAGGAATACCGCGCAAGTCGCTGAATTTTAAGCATAAAAAAACGGCGCTCACGGGGCGCCGCTTTTTTGTTCGCAGCGAACACCTTACTCAGTAGTAGGCGTTTTCTTTCTGCGTGTGGTCGGTGACGTCGCGTACGCCCTTGAGCTCGGGAATGCGCTCGAGCAAGGTGCGCTCGATGCCTTCACGCAAGGTCACGTCTGCCTGGCCGCAGCCCTGGCAACCGCCGCCGAACTTGAGTACGGCAATGCCGTCTTCGACGACATCAATCAGGCTGACCTGACCGCCGTGGCTGGCCAGCCCCGGGTTGATCTCGGTTTGCAGGTAGTAGTTGATGCGCTCGTTGACCGGGCTGTCAGCGTTGACATTCGGCACCTTGGCGTTGGGCGCCTTGATGGTCAACTGGCCGCCCATGCGGTCGGTGGCGTAGTCGACCACGGCGTCATCGAGGAAGGCTTCGCTGAAGTTGTCGATGTACGCGGTGAAGCTTTTCAGCCCCAGGGCGGTGTCTTCAGGTTTCTCTTCTCCGGGCTTGCAGTAGGCGATGCAAGTCTCGGCGTATTGGGTGCCGGGCTGGGTGATAAAGACGCGGATGCCGATACCTGGGGTGTTCTGCTTGGACAGCAGGTCGGCCAGGTAATCGTGGGCGGCGTCGGTAATGGTTATGGCAGTCATGGAAACTCCTCACAGGCTTGCGGGCAGTTTACGCCAAATCATTACAGAGGTACAAAGTCCTAGTGTTTTTGTCGGGATAAATTCGACCGCTCGTCGCCATCAAACCAACCTTTGAGCACGCGATAACTGCCCTGCTCCAGCCATCGGTAGCTGCCCATGGCGCTCAGGCCGATGATCACCACGCACACGGCCAGCACGGCATAAGGGTTCAGGGCGTAACGCTGGGCCAGATAACCGCCGGCCGAAAGCACCAGCACGTGCAGCAAATACACCGAATAGGAGCAGTCCCCGAGCACCTTAAACAGACGATAGTTGACGAAGAATCGCTCAAGCGCCACGCACGCCACCACCAACACCGCGCTGGGCAGGCCCCAGGTCAAGGCGCGGGGCGAGGCCGGCCAATGATAGATCGCCAGCAGCGCTGCGACGATTCCCAGCAGCGGCAGCCATAACCCCGGGCGAATCCAGCCCTTGCGGTAGAGCATGCCGATGCCGATGCCCATCAGAAATTCGACGACAATGTCCGAGCGATAGAACTCACTGATCCAGCCAAACGAGGTCCAGGCCTCGCAGACCGCAAACAGCAACGCCGCCACCACCAGCAGTCGCCATTGCCGACGGAACAGCAAGGCCCAGGCAAACAGCAGGTAAAAAAGCATCTCGTAGTTCAGCGTCCAACCGACGTTAAGGGTCGGGTACACGCCATAACCGCCGGGGTTTTGCGAAGGAATAAACAACAGCGACATCAACACATGGGCGGCATCGACGCTCTGGTCCGGCAGCATTGGCCGGGCGACCACCACCAGTAATGCCATCAGCAGCGTGTAGAACCAGTAGGCCGGCACGATGCGCAGCAAACGGTACAACAGGAAACGCCAGGGCGGCAGGTCCTTGTCCTGGGTAGACAGGAAAATCACCAGGCCGCTGATGACAAAAAACACGTCCACGCCCGCGGCGCCCTTTTCGACAAATAACCTTCCCAAGGCCGTGTCGGCCTTGAAACCGAAGAAAATCTGCATGAAGTGGTGCCCTACCACCGTCCAGGCCGCCAGCGCGCGCAACGCCTGTACCGAGATCAACATTGTTTGCCGCCCTTCCCAACTCATCTAGATGAAGTTGGGACCATGGCGGACGGTCAAAGGTCGATCAAAGATTCTCGTAGCGGTTCATGTCCAGCACGCCTTCTTCCACCGGCGTGGTTTCGCGGATGTACCGCGACGCGTCATGGAAATACTGCCAGAACAGCGGATGGCTGCGGCGCACGCCCCAGCGATCGACGATCTTCTCGAAGCGCTTGGCGTCCCTGGCATTTTCCATTGCCGCCACAAACTCCGGCACTTCCTGCGCGGGGATATTGAAGATGAAGTTCGGGTAGCTGCTGAGCACACCGGGGTAGATGGTCACAGTGTCCAGGCCCGGTTGATAGCGATAAGCCTCACCCAACAGGAACGCCACATTACTGTGCGCCCGGTTGCGCAGCATGCTGTAGAACTCGCGTTTGCCACTGGCCGTTTCGATCCGCAGCAGGCTCGCCTCGGGCAATTGATCAATCACCTTGAGCCCCGCCGCCGGCCTCGACGTCAGGCGACTGAGCGCCTGCTCCGCAGCCTGCAACGCCGGCTCAATGCCGTCGCGCGAGCAATAGGCACTGGTGCAGCGGTTGATCGGATCCGGGCTGGCATTCAAATAGCCATAACGCGTCAGCAACTGCTTGGCAAAATCGCGCTTCGGGTCCTTTTCATCCAGGTGCAAACCGCTCGGCTTGTCATCATCAATCGCTTCATAGTCCAGCCACAGCTTGAGCTTGCCGCTGTTCTGGTACCAATCGTCCATAAAATCATCGCGGGTATCCGCCGGCATCAGACGCAGGAAGTTCTGCTCGGCGCCATTGCGGATCAGGTCGAAGTACAGCCGGGTCTGGGCCTGGTGCGACACGTTGCCGAACACATCGAAGTTCACCGCCAACTGGTAATAAGTGCGTTCCAGCAACGGGTAATCGAACAACCACATCGTTTGCGGCACTTCGCCGATCAGGCCCTTGGTCACCGAGGCACTGTCGAAATGGCGGAAAATGCTCAACAAGGCATTGTCGTTACCCGCCCACAGGGTCGACCAACTCGGCGGCGGCAAGTCTGCGTAGCTGTCACGGCGCAAGGCCTCGTAGTGGTTACGCTTGTCGCGATAGGCCAGCCACAGGCCGAGCACGCTGCCCACGTCGTCGTTCTGCCCCGGCATCGCCAGCAATGGCGTGGCCTGGCCGCGATAACGCGCATCGGTGATGTACAGGTCGTGGTCCGGGTCCTGGAACAGGGCCCAGAAATTATCGCGAATCACGTCCGTGGCGATCTGCCCACGGCACACCGGCCCGCGAATAAAGGTGCGCACGAAGTATTCGGCGTTATCGAGCATGAACTGGTAACGCGCCTTGGCCGGAATTGCCTCAAAGGTTTCGAACGGGTTGGCCCGGCGCCCCGGACCATAGCCCGGCAAGGCGTTGACCTGCCAGTCACCGGCGTAGAACAGCGCTTTGATGCGCGCCATTTTCGCCGCGCTGAACGGGTAAGTGATGTGCGTTTTGTGCACGATCACGCCCTGCACCGGCCAGAGGCGGTAATAAACGTTGGTGCCTGGATCATCGTTGGGGCGACGGGTGGCGATCAGATCAATCGGCTGGCCGCTCGGCGTGCGTGAGCGCACCCACTGGAAGAAATGCCCCGGCTCGCCGTTCTCGAAGTAAATGTGCGCCAGGAACAAATGCTCATACAACCAGCGCGCCACCAGGCTTTCGCGGGCGCCGGGCTGGTTGAACAGGTTTTCCCACTGCTGCACCTGCAAGGCTTCCCTGGCGCTGGGCGCCAGGCCTTGGTCATCAATCGGGGCGCCGGAGGCCAGCCAGCGCTGCAGCGTCTGGTATTGCTGGTCGGTCAGGCCGGTGACGGCCAGCGGCATGCCTTCCTTGGGATGCGCGCCGGCGTAGGCATTGAACTCGCCGGGCATGGCGCACAGGTTCTGGCGGTTCAGGCCCAGCATGATCTCGTCGGGCAGTTTGGCATTGGGTTCAAGTGGCGCGTTATGACCCAGCTCCAGCATGCGCGCCATCAACGCGGCCTGGCTGCCCTGGGCGTCCAGCACCGAGTAAAAGCCCTTCTGCTGCCAGGCCTGCTTGCCGAAGGCGTCTGAGAACAAACGGGTGGTCGGTGCGGCCTGGCTGCGTTCGCCGTCGTAGACCGGCATTTTGGTCGCGCCGCGCGCAGCGCCCTCGGCACTGCCCAGGTTGAGCTGGCAGGCTGAGTCGTAACAGGCGTGGCAGGCCACGCACTTCTCGGTGAAGATCGGTTGGACGTCGCGGGTATAAGAGATCGCCGGGGCGGGACTGTTGACCGGTAAGGCCTGTGCCTGAGCGTAGCTGGCTATCAAGGCCAGAACGGCGCTGATGATGAGGCGAAGTGACATGTATCCGATCCCGATTCAATGCGTGCGATATAAAAGTGCCAGCAGTCTACCGGGCCATGCTACCCGCCAACATGAACGATATTCATGCAAAATCTGGACATGCTCTAAATCGGCACAGGTTTGTTATGATTCACGCCCTCCGAAATGCCTGACCAGAGTAGTCCCATGTCCGATCGTAGTGCTCGTCTGCAAGCCCTTCACCAAGCCCTCAAGGAACGCATCCTGATCCTCGACGGCGGCATGGGCACGATGATCCAGAGCTACAAGCTTGAGGAAAACGACTACCGCGGCAAACGCTTTGCCGATTGGCCGAGTGACGTCAAGGGCAACAACGACCTGCTGGTGCTCACCCGCCCCGACGTGATCGGCGGCATCGAAAAGGCCTACCTGGATGCCGGTGCCGACATTCTGGAAACCAACACCTTCAACGCCACGCGTATTTCCATGGCCGATTACGGCATGGAGGAACTGGCCTACGAATTAAACGTAGAAGGCGCGCGACTGGCACGCAAGATCGCCGACGCCAAAACCCTGGAAAACCCGGCCAAGCCGCGTTTTGTCGCCGGTGTGCTTGGCCCGACCAGCCGTACCTGCTCGCTGTCGCCCGATGTGAACAACCCTGGCTACCGCAACGTGACCTTCGATGAGCTGGTGGAAAACTACACCGAAGCCACCAAGGGCCTGATCGAGGGCGGCGCCGACCTGATCCTGATCGAAACCATTTTCGACACCCTCAACGCCAAGGCCGCGATCTTCGCCGTGCAAGGCGTGTTCGAGGAACTGAACGTCGAACTGCCGATCATGATCTCCGGCACCATCACCGACGCCTCCGGCCGTACCCTGTCGGGCCAGACCACCGAAGCGTTCTGGAACTCCGTCAGCCACGCCAAGCCGCTGTCCGTGGGCCTGAACTGTGCATTGGGTGCGAGCGAGTTGCGTCCGTACCTGGAAGAGCTGTCGAACAAGGCCAACACCCACGTCTCGGCGCACCCGAACGCCGGCCTGCCCAACGAATTCGGCGAATATGACGAGTTGCCGTCGCAAACCGCCAAGGTCATCGAAGAGTTCGCCCAGAGCGGCTTCCTGAACATCGTCGGCGGCTGCTGCGGTACCACGCCAGGCCACATTGAAGCCATCGCCAAAGCTGTGGCCGGCTACGCGCCGCGCCCGATCCCGGACATTCCCAAGGCGTGCCGCTTGTCGGGCCTGGAGCCGTTCACTATTGATCGCAGCTCGTTGTTCGTCAACGTCGGCGAGCGCACCAACATCACCGGCTCTGCACGCTTCGCCCGGTTGATTCGTGAAGACAACTACACCGAAGCCCTGGAAGTCGCCCTGCAGCAGGTGGAAGCCGGCGCCCAGGTGATCGACATCAACATGGACGAGGGCATGCTCGATTCGAAGAAGGCCATGGTGACCTTCCTCAATCTGATTGCCGGCGAGCCGGACATCTCTCGCGTACCGATCATGATCGACTCCTCCAAGTGGGAAGTGATCGAAGCCGGCCTCAAGTGCATCCAGGGCAAGGGCATCGTCAACTCCATCAGCATGAAGGAAGGCGTCGAGCAGTTCATTCACCACGCCAAACTGTGCAAGCGTTATGGCGCCGCGGTGGTGGTGATGGCCTTCGACGAAGCCGGCCAGGCCGACACCGAAGCGCGCAAGAAAGAAATCTGCAAACGCTCCTACGACATCCTGGTCAATGACGTCGGCTTCCCGCCGGAAGACATCATCTTCGACCCGAACATCTTCGCGGTCGCCACCGGTATCGAGGAGCACAACAACTACGCCGTCGACTTCATCAACGCCTGCGCCTACATCCGCGACGAGCTGCCGTATGCGCTGACCTCGGGTGGCGTGTCCAACGTGTCGTTCTCGTTCCGCGGCAACAACCCGGTGCGTGAGGCGATTCACTCGGTGTTTTTGCTGTATGCGATCCGCAACGGCCTGAGCATGGGTATCGTCAACGCCGGCCAGCTGGAGATCTACGACCAGATCCCGGCCGAGCTGCGCGATGCGGTAGAAGACGTGGTGCTCAACCGCACGCCGGAAGGCACTGACGCCCTGCTGGCCATCGCCGACAAGTACAAGGGCGACGGCAGCGTCAAAGAGGCCGAGACCGAAGAATGGCGTGGCTGGGACGTCAACAAGCGCCTGGAACACGCGCTGGTCAAAGGCATCACCACGCACATCGTTGAAGACACCGAAGAATCGCGCCAGTCGTTCGCGCGCCCGATCGAAGTGATCGAAGGCCCGCTGATGTCCGGCATGAACATCGTCGGCGACCTGTTCGGCGCCGGCAAAATGTTCCTGCCCCAGGTGGTGAAATCGGCCCGGGTGATGAAGCAGGCCGTGGCCCACTTGATTCCGTTTATCGAGCTGGAAAAAGGCGACAAACCGGAAGCCAAGGGCAAGATCCTGATGGCCACGGTGAAGGGCGACGTGCACGACATCGGCAAGAACATTGTCGGCGTGGTGCTCGGTTGCAACGGCTATGACATTGTCGACCTGGGCGTGATGGTGCCGGCGGAGAAGATCCTGCAGGTGGCCAAGGAGCAGAAGTGCGACATCATCGGCCTGTCCGGGCTGATCACGCCGTCGCTGGATGAGATGGTTCACGTGGCCCGCGAGATGCAGCGCCAGGACTTCCACCTGCCGCTGATGATCGGTGGCGCCACCACCTCCAAGGCCCACACGGCGGTCAAGATCGAGCCCAAGTACAGCAACGACGCGGTGATCTACGTCACCGACGCTTCGCGCGCAGTGGGCGTGGCCACGCAATTGCTGTCCAAGGAGCTGAAGGCCGGCTTCGTCGAGAAAACCCGCCTGGAATACATCGACGTGCGCGAGCGTACGTCTAACCGCAGCGCCCGCACCGAGCGCCTGAGCTACCCGGCGGCCATCGCCAAGAAGCCGCAGTTCGACTGGAGTACCTATACCCCGGTGAAGCCGACTTTTACCGGCGCCAAGGTGCTGGACAATATCGATCTCAAGGTGCTGGCCGAGTACATCGACTGGACGCCGTTCTTTATCTCCTGGGACCTGGCCGGCAAGTTTCCGCGCATCCTCGAAGACGAAGTGGTCGGTGAAGCGGCCACCGCGCTCTACGCCGATGCCCAGGAAATGCTCAAGAAGCTGATCGACGAAAAACTCATCAGCGCCCGCGCGGTATTCGGTTTCTGGCCGACCAACCAGGTGCAGGACGATGACCTGGAAGTCTACGGCGACGATGGCCAGCCGATTGCCAGGCTGCATCACCTGCGCCAGCAGATCATCAAGACCGACGGCAAGCCGAACTTCTCCCTGGCCGACTTCGTGGCGCCAAAAGACAGCGGCGTGACCGACTACATCGGTGGTTTCATCACCACCGCCGGCATCGGCGCAGAAGAAGTCGCCAAGGCCTATCAGGACGCGGGCGACGACTACAACTCGATCATGGTCAAGGCCCTGGCCGACCGCCTGGCCGAAGCCTGCGCCGAGTGGCTGCACCAGCAAGTGCGTAAAGAGCACTGGGGTTACGCCAAGGACGAGCAACTGGACAACGAAGCGCTCATCAAGGAGCAATACAGCGGCATCCGCCCTGCTCCCGGCTACCCGGCGTGCCCTGATCACACCGAGAAGGCCCAGTTGTTCCAACTGCTGGACCCCGAGGCGCGCGAAATGCACGCCGGGCGCAGCGGCGTGTTCCTCACCGAGCACTACGCGATGTTCCCGGCGGCGGCGGTCAGTGGCTGGTACTTCGCCCATCCACAGGCGCAGTACTTTGCCGTGGGCAAGGTCGACAAGGACCAGGTCGCGAGCTACACCGCGCGCAAAGGCCAGGACCTGGCCGTGACTGAGCGCTGGCTGGCGCCGAACCTGGGTTACGACAACTGATCGGCTAATGGCTCAGCGCGGCGATCTCCCGCGCTGACAGCACGTTTATCAAGGCCTGGCGCTGCACCTTGTTGGCCTTCTGCAACGCCTCCATCTGCTGGAGGTACGCCGAATTCATGTCGGGGTAGCGATCCTCCAGCGCCGAGGCGCTGTCCGCCAGCGTCTGCTGCAGCCGGGCGAACGCGTCCGGGTACTGCTGCTGCAGATAATCGACCCAGTACGTGCGCGCCGTCAGTTGCTCGATGAACAGCGATGTCTGTTCGCGGGCCATGATCGTCGTATAGGCCGCCTCCAGGTCGACTGGCCGTACTCCGGAAAGACCTTCGTAAAGCATGCTTGCAGGTTGCCTGGGCAAAGCCAGGCGCCGGGCCAGGCCGATACGATAGGCCAGGCGTATTTCGGCCGGGTCGGTGCCCGGGTTTTCGCGAATCCGCACGCTCGCCACTTCCTCCAGCTGGTCCAGGCGGAATAAGCCTCTGGACAGGTTCAACAGGGCGCGCCCCTTGTCGGTGGGGTCGATGGCACGCAGGGCATTGAACTCATAGACTTCGACTTCCAGCGCGTTGAACAACAGCATGCGCCCATCCCCACAGGTCACCGCAAGCCTGGAAGCACGCGCGATGCCCATCAGCCGCTCGCACAAGGCTGCATCGCCATAGGCCGCCTCCAGCACTTGCCAAACCCGCCCGGCCAGGTCGGCGCGGTCGAGTTCGAAGTCTCGGGTATTACGCAGTTGCGCCAGAATGTTGGAGAAATCACCGCTGTCGTCCCGGGCGATCACCGTGTCCCATATCCTGTGTTTTTCCGAGTCGAGGGCCACGCCGGCAAACCAGCGTGCCTTTTGCACATCTGCAGGCTCAAGCTCTGGGTGAACGTCAGGATGTTCGTCATCGGACTCGGCCCCATACCCCGCCAGTTGATCGTCAATTTCCTCGGCACTGAAACCCAGCCCACGCCCGGTTTCGCGTTGATACTCGCGCAGGCGGATGAACGCTTCCTCCAGCAGCAGGTTGTCGGACAGATCGGTACCGGCCATCAAGGCAGCATGTTGTGGCTCAAATGCCTCGGCAGGGATGACGGCTATCGGGTAGTTGCTCCTGAGATCGAGACGGGTCAGCGCGGGAGCTTCCAATGCGCCGGTGGGCCATTCAGACAGCCGGTTGCGACTCAGATCCAGGCTTTGCAGGCGGTCGAGACCGGTGAGGTCGAAGGTACTCAGGGCGTTGCGCCCCACGTCCAACACTTGCAGGCGCGGCAAGTCACGCAGTTGGCGCTGCAACGGCACGTTGGCCGCCAGCGCGTTGTCGTTAATGCCCAGCTCGGTCAGGTCTGCCATCTGCGTTACGGCCTCGGGCAGCGTGCCCATGCGGTTGCCGTTGAGCATCAGGCGGTTCACGCGCGCAAAGGCGCGTAAAAAATCGTTCGAGGCGACCGTAAGGCGTACACCGCTCAGGTCCAGCGCCCGCACATGGTTGAAGGTAACCGGCAGCGCCGGCAGGTCACCGAGGATCAGGCCGCTCAAGTCCAGCGCAGCGTCACTGGCGGGTGTCTCGATGCCCCGCACGTCGCTCAGCGTCTCTCGCCAGCAGGCCAGCAGCCGATCAGCGGCGCGCCGGCGGTCGGTCGCGTTCACCCACTCGTTACGGTTGCGCACGGCTGGCCTGTCAATCCAGCCGTTCAACCGCTCGATCATCTGGGTGTGCTGCGCCTGCCATTGGCGCAGCGCCGTTTCGATCTGCGTGGCACTGACGTCCTGCGCCAGCCATGTGTCGATTTGCTTGCCGGCCTGGGTGGCATCCAGCTGTGGATCCAGGCGCTGCAAGCGCTCGGCCGAGGTCAGCGACGCCTCGGTGGCTTTTGGCGCCAATGCCAGCGGCACTATCAGGTCCGGTTGCTGCGACACCTCGACCGGGAAGAACAGGGGATCGCCGCCGGTCATGCCGGCTGCCAGCACGTTTCGATCAATCCCGAACGGCCTGACAAACATGCTCGCCATGGGTTTTCCGGCGCTGGTGCGGCGGGCAAAAGCCTGCGCCACGGCCAGCGCCGCCGGGCTCAAGCGGCAACCACGCAAGGTGGTACCGGCCAGCAGCGCATCGTGCCCCGCCAGCGCCGCCTCGGGAATGCCGGTGACCGCACTGTGGCTGAGGTCGAGAAACCCCAGGCGCGGCAGGTTCAGCACGCCCTCGGGCCAGTCGAGGATCGCGGTCTGCCCCAGGTTCAGCGACACCAGTTCTGTCAGCGAGGTGACGCTCAGCCGGCCGACGCGGTTCATCGACAAGTCCAGCCGTCGCAGCGCCTGGAGGCGGTTGAGCCGCGTCTGGGTAGGCGTGGTGATCGTCAGTTCGTTGCCACAAAGATTCAGGTCGCTCAGGTGCTCCAGCGTCTCAAGGGCCTGAGGCAGCTCGGTCAGGCGGTTGTGACTCAGGTCCAGTTCGCGCAGCTGCGCAAACCGGCCCACGAATGCATTCACCTGTGCCGCCGTGAGCTTTGCGCCGGCCAGGATCAAACGCCGGATCTGCGGGAACACCGTATCGCCCAGCGCCGGTAAATCGCCCGGCGCACCGTATTCGCGCAAGTCCAACGTTTCTCTCATCGGCTCGCCACGGCCTCGCGACGGACCCGCCAGCGGCTCGCGGGCCGCGTACCGGGCAGCCAAAGCGTCACGCCAGCACACGCGCAGCCTGTCCGCCAGCGTCTGGCGATGATGGGAGGGCATCTGCTCGCCCTCGACGCGCACCCCATCGCGGCTCTGCCATTCAACCAGTGGCGCATCCCAGGCGCGATACTCCGCGTGCAGCGCCTCGACTTTATCCAGCAACGCACGGCCCGCCAGGCCATCCTCGCTGAACGCGGCGAGTGCATTGGCCGCGAAGGCCGGTACGTGCGGCACCAGCGCCTCAAGGCGCCGCTCACAGTGCTGCGCGACGATGTAGGGCTCGTCCACCAGGTGCGCCGGATTGCCCTGCACGTAGTCAAACGCCTTCCGGAACGCCTGCGGTTCCAGCGCCTTCCAGTTCAACCTCAAGCGGCGCCACAAACGCTCATGCCCCGTGAACAGTTCATCGGGCAGTGAGGCGATCTGCACACCGGTCAGGTCCGCCGATTCAAGCGCCTCAAGCGCCAGCAGCCCTGCCGGCCATTCACGCAGGTTGCCGGCCAGCCGCAGTGTACGCAAACGTGGCAGCGCACGGTAATCCAGGGCCGGAAGACTGCCGGTCAGGTGCAACTGCTCCAGCTGGTTCATGCCTTGAAGGGCCTGGGTCAATGCCGGCGAATACTCACCGAAAAACGTCGGCAGTTCGAGCTTGAGCTCAGTGATGCGGGTGAGGCCCGGCAGCGCGTCGGCAAATGCAGCCATGTTGGCTGAGTCAATGAAAACATCGAGGGCTTCAAGCGCGCCAAACTGTTCGAAAAGCGCACCTGCGGCGAGCTGTGAACTGTTGATTCGCAGCTTGCGCACATGGGAAAAATCGGCAGCCCAGGTCGGCAACGGCTCGGTGCCCAACAGATTGAGCTCGAACAACGGAGCTTGCCCGCGGTACAAACCGTTTCTCCAGCCGGCAATGAGCCGCTCGGCGATATCGCGTCGGGTTGGCCAGTTGGCCCCACGAGGATACGCAGGCACGTCGCCCTCGACCCAGGTGTCCAGCGCTGCGCGCAAGCCCTCGAACTCCCTGCGCCGGTTCTCCAACAGGTGAAACACCTGCTGGTCGGAGTCACCGGCAAGCAGTCGACTCCTGACGAACTGCAACGCCTGCTGATCATCCAGATTGGGATAAATGTCCCGCACCCTGGCAACCAACGGCTCGTCGGCAAACCCCACCGCATCACCGCTGGCCGCGTAACCCAGTTGACCGGTCGGGCTTCGGACCCGGCGACCGGCGCCGGGTGTGAGCGGCTCGCGCTTGAGGATGCGCGACATGGCCTCGCGGTGGCTGCACGCGTAGTCCGCCACGTGTTTGCGCAACGCCTCAGCCGGCTCGCCCTGTAAGGACGCGCGTAGCGTCTCGGGCAGCGCGTGCAGCAGCGACTCAAACAGATTGCGACCGTACCGGGGAAGGCTATTGAGTGCCCTGCCCTCGGCATCCAGCAGGCGAAAACTCTCCCCCGCCTTGATCAGGTAATACCGCGTTGCGGCCTGCTCAGTGCCGATGCTGTCCACCAGCGGCCCGTTGATGCCGAGGGACCGTTCTTCTATGCGTATAGCCGGCGACCAACCGGGCAGTTGCTCGAGGCTGTGCAGCGCCACACGGTCACTGGCCGCAGAGGCCAGGTTGTCGCGGTACACGCCTGCCAAGGCGCGGCTCACACTGCCCCGATGCAGGTGCTCGCGAATGGCTTTGGCCAGGCGCAGGGGCACCCGGCCGCTGCTGCGCAGTTGGCTCAACTCGGCAGCGCTGGCACTGGCCAGCACCCGCTGCGCGGCTTCTGGCGACAGCGACGTAAAACTGCGCTGCAGCGCGCGAATATCCGCCTCTGGCGGCGCTCGTCGGCTCAGGAGGCTGTCGAACAGGGCCTTCTTGCGAGCCTGCGCCTGATCGGCCAGACGCTCTCTGAACACCTGTACCGGATCGGCGCCGGCCGGCATGCTTTCGCGGCCGAGCAAACGGCTGATTTGCGCTTCGTTGAGGGCGGCCAGCACGTGCGCCGGCAATTGCCCGGCATCGACTTGCGCCTGGGTCATCTTGATCGTGGGCCTTGCGCTGCCCGGCGACTCTGCGCCGAACCGCTGGGAAGCGCCCCAGGGTTCGGGGCCGCTGAACACCTCCACCACCTCCTCGACCGGCCAGCCCGGCATGTCCACGGCCAGCGGCACCATGAACTGGCAGAGGCCCTCCAGGCAGGCGCCTTCGCGGATTTGTTTAATTACCTCGTCCGCCTGACGGTCTGCCTCGAATAACCGCGCCACCTCCAACAACTCTGGCGGCGGCGCCTGTTGATCCATGTGCAGCTTGCGCAATTGATCATCACTGATCCCGCAGACGTCGGCGATCTGTTCCAGTTGCGCATCGGAAAATGGCTCCATGTGCAGTCCGCAGCGGCGCAGCAACGTGCTGCGACGCCATGCCAACGGCCGCTCCAGCGTGTGCCGCCAGGCACCGTGCCCGTTGTGTTGCACAACCGGCTGATAGGCGTCGATTTCAGTCGGGTGCTTGATCCGCCATTGCTTGCGCAGCGGGTCGAAAGTCTTTTCGTAAACATTGCCCTCCAGCGCAATGTAGGTTTTGCCTGCTACCGGGTATTGCCCCATTGCGTTGGGTTCAAGCCCCTTGAGCGAGACGCTGCTTTTGTAGGCCGCAAGGTCGGGATGCCACAAGCGCAGTTTGCCGAACGGCGTGACCACCCGGCTCATGCCGTTGACAAAGCGCGACGGCATAATCGGCGGCGCCCTGCCCGCCACGGCACCCAGCGCGGCCATGAACGCGACGTTCTGCATCACCGAGGCCAGATGCGCCCAGGCCTCTTCCCTGTCGCCAGCGTTCCACGCTTGCACGCCTTGATAAACCTCATAGCCGAGCTGTACGGCGGTGACGGCCATCATCACTTCGCCCAGCCCCGGCACCAAAAACGCCGCGACATTGACTAGGTTCAGGCCCCATTCGGCCCAGTGCTTGAGGCGATTGACCCAGGCGTCGTGATCGACTTGCGCGGTGGGTACCGCCAGCAACTTCGCGTTGGACCTGAGGCGCGCAAGGTGGCATTCGTACAGGTGACCGAATACCTCGGCGCTGATGAACGTCTCCTCGGGCTGCAGCTTGACGCTGTCGTTCCAGACTTCCTCGTACATCCCGTGGGCATAGGCCGCAGGGTTGTAATGGGGCCCTGGTGGCACCGGGTTCGGGTTCCAGCGCATCGTTTTCAGTTGGCTTTTAAGCCGCCGAAGGAACGTCTGCGCTTCATCCTGGGACAAGAAGCCGGTAAAAAACCGCTGGTAACCCACCGAGCGCAAGTTGAGCGCCAACTGCGTGGTGAACGCCTTGAGCGATGCGTATTCCCTGACTGGGTTGCGCGGATCACCGGGGATCCACACGATGACTCGACTGTCGCCAGCCCGGAGTTTGAGCAGCTCGGCCGCCGGCAGGATAACGTCGATGAGCGTCGCCATGCCCGGCAACGGCTTGCGTGTGCTGGCGCCGATGATCAGCACCTCGCTCACCTGCGCCCCCAACAGGCTCAACTGGCTGTAAGCCACCGGCTTGCCATCCAGGGTCGGTGCGGGATGGGCATCGAGTATCGCCAGCAACGTGGCGTAGGCCGTGGCGCTGAGGGTGTTGCGCAGGCGAGCGATGTGGGCGTGCACCCGCAGCGTGTCCTTGTTTGCCTCGATCATCTGCCGACGCACCTGCGCCGCAGTGGCTGGCGTCTCAAACACGCGGCTCAGGTGTTGCTGGTATTGCTGACCCAGGTCCAGCTCGCGGCACAGGTTGGCGAAATCCGCAGGCTTGATCGACAGCTTGTCGCGCAGGCGGTAACGCCATTTCGCAAACGGATAACGGTTGCTTTCATCGTACGCCAGGATGTCCAGCGACCCCGCCGGCGCCAGCGCACTGGTTTCCTGCAGCGCGGTTTCATCAAACCGCTCACCGTCTTCGAAGTTGCGCAGCGCGGCTTGCAACAGCGAATGCTGTTCGAGCCGGTTGGGCGCGCGCAGGTGGAACAGCGCGGTGGTGTTGACGTCGGGTGTTTGGGCGAATGCCTTGTGCAATGCCTCGGCCAGCAACGGCTCGGCAAATTCAGTGAGGCCTTTGAAGTCTTTCAGCGTTTCGGCCAGGGCCTGGCTGGAGGCCTGGCGCCGGCGGCCGCTGTCTTCCAGGGCTTGGCGCACTGCTGGGCTGGCGGCGGCAATCGCCTCGGGATAGCCGCGCTTGAAGCGCTGCACCGGGTCGCGCGCCCGGTTGAGGGCCTCGATATCCGCCGCCGTCAGGTGTTTGATCCACCCGGGGAGACGGGCCTTGATGAACGGAGCATGAAGTGAAGGGGTGGGCATGTTTGACGATTCCTGATGCGTCTTGAAGAAGCATCAGAAAATCACGCTGGCGGCCCCCCGAAGCGGTGCACTTTTATGGCCTGCTGCGGGGAATTGACTATGCTTGCTCAGGATCGACCGGATCCGCATGACGAGGGTTTTATGAACGACTCACCCAATAAGCCCCCTACTTTCTGGCAAATGCTGCACAGCGTGATGGCCGCGGCCTTCGGGGTGCAAAGCGGAAAGAACCGCGCGCGCGATTTCACGCATGGCAAGCCCAGCCACTTCGTGATCCTGGGAATTGTGTTCACGGCGGTGTTTGCATTGACCCTGTTCGCCATCGTCAAGCTGGTGCTGCACCTGGCAGGCGTTTGAGTGCGCTCAAGGCGTTAACAGCTGCAAGCCGAACGGGTAAACGTAACCGGCCGGTTTGCCCTGGGCCGACAACGCCCGAAAATTCACGCCGTAGACCTGCGCCGCGTTGATGTCCAGCAGACGCTGGGCAAGGTCCGGGCCGATCAACTCAAACAGATCGAGCTTGCGTTCATTCACGCCGTTCTGGCGGATATCCAGCCCCAGCGCATCGTCATGCAGCAACACCATCGCCCAGCCGCCAAGGGTGAAGTGCCCTGCCACCAGAACGCTCAAGCGCCCATCAAGGCGAGCCCGCACTACCTCGGGCGAACTGTTGACGGCGCTGAACAGCACGTCCTTGCCCGGCGTACGCCCAGTGGCTTGCAGCGCCGCCATCGCGCCCAGCGCCATTTCATCATTGGCCGACCACACCAAGGCGGTTTGCGGATAACGTTTGAACAGTTGCGTGGCCTGTTCGAACGCGCGCTGGCGGCTCCATTCGCCATACACCAGCTGGCGCATACGCACGTAGGGGAAATCGACCAGGGCCCGCCGTAAACCCTGCTCGCGCAGCTGCGCCGCCGGCGTGGTCTTGACCCCGGAAAACGCCAGCAGATCGAGGGTTTGGCCGGGTGCGACGGGGCCATGCTGACGCAGCAGCTCTGTGAGCATCAGGTAACCGGCCTCCTCATCATTGGCGATAAGACTGCCGAGCCAGTTGGGATAGCTGTGGGCATCCAGCAGTTGCACCTGGTCGCTGGTCAGGGCGTTATTCACGATCATCAACTTGACCCGGCTGCCCTGAGCCATACGCAGAATCTGCGGGGCGACGTATTGCTCATTCACCAGCACCAGGTAATCAGGCCGCTCGCTGCCTTGCAGTGCTTCCCGGGCCTGGGCCAGGGTGTTACGAGGATCGCGCTCGGAATAACGCACGCGCAAATCCAGGCCGAGGTCCTTGGCGGCGGCCTGCATGAATTGCGCGTAGTTGACCCAGAAGGTTTCCGTGGACGTGCCAGGGTTGAGAAACACCACCGACGCGGCGTGGGCCATGGCCCCGTACGTCGATCCCAGCAACCACGCACACGTAATAAGAACCTTCAACATAGTTGTCTGAACCTTGAACGTTGACGGCCATGATAGTGGCAATACGACAGTCAATCGAGGTCCAATCAACGCGAGTTTATTGGTGGCTGACCCAGAATACGGCGGTTCCTACCACCAGGATTATCAGAAACAAAATCGCCCAGGCATCAACGGTACTGTCGGGTTTACGGGCTTTGGTCGGATTGCTCATTGCATCGCCTCTTATCGGTTTTATAGGTGATTGCACTCAAACACGATCACAGTAAAGTTGATGATTGCCCGCATGACAAATGTGGGTATCGCGATAACCGTTCTCATTAGTCAATTTGGTTATTTACATATACTCAAACATCACTTTTGCGCATAAACGCAAACTGGTATCGTGCGCCGGCTCCGTTGGGAGTGCGCGGCCGTGCGCGCAGATTTGCCGAGAACAGGACCTATATGTACGTATACGACGAATACGATCAGCGCATCATCGAGGACCGCGTCAAGCAGTTCCGTGATCAGACCCGACGCTACCTAGCAGGTGAACTGAGCGAAGAAGAGTTCCGCCCTCTGCGCCTGCAAAATGGCCTTTATGTTCAGCGCTTTGCGCCGATGCTGCGGGTTGCCGTGCCTTATGGCCAACTGACTTCCCGTCAGACGCGCATGATGGCCAAGATTGCCCGCGACTTCGACAAGGGCTACGCCCACATCAGTACCCGCCAGAACGTCCAGTTCAACTGGCCGGCGCTGGAAGACGTGCCGGACATCCTGGCCGAGCTGGCCACGGTGCAGATGCACGCCATTCAGACCAGCGGTAACTGCCTGCGCAACGTGACCACTGACCAATTTGCCGGCGTGGCCGCCGATGAGCTGATCGACCCTCGTCCGTGGTGCGAAATCGTCCGTCAGTGGACCACCTTCCACCCGGAGTTCGCCTACCTGCCGCGCAAGTTCAAGATCGCCATCAATGGCTCGACCTCGGACCGCGCAGCCATCGAAGTGCACGATATCGGCCTTGAGCCGGTGCACAACGCAGCCGGCGAGCTGGGTTTCCGCGTGCTGGTCGGTGGTGGCCTGGGCCGTACGCCGGTCGTTGGCGCGTTCATCAATGAGTTCCTGCCCTGGCAAGACCTGTTGAGCTACCTCGACGCCATCCTGCGGGTCTACAACCGCTACGGCCGTCGTGACAACAAATACAAGGCCCGGATCAAGATCCTGGTCAAGGCGCTGACCCCTGAGGTATTTGCGCAGAAAGTCGACGCCGAAATGGAACACCTGCGCGGTGGCCAGACCACGCTGACCGAAGCCGAAGTACACCGCGTGGCCAAGCACTTCGTCGATCCTGAGTACAAGGCCCTGAGCAATCAGGACGCCGAGTTGGCTGCACTCGATCAGCAGCACCCAGGTTTCGCCCGCTGGCGCACCCGCAACACCCTGGCGCATAAAAAGCCGGGCTATGTCGCCGTGACCCTGTCGCTCAAACCCACCGGCGTGGCGCCGGGTGACATCACCGACAAGCAGCTGGACGCCGTCGCCGACCTGGCCGAGCGTTACAGCTTTGGCCAACTGCGCACCTCCCACGAGCAAAACATCATTCTCGCGGACGTCGAGCAGAGCCAACTGTTCACCCTGTGGGGCGAGCTGCGCGAAGGCGGTTTCGCCACGCCGAACATCGGCTTGCTGACCGACATCATCTGCTGCCCCGGCGGCGATTTCTGCTCCCTGGCCAACGCCAAATCGATCCCGATTGCCGAATCGATCCAGCGCCGTTTCGACGACCTGGACTACCTGTTCGACATCGGCGAGCTGGACCTGAACATCTCCGGTTGCATGAACGCCTGTGGTCACCACCACGTCGGCCACATCGGCATCCTGGGCGTGGACAAGAAAGGCGAAGAATTCTACCAAGTGTCCCTGGGTGGCAGCGCCAGCCGCGATGCGAGCCTGGGCAAGATCCTCGGCCCGTCCTTCGCCCAGGAAGCCATGCCCGAGGTGATCGGCAAACTGATCGATGTGTACATCGAACAGCGCACCGAAGATGAGCGTTTCATCGACACCTACCAGCGCATCGGCATCGACCTGTTCAAGGAGCGCGTCTATGCAGCGAATCATTAAGAACAACGAAGTCCTCGACGAAACCTGGCACCTGCTGCCCAAGGACGCGAGCTTCGACGGCATTTCCAACTGCGACGACCTGATCGTGCCGCTGGCCCTGTGGCGCGAGCACGGCCATGCCCTCAAGGCCCGCGACGGCGGCCTGGGTGTGTGGCTGGACGCCGATGAAGAAGCCGAAGAGATCGGCGACGACGTGGAGCACTTCCAGGTCATCGCCCTGAACTTCCCGGCCTTCACCGACGGGCGCAACTACTCCAACGCACGCCTGCTGCGTGACCGCTACGGTTTCAAAGGCGAGCTGCGCGCGATTGGCGACGTGCTGCGCGACCAGCTGTTTTATCTGCACCGTTGCGGGTTCGACGCCTTCGCCTTGCGTGCCGACAAAGACCCGTACGAAGCGCTGGAAAGCCTCAAGGATTTCTCGGTGACGTACCAGGCTGCCACGGATGAGCCGTTGCCGCTGTTTCGTCGCCGTTAAATCTTCGCGCCTGAAAAAGCCCTGGCCTGCCAGGGCTTTTTTTATGGCTTGAGTTTGATCGGTGCCCGCACCGCCGCTATGACGCCGAGCCACGCCAGGGCGGATTTTGCCAGTGCCGATGACGTAATCTTCACACTCGCAGGTGAACATCCGCCGTGATCGAGCTGTCCTCTACTGATCAGCAGCTTTTAACTCACTGACGATTGGAGTTCTTCATGGCGAAAATCAACCTGGCCCAGCAATTGGCGACCACCCTTGAACAGGCGGGCATCAAGCGCATCTGGGGCCTGACCGGCGACAGCCTCAATGGCTTGACCGACGCCTTGCGCACCATGGACAGCATCGAGTGGATGCACGTGCGCCACGAAGAGGTGGCTGCGTTTGCCGCCGGTGCCGAAGCCGCCGCCACCGGCGAATTGACGGTGTGCGCCGGCAGCTGCGGGCCGGGCAACCTGCACTTGATCAATGGCCTGTTCGACTGCCATCGCAACCACGTGCCGGTGCTGGCCATTGCTGCGCAAATCCCCTCCTCCGAAATCGGCTTGAACTACTTTCAGGAAACCCATCCCCAGGAACTGTTCAAGGAGTGCAGCCACTTTATCGAGTTGGTGACCAACCCTGCGCAAATGCCTCAAGTGCTGCACCGCGCCATGCGCTCGGCGATTCTTAACCGTGGCGTGGCGGTGGTCGTCATTCCAGGCGACGTGTCGTTGCTGGAAGTGGAAAACACCCTCAAGCCGTGGCCAGCCCTGCATGCGCCGCGCACCTTGCCGGCCGAACAGGACCTGCAACGCCTCAGCGAAATCCTGCAAAGCAGCGAGAAAGTCACCCTGCTGTGCGGCAGCGGCTGCGCCGGTGCCCATGACCAGGTCGTGGCCCTGGCCGATGCCCTTGGCGCGCCGGTGGTGCACGCCTTGCGCGGCAAAGAGCACGTGGAATGGGACAACCCGTTTGACGTGGGCATGACCGGCCTGATCGGGTTCAGTTCGGGTTACCACGCCATGCTCAACTGCGACACGCTGATCATGCTCGGCACCGACTTCCCCTACCGCCAGTTCTACCCCACCGACGCAAAAATCATCCAGGTCGACCGCAATCCGCAGGCGCTCGGGCGTCGGGCCACGCTGGACCTGGGCATTGCCGCCGACGTCAGCGAAACCATCAACGCGCTGCTGCCACGCCTGACGCGCAAAACCGATCGCAGCTTCCTCGAGACTTCGCTGAAGCATTACGAAAAAGCCCGCCAGGGCCTGGACGACCTGGCAGAACCTTCGAAGGCCGACCGGCCGATCCACCCACAGTACGTCGCACGCTTGCTCAGTGAGTTGGCCGACGACGATGCCATCTTCACGGCCGACGTCGGCTCGCCCACCGTGTGGGCCGCGCGCTACCTGAAGATGAACGGCAAACGCCGCTTGATCGGCTCGTTCAATCACGGCTCGATGGCGAATGCGATGCCTCAGGCCATCGGCGCTCAGGCGGCCTTTCCCGGACGCCAGGTGATTTCGATGTCCGGCGACGGCGGCTTCGCCATGCTGATGGGCGATTTCATCTCGTTGGCGCAACTGAAACTGCCGGTAAAAGTCATTGTGTTCGATAACTCATCACTGGGTTTCGTCGCCATGGAAATGAAAGCCGCAGGCTACCTCGACACCGGCACCGAGCTGAAAAACCCGGACTTTGCGGCCATGTCCAACGCCATGGGCATCCTGGGCATCCGCGTGGAGCAGTCCGAAGACCTCGAGCCGGCCTTGCGTCGCGCCCTGGCCCATGACGGCCCGGTGCTGGTGGACGTGGTCACGGCCACGCAGGAGCTGGTCATGCCGCCGAGCATCAAGCTGGAACAGGCCAAGGGTTTCAGCCTGTACATGCTCAAGGCTGTGATGAGCGGGCGTGGCGACGAGGTGATCGAGCTGGCGCGTACCAACTGGTTGCGCTGAGCTTCCGTCGCAGGGTGTTTCAGTGGCGCCGGGCCGCGCCATAGCGGACCACCACCTGGGTGACGACCTCGACCATGCGCGGGTCGGCATCCGGCGCGCTGAACAGGCGAAACTCGGCATCGGGCAACGCGGGCAACCCGTGCTCGGCGCCGAGGACCGCCAAGCCTGGGCCCACTTGGCTTTGCGCCATCGGGGCCACGGCAAAACCGGCCGATGCCGCGGCGTGCAACGCCGCATAGCTGGCGCACTGCATGGCGGTACGCTGAGCAATGCCAGCTTGGGCAAGCCGCAACAGCGCCGCCTCGCGGTACGGACAGGGCTCGGGGAACAAGGCCAGTGGCAACGGCGTCGGCAATGCCGCCAGCGGTTGCGCTGACCAGGCCCACACCAACGGCTCGCGCCATAATGCCAGGCCCGGCTCGCTGGACTCGCACAACGAACCCACCACCACATCCAGCTCGCCTTGTTTCATCATACTCAGCAACGAACCGGGAATGCCCACTTGCACGCTGATATGCAGGCCAGGGTACTGCGCGGCAACATCCTGTAGCTCGCGCAGCAAACGCGCCTCTGCGAACTCCTCCGACACGCCTACACGTAGGCTTCCTTCAAACGCCGAACGCGTCAGTTCTGCCCAGGCATCACGATGCAGCGCCAGGATACCGCGCGCGTAGGCGATCAATCGCTGACCATCCGGCGTCAACTGTTGGGAACGCGTGGTGCGCGTCAGCAGTGGCTTGCCGACCTGTTCTTCGAGGCGGCGCAAATGCCCGCTGACGGCCGATTGCGTCAGGTGCAGGCGCTCACCGGCGCGACTGAAGCCACCTTCGTCCACGACCGCGACGAAGGTCTTGAGTAGCAAGGCATCAAACATATTCTGATAGGTGATCAATAGGCGATGGAAATACGATTTATATTTCATCGAGCGCTATGTTGCAATGTTCAGGTCATCATTCCTGAGGCCTGTCATGACCACTCTTCTGCATATTGAATGCTCGCCGCGCAAACAGCGCTCTGCATCGCTGGAAATCGCCCGAGAATTTATCGCGCGTTATCAGCACAACGCCCCGGACACCCGCGTGGTGACGCTGGACCTTTGGGCTCTGGACCTGCCGGAGTTTGATGGCCCGATCATGGAGGCCAAATACGCCGGCCTCAGCGGCACGGCATTGACCGAGGAACAGACGGCGGCCTGGGACTCACTGAGGTCGCTGGCGACCCATCTGCACCAGGCCGATCTGCTGGTGTTCTCGGTGCCGCTGTGGAATTTCGCGCTGCCCTACAAGCTCAAGCACTTTATCGACGTAGTCTCGCAGAAGGGCGTGCTGTTCGAGTTCAGCCCGGAGCATGGTTTGCGCGGGTTGCTGCATGACAAGACGGCGGTGAATGTGTATGCGCGGGGCATGGATTTTTCAGCGCCCGACGCACAGGCGATGGACTTTCAGAAGCCGTACATGGAAGCCTGGCTGGGCTTTATCGGCGTGACCGATGTGCACTCGCTGTCTGTGGAAAAAACTATCCTGGGGCCAGAGGTGGATCAGGCATCTCGCCAGGCAGCCACCGAGCAGGCCCTGGCGCTGGCGGACCGCCTCGCTTGACTACGGACCGCGGCAGGCGCCAGCTTGCCGGCGAAGGCGATGTGATGAGCAGCGCCAGGCGTGAGGGCCAATCGCCGGCAAGCAGGTTCCTACACAGGCAGACGCATCAGGCGGACAGCTTTTCTACCCACTTGCCGTAGGCGTCGATAAACGCCTGCAGGAACGGCCTGGTCTTTTCCGAAAGTTTTCCTGCGTCATCAAACACGCTGCCCGCGCCCCCCAGGTACGCTTCCGGTTGCTGCATGCACGGCACATCAAGGAACACCAGCGACTGGCGCAGGTGGTGATTGGCACCAAAGCCGCCAATCGCTCCGGGCGACACGCTGATGACCGCACCCGGCTTGCCGCCCCAGACACTTTGCCCGTAAGGACGAGACCCTACGTCAATGGCATTCTTCAACGGTGCGGGCACGGAACGGTTGTATTCGGGCGTCACAAACAACACCGCGTCGGATGAACGTACTTGCTGACGGAAACTACTGTAGGCTGCGGGCGGCGATGCTCCCTCGAGGTCTTCGTTGTAGAGCGGCAAATCGCCAATTTCCACAATGTTCAATTTGAGAGTGGCAGGGGCCAGTTCGGCCAGTGCCAGGGCGACCTTGCGGTTGATCGACTCTTTTCTCAAGCTGCCAACCAGGACGGCAATCGTGTAGACCTTGCTCATTGAGGTTTTCCCGACGTTTGACTAAGGAGCTTGCAGTTATAAAGTCTTCGCGGCAGGTTCACCAGAAGGTTTTGATAAATCCGCAGACGTTTGCCGAGCAGTGACTTGCGTAGGAAGACTCTGAAAATATCAACGAATAGTATTTTTTTTCCATAGGTAAACTACCCCGCTCCATGACGGTCTACAGAACCGCAAATCGAGTGTTTATCTCCAGAGGTTCTAAACAGATGGCTGCAGTACTTGTCGGACAGTTCCATGCCAGAGACGCGGAAGGACGCGTGTATTCGGTGCATGAGTTCCAGGAATCCAACCCGGTGCAAGGCGACCTGGCTGGCTCGGCGCCTACCACTACCTACAAGCTGGCCATTGGCGATCGTGTAGAGAAACTGGAAGGCGATGAATTCAAATTGATCCAGTCGGGGACCATTATCGTCCGCGAATCGCAAACGACCCTCGCGTCATAAGATCCCGGCTTATCGACCTGCTCAGTCCTGGCCATTGATGGCATTGACTGGGCTGGGTGATCACGGCCGGCTTATCTGCGTCACTTCCACGCCCTGCTCGCCCTCCATCTGCTTGAGCGTCACCATCAAACGCCCCCGCTCGCCTTCAACCGCATACAACGAACGCTTGTAACCTGGCGCGCCGTTAGCGGGATAGGCCACCACCTGCCTGACCAACACCACCTCCAGCACTGCCCCCACCTGCGCATCCACCTGTTCCTGGGAACGGATAAACGCCTCGAGTGCGCGACTTTCCGGTGTGTGTTCATCGTGATTATCGAAGAGATAAGCTGCCACGCACCCCACGGTCACCAGCACCAGGAGTTGCTTGGCCGTTACCCCGAAGAAACGTGAGGGAATAGGCATTCGAGACCAGACCTGTTTTTGTTGTATTGGTCGTTATTGATCAGCGCAGCCATTCTAATCAGCTCGATGGCTAATGCCAGATGAATCAGTTGTCGCCGTAGGTAATGTCCTTGTTATCGCCGACTCCGCCCAGCGTACGGTCCTTGCCGAACGAAAACAGGTCGAACGCCGTGTTGGGCTGGGTTGCCGGGTAGTGGTACTGATAGGCAACGCCCCAAGGGTCGGTCAACAACTCGTCACTGACATAGGGCCCTTTCCACTGGGCGTCCTGCGCAGGTCGCGTGGTCAGCGCCTCCAGACCTTCCTCATCGGTGGGGTAGCGACCCGTGTCTTGGTGAAACTGCTCAACCGCCTTGCCCAGCTCGGCCACCTGGGCCTTGGCCGTCGCGATCTCTGCCAGCGTTACATCACCAAACAAGCGCGGCCCCACCGCCAGGGCCAGCAAGCCAATGATGACCAGTACCACCAGCACCGCCCAGCGTGTAAAACCTTGCTGGGGTTGCGGTTTGCCTGTGACTGCGGTGTATCCGGGCCTTGGAAGGGCTCCCTGTTGAACCTCGGTTGATACGCTCTTTATATGACCCGCTCGTTGCAGCGCACGCAAGGTGAACGTTAGACGACGCGCATCAAGGCCCGCGCTGTTTTTTTCCCAGCCATTGAATCCCCGCCCCACTGACCCTAGACTCCGGCGATGCGTTTACGTCATATCGAAGTGATTCAGGCCATCTTGCAGACCGGACACCTCGGCACGGCCGCCGAGTGGTTGCAACTTCCCGTGGGCGATGTAGACGCAACGCTCAAGGATGCCGAGCAGCAATTGGGCTTCATGCTGTTTGCCAGTGTGCGCGGGCGTTTGCAAGCGACGCGCGAAACACTCGAACTGCAGGCACACATCAGTCACCTCTATGAGGCGCTGGAGCCGGTGCAACGCCTGGCCAGCCGCTTGAAACTCCACCATGCTCCGGCCTTGCGCGCGCTATGCACCCCGCCGCTGGCCAATCAGTTGCTGCCGCAAAGCATCGCCGTACTGCGCCGGCGCTTCCAGGACACGCCGTGCAACCTGTCGAGCCAGCCGACCCGCGAGATTGTCAGAAGCCTGCTGCTGCACGAAGCCGATGTGGGCCTGAGCCTGCATGACCCGCAGCACTCGCAAATCCAGAGCAGCGTGTTGGCCGAGGGCAAGTTGCAATTGCTCGCGCCCCATGGCTGGCTGAAACCCAAACAAAAGTACATCGCCCTGCAGGACCTGGCCGGGCAATCGCTGATCGGGCTTGAAGGGCATGACCCCTTGAGCCGCGTGCTGGACGCCAAGCTACAGGCCCTGCGCCCGCTGCCGGTGGTGCAGACGCGGGTGCAGACCTACCAGATGATGCGCAGCATGGTGGAAGCCGGCGAAGGCCTGGCGATTGTCGACCCGTTCACCGCGTCCGGTGCACGCGAAGCTGGGCTGGATGCATGCCCGGTGTCGCCGCCGATCATGGTCAGCCTGTACGCACTGACTCTCAGGGACGCCCAGACGTCACCGGCACTCAATGCGTTGCTGGACATTGTCACGCAGAAGGCCGATAGCCTGCTGGCGAGTTAAACCTGTTCAAGTTCAGTCTTGAACAACCGGTACCAGAAAATCGCCACTTCACGCGTCTGCGGGTCAATACCGCGATAACGCAGTTGATCAATCCCGCCCATCACATAGCCGCAACGCTCATACAATCGGCAAGCGCCGAGGTTGTTGTTCTGGGTTTCCAGCATCATGCCCGGCAGGTTTTTCTTGCGACTCCAGAACTGAGCCACGTCCAGCAAGGCCTTGGCCACCCCATGACGGCGCGCAGGCAAGGCCACCGCCAGCTCATCGACGTGGGCAAAGCCATTCCAGTTGGTGCTGACCACGATATGACCCACCGCACGGTCATCCAGGTACGCCATGAAGATCGCGCTGTCGGGCGCATCGCGAAAACTGGCGAATTCCTCCGGGTCGATGCCATAACATTTGCGGTACGGCAGGATGCGCTCAACGGCCCACTGGTCGACGCGTTTGCCCATCTCGGGTACGCCGTAGGCACTGACTTCAAAACTGAAATCATTGCCCCACACGTAGGCATCAAAACCTTCGTCGGCGACCCGTACGCTGAGCCCCGGGTACTTCGGGTTCATTACAGCTTGCATAAACATCCTTTACCCTTTGATGCAATCGACGGTGTAACAACGACCACTGCCGTCGTCTTCGTGTTGCAATCCATGAACATCGGCGACAAAACCGGGAAAACTGCTATCGAACGTCCTCGCGAACGCCAGGTAGTCAATGATCGATCGGGTCGACTCGGTAAAGCGCTCACCCGGCATGATCAACGGAATGCCCGGCGGATAGGGCACCAGCATCACGGCTGCGATGCGACCTGGCAAGGCGTCAATCGATACCGCCTCCACTTCACCCCTGACCAACTGGTCGTAGGCGTCAGCCGGTTTCATCGCGATTTCCGGCAACACTGTGTACATGCGCTTGAGGTGTTTGGCCGTGGCATTGCTGCGATAACAGCCGTGCAGTTGGTCACACAGGTCGCGCAAACCGAGGTTCTGATAGCGCGCCGGCCCTTGTTTAAACACCGAGGGCAAGCAACTGGCCAGGCTGACATTGGCGTCGTAATTGCGCTTGAACTCCAACAGTTCGGTGAGCAAGGTACTCCATTTGCCTTTGGTGATGCCCATGGAAAACAGCACAAGGAAGGAATACAGGCCGGTTTTTTCCACCACCAGCCCACGCTCCCAGAGGAACTTGCTGACCACTGCGGCGGGAATCCCACAGTCGCTCAAGGCGCCGCCGGCGTTCAGGCCGGGCATCACCAGGGTCACTTTGATCGGGTCAAGCAGCACATAATCTTCGGCCACATCGCCAAAACCGTGCCAGTCGTCCTGCGGATGCAACAGCCAGTCCGCGGTGACAACCCGGTCGATACCCGCCACCGAAGGCGGCTGCCAGATGGAGAACCACCAGTCCTCGGCAGCGATGTGCTGGCGCAGGTTGGCCAGGGCGCGCCGAAAACTCAACGCCTCATCAAACATTTCCTGCAGCAGTGAACGCCCGGCGGGGCCTTCCATCATCGCCGAGGCCACGTCCAGCGATGCGATGATGCTGTACTGCGGCGAGGTGGAGATATGCATCATGAACGCTTCGTTGAAACGGTCACGGTCCAGCTGCCGCGCGCCGCCGTCTTGCACATGAATCATCGAGGCCTGGCTGAAGGCCGCCAGCAGCTTATGGGTTGAGTGCGTGGTAAACACCAGAGGGCTGTCGGGCGTGCGTGAAGTGCCCATGCCGTACCGCCCGGCAAAGAACTCGTGAAACGCCGCGTAGGCGTACCAAGCCTCGTCAAAATGTAACACCTCGACACTGTTGCCCAATTGTTGCTTGATCAGCTCGGCGTTGTAGCACAGGCCGTCATAGGTGGAGTTGGTGACCACCGCCATCTTCACTTTCGGTGGCCGGCCACGCGTCAAAGGGCTGGCTGCGATTTTGGCGCGGATCGACTCGGGGCTGAACTCGCTCAAGGGGATCGGGCCGATGATCCCCAGTTCGTTGCGTTCCGGGCACAGGTAGAGCGGGATCGCACCGGTCATGATGATCGAGTGCAGCACCGACTTGTGGCAGTTGCGGTCCACCAGCACCAGGTCGTCCCGGCCGACCATGGAGTGCCAGACGATCTTGTTGGCCGTGGAGGTGCCGTTGATCACAAAGAACGTATGATCGGCGCCAAAGTTACGCGCGGCGCGGGCCTCGGCTTCGGCCAACGGCCCGGTGTGATCGAGCAGCGAGCCGAGTTCCGGCACCGACACGGACAAGTCCGAGCGCAGCGTGTTTTCGCCGAAGAACTGATGAAACGCCTGCCCCACCGGGCTTTTACGATACGCCACGCCGCCGCCATGGCCGGGCGTGTGCCAGGAGTAATTGGAGTCGGCGGTGTGTTGCACCAGGGCTTTGAAGAAAGGCGGCAACAAGCCATCCAGGTATGCGCGCGCCGCGCGAGCCACTTGTCGGGCCAGAAACGGCACGGTGTCTTCAAACAGATAAAGAATGCCGCGCAACTGGTTGAGCTCACTCATGGCATCGGCGGGCGCGTTTTCCAGCGTGACTTGCTCGCCCAGGGCAAAGATCGGCAGGTTGGGCGCCCGCACCCGCGCCAGGCGGATCAGTTCGACCATGTTTTGCAACAGGTGGGTATTTTCCCCGGCACCTTCAGCGGCGATCAACATGCACGCCAGCCCGTGATGGGTAGAAGCCACCAGGCGGCCTTCGGCGTAATCCACTGCAGAAAAAATACTGAAGCCTTCTTGTTCCAGTTCGTGGGCGATACCTCGAACCCGGTCACCGGCAACGGTGTCGGCCTTGATATCACGGTGCACAATCAGAACAGGAAACTTCAGGTCTTTGTACATGAGTGCGGGCAGTCCCCAGGGCTATGTACTCAGGGTAGAAGCTGGGAGCGGATGTGGCGAATGAAGATTTCCAAGGCGCTGCAAATCAACCGTGGGAGCTGGCTTGCCTGCGATGGCGATGGATCAGTCACAGATAGGTTGGCTGGCCTACCGCTATCGCAGGCAAGCCAGCTCCCACATTTTTTAACCGTGTTCGACCGAGGCTATTGCTGGGTCAGCTGCGACCACAACGCCGGCGCACCCGCCGACTTGGCAATCGCTTCCAGACGCGCCGCGTGCTCAGCCAGATCCTGCTCACTGGCACGGATGATGGTGGTCGGCTTGCGATCAGCCGGCAGGCGGCGGATTTCTGAAGGGCGATTACCCGAACCTTCTGCCGAGCCGGTGCCGTCGGAGGCATTACCGGCCAGGGACAGGCTGGTTTGCCCGCCGGTCATGGTCAGGTAAACGTCGGCCAGAATCTCGGAGTCGAGCAAGGCGCCGTGGAGTTCACGGCCGGAGTTGTCGACGCCGTAGCGTTTGCACAAGGCATCCAGGCTGTTGCGCTGGCCTGGGTGACGCTCGCGCGCCATCATCAAGGTGTCGAGGATCGAGCAATGCTGGGAAATATCCGCACGCTCGGTCTGCCCCATCAGGGCAAATTCGTTATTGATGAAGCCGACGTCGAACGCCGCGTTGTGGATGATCAGTTGGGCGCCGTTGATGAATTCGAAAAACTCGTCGGCCACTTCGGCGAAGCGCGGCTTGCCCTTGAGGAACTCATCGGTGATGCCGTGGACGCCGATCGCACCCTCGTCACTGTCACGGTCCGGTTGCAGGTAGACGTGGAAGTGACGCCCGGTAAGACGGCGACCTATCAATTCGACACAGCCGATTTCGATGATCCGGTGACCATCGGTCACCGGCATGCCGGTGGTTTCGGTATCGAGTACAACAGATCGGATGGCCATCAGGGTTCAGCTCTCAACGGTGGTATGCAGTGTGGTGTGCGTCAAAGGGCGCGATGTTAACACGTCAGTCGGCTCAGCTCTGTTTGTAGCCGCGCACTTCATCCACACCCCGGTTGGCCAGTTGGTCGGCGCGCTCGTTGCCGGGGTGACCGATGTGCCCACGCACCCATTTCCAGGTGATGTTATGGCGATTGCATTGCTCATCGAGCAACTGCCAGAGGTCGGCGTTCTTGACCGGTTCCTTGGCCGCGGTTTTCCAGCCGCGCTTTTTCCAGTTGACCATCCACTCGTTGATGCCCTTCATCACGTACTGCGAGTCGGTCACCAACAGCACGTCACAACGGCGCTTGAGCTCTTCCAGGCCACGAATGGCACCCATCAGCTCCATGCGGTTGTTGGTGGTGTTGGCTTCGCCGCCCCACAATTCCTTCTCCACGCCCTTGCACACCAGCAAGGCGCCCCAGCCGCCGGGGCCGGGGTTGCCCTTGCAGGCGCCATCGGTGAAGAGTTCTACGCTATCGGTCATCGGTTGCATCCATCAAAACGGGCTGGCGATCATCGACCGACAGTATCCCGAGGCCGAAAAATTCGGCGGGTCATCAAAAAGAGGTTTACGGTTCGCTTTGCTTGCGATTGACCTTGGCCATCGGCATCGGCACCAGCTTGCCGATGGGCTGGCGCAGCACCTGACGCACCGGCCGCAGCCCGACCACGATCTTGCGCGCGACCAATAAATAGAAGCCGCCACCCGACAATTGCCAGGCGCCCGCCCGGCGCTCCCAGCCCGCCAGACGGCCTTGCCACTTGGCCGACGCAAGCGGCGGACGATAGCACCCGAAGCGGCGTTTCTCCAGCGCAAAGCCCAGCAGGTTCAGCCAGTCGCCCACCCGCGACGGCGAGATGCAGCGTGCCTGGCGCAGGCCATCATGGGCAAACACATGGCGAAGGCCCCAACTGCTCCAGGGGTTGATGCCGACAATCAGCAAATGGCCCCCAGGGCGCACACTGCTCGCGGCTTCGCGCAACAAACCATGGGGCGACAGGCAAAAATCCAGGCCATGCTGCAACACCACCACGTCGGCGGCATGCTCGCTCAAGGGCCAGGCCTGCTCCTCGCAGACGATCTCCACACCCGGCAACGGCGCACCGAGGCGCACATTGCGCTGCACCTGCGGCGCAGAAGGCGGCGTCTGCGCAGATGGACCGTAATGCACCAAATAGCCACCAAAGAACCGGCCCAGCTCGTCTTCGAGCATGCGCCGTTCTTCATCCAGCAAAAATTGTCCGATCGGCCCGGACAGCCATTCACGGGCTGCGCCGATCAGGGCCAGCCACTCAGGATCGGCCTGGGCGAACGCTTTATCAGTCATTGCATTCTCCAACTCGCCTAGACGTTCTAAGATGCACCAATGTGTTCAGCTTGGCGAATCGAAGAATGATACAGATCAGTGCCCTACCCGCCTTCACCGACAACTACATCTGGTTGTTACAAGACCCGCACACCCAGCGCTGCGCCGTGGTCGACCCCGGCGATGCCACGCCGGTACTGGCCTGGCTCAAGCAAAATCCGCAGTGGGCCCTCAGCGACATCCTGATCACCCACCATCACCATGATCATGTCGGCGGCGTCGAGCAACTCAAACGTGTGACAAACGCCAAGGTGTACGGCCCGGCAAACGAGAACATCCCGGCGCGGGACGTCGCATTGCAGGACAACGACCGCATCAGCGTACTGGGCCTGGACTTCGACGTTTATAGCGTGCCGGGCCATACCCTCGGCCATATCGCCTTTTACCATCAAGGCCTGCTGTTTTGTGGCGACACGCTGTTTGCCGCCGGTTGCGGCCGTCTGTTCGAAGGCACGCCGCAACAGATGTACACCTCGCTGGAACGCCTCGCCGCCCTGCCAGCCGAGACCCTGGTGTACTGCACCCACGAATACACACAAAGTAACCTCAAATTTGCCCAGGCGGTGGAGCCTGACAACGGCGATATCGCCGAACGGGTCGAACAGGTCAAGCAATTGCGGGCCCGCGGCGAGATGACGCTGCCGTCCAATCTCGCCCTGGAAAAACGTACTAACCCTTTTCTTCGTACCGCCGAAACATCCGTTAAACAAAAAGCGGACGAACGGAATGGGCGCGATAACCGCGCTGGGGCCGAGGTGTTTGCTAGCTTGAGGGCGTGGAAAGATAAGTTCTAAGCGGATGCAATCTGATACGGATTTTCTGAATGGTTGACCGGAACCAAAGCGCTTTCTAGAATCGCCCGACATTTTTGCCCGGAACTTACTTCCAGCCAATGTCGTCATCTATTCGTAAATCCATTTCTTCAGACGCATTGACCCGCCTGGCTCAAGCCGTGGCGGTGGCTGTGTCCGCTACTCTGGCGGGCTGCCAATCGACTCATTTCGCTGCACAATCCACCGTGCAACCCAAACCCAATCTTGCCGCCAAGATCAAGCAAAAACCTATTTGGCTCTCAGAGAAGCCCAGCCCCGAAGTCCCCCAGGATGTCTGGGAACGCATGCGACGGGGCTTTCAATTGCAGGACGGCCTGGGCGTCAACCCGCGCATCGAGCAACAGCGTTTGTGGTTCGCCAGCAACCCGTCCTTTTTGGAGAACGCCGGAGAACGCGGCAGCCTCTACATTCATTACATCGTCGAACGCCTTGAAGAACGCAACATGCCCCTGGAGCTGGCGCTGCTGCCAGTGATTGAAAGTGCCTACAACCCAATGGCCTACTCGCGCAGCGATGCAGTCGGCTTGTGGCAGTTCATTCCCTCCACCGGGCGCTACTTCAACCTGCGCCAGACCCGCGCCTACGACGGGCGCCGCGACATCACCGCCTCCACCACCGCCGCCCTGGACTACCTGACACGCCTGCATGACATGTTCAACGGCGACTGGTTGCTGGCCCTGGCGGCGTACAACGCCGGTGAAGGCACGGTCAGCCGGGCCATCGAGCGTAACGAAAAGCTCGGCCTGCCGACCGACTACTGGAACCTGCCCCTGCCCCAGGAAACCAAAGACTACGTGCCCAAGTTCCTGGCATTGTCCCAGGTGGTGCTGGCCCCCGAGGCCTATGGCGTCAACCTGAACCCGATCGCCAACACCCCGTACTTTGAAGTGGTTGAAGTCAAGCAAAGCATGGACCTGTCACGGGTCGCCGCGCTGGCTGAAATCGATGAAGACGAACTGTTTCAGCTCAACCCGGCCCTGAAACAACGCACCACCCTCGACGGCCCCCAGCACTTGCTGGTGCCGAGCTCCAAGGCGCATCTGCTTACCAGCACGCTTTCGACGATGAAGCCCGAAGAACTGCTGGCCATGCGCCCGAAAAAGCAGGTGTTCGACGAAGTCGAGACCGCGCGCGTAGCCGGGCGCAGCCGCAGCTACAAAGTGCGCACTGGCGACAACCTCACGCTGATCGCCAAGGCGAACAGGGTCGATGTGCATGACCTGCAGCGCTGGAACAAGCTCAACGGCCAGGCCCTCAAGGTCGGCCAGACCCTGGTGATGCAAGACACGCGCAAGCTGGTGGCCAAGGCTGACAGCAAGAAGCCGGTGCAGTACAAGGTCAAAAAAGGCGACTCGCTGTACATCGTCGCCAAGCGCTTCAACGTTGAGATGCAACATCTCAAGCGTTGGAACCCGCGCACGGGCCAGGCACTCAAGCCAGGCCAGATGCTGGTGGTTTCCGGGCCAAGGTAAACCTGCGTAAGCGCTGGCCTGTGTGGGAGCTGGCTTGCCTGCGATGCAAACACCTCGGTGCATCCGTTGCACCGCATTGATGGCATCGCGGGCAAGCCCGCTCCCACATTTGTTCTGCACACCGTTCAAACCCTTATCGGCCCCTGACCGGGGGCTTTCCAACAGCCTTTTTCCAGCCGGAACAAGCTGTTACTGTACCGATCATAAAGCCCAAGCCGCCTGGATCGGATCTCTGACTTGAAGCGTCCCCTCCTTCTACTAATAAGTCTGGCCTTGAGCTTTGCGGCGAACGCGACAATTACCGAGAGCCACGGTTATACGCAGTTCGGCACGCTCAAGTACCCGGCCAAATTCACCCACTTCGATTGGGTAAACCCTGCAGCGCCAAAAGGCGGGACACTGCGGGTCATGGCATTTGGCACCTTCGATACGCTCAACCCCTACACCTTCAAGGGCTCAAGCCCGGTTTCCACGCCCAATTTCCTGCAATACGGCGTCAATGAGCTGAACGAGCCGTTGATGGTCGGCACCGGCCAGTACGCGCCGTCCGGCGATGAGCCCACCTCCAGCTACGGGCTGATCGCCCAGTCGGTGGAGTACAGCGAGGACCGCAGTTGGGTGGTGTTCAACCTGCGCCCCGAAGCACGTTTCCACGATGGCAAGCCGATCACCGCCTATGACGTGGCGTTTTCCTATCGCACCCTGCTGACCGAAGGCCACCCGCAATACCGCACCAACCTGCAGGAAGTGGCGCGGGTCGATATCCTCAACCGTCATCGCATTCGTTTTGTGTTCAAGCGCGCCGGCAACCCGCTGCTGATCCTGCGCCTGGGCGAACTGCCGGTATTGCCCCAGCACTACTGGAAAAACCGCGACTTCAAGGCCACGACCTTCGAGCCACCGTTGGGCAGCGGGCCCTACCGCATCACCAAGGTCACGCCTGGCCGGCAGTTGGTGTTCGAACGGGTCAAGGATTACTGGGGCAAAGACCTGCCGGTGAACCAGGGTTTCTACAACTACGATAACGTCGAGGTGGAGTTCTACCGCGACAGCGACGTGGCCTTTGAAGCCTTCAAGGCCGGCGAATTCGATATTTATATCGAGCACCAGGCCAAGAACTGGGCCACCGGCTATAACTTCCCGGCGGTCAACCGCGGCGACGTGATCAAGGCGCAGATCGCCCACCAGATCCCGACCCAGAGCCAGGGTCTGTTCATGAACACACGGCGGCCGACCTTCGCCCAGACCAAGGTGCGCGAGGCCCTGGGGTTGATGTTCGACTTTGAATGGACCAACCGCACCCTGTTCAGCAGCGCCTATAAACGCACCCTGAGTTACTACCCCAACAGCGAGTTTTCCGCGACTGGCGTACCGGTGGGCCATGAGTGGCTGATGCTCTCGCCGTACCGCGACCAGCTGCCGCCCAACCTGTTTACGCAAGCCTTCAGCCTGCCGCAGACCGACGGCCGCGGCATTCCGCGCCAAACCATGCGCCGCGCCCTGGCCTTGCTGGGTGAAGCCGGCTGGAAGCTGTCGGGACAGCGCCTGCTCAACAGTGACGGGCAGCCGCTGCGTTTCGAAATTCTGCTAGTCAACCCGAATCTGGAGCGCATCCTGCAGCCGTATGTCGAGAACCTCATCAGCATCGGCATCGACGCACGCCTGCGTACCGTTGACCGGGCGCAATACAAACAGCGCCTGGATCAGTTCGACTTCGACATGATCCTGATCACCCTCAACCAGACCTTGAGCCCAGGCCTTGAGCAGTGGCAGTACTTCCACTCCAGCCAGGCCAGTATCAAGGGCAGCAAGAACTACGCCGGCATCGCCAACCCGGTGGTCGACCGCCTGCTGGAACAACTGCTGGCGGCGCAGACCCGCGAAGAACAACTGGCCGCCGGCCGCGCCCTTGACCGGGTGCTGCTGTGGCAGCACTACAGCATTCCCAATTGGTACCTCAACTATCATCGCTTGGCGTACCGCAACCGGTTCGCCTTTGTCACCACGCCGCCTTACAGCCTGGGCCTGAGCGCGTGGTGGCTGAAAGCTTCGGAGAAAGCCCAATGATGAAATTGCGCACCGCATTCCTGAGCAGCCTGTTGCTGTGCAGCGCGGTCAACGCCGCGCCGCAACACGCGTTGACCCTCTACAACGAGCCTCCCAAGTACCCCGCCGACTTCAAGCACTTCGACTACGTAAACCCCGAGGCGCCCAAGGGCGGCACCTTTCGCGAATCGAGCATGGGCGGCTTCGACAGCCTCAATCCCTACATCAGTAAGGGCGTGCCCGCAGACAACCTGCCGTTGATCTACGACACCCTGGCCATGCAAAGCCTGGACGAGCCTGTGACTGAATACGGGCTGGTGGCCGGCAAGATCGAAAAGGCCCCCGACAACAGCTGGGTGCGGTTCTACCTGCGCCCCGAAGCGCGCTTTCACGATGGGCACCCGATCCGCGCCGAAGACGTCGTCTTCACTTTCCAGACCTTGCTAAAGGACGGCTCGCCGCTCTACCGCACCTACTACGCCGACGTTGATGAAGTGGTGGCCGAAGACCCGCTGCGCGTGCTGTTCAAGTTCAAGCGCACCAATAACCGTGAGTTGCCACTGATCCTCGGCCAGTTACCGGTATTGCCCAAGCATTTTTGGGCCAGCCGTGACTTTGCCAAGGGCAACCTGGAAATACCGCTGGGCAGCGGGCCGTACAAGGTGGCGCAGGTCAAGGCCGGGCGCATGGTTCGCTATGAACGCGTCAAGGATTACTGGGCCAAGGACCTGCCGGTCACCCAGGGTTTCTACAATTTCGATAACCGCATCACTGACTATTACCGCGACAGCACCGTGGCGCTCGAAGCCTTGAAAGCCGGGCAATTCGACTACTGGCCGGAATTCAGCGCGAAGAACTGGGCCAACGCCTACAACATCCCGGCCGTCACCGAAGGAAGGCTGATCAAGGAAGAAATCCCCAACGGCAACCCCACCGGCATGCAGGGTTTTGTGTTCAACACACGCAAGCCGATGTTTCAGGATGTGCGGGTGCGCAAGGCGATCAGCCTGCTGCTGGATTTCGAGTGGAGCAACAAACAGCTGTTCAACGGCGCCTACACGCGTACCCGCAGTTACTTTGAAAACTCGGAAATGGCCGCCACCGGCCTGCCGGGACCGGATGAAACCGCAATCCTGGAACCGTTTCGCGACAAGCTCCCCGCCGAAGTCTTCACCCAGGCGTTCGCGCCTGCCAAAACCGACGGCAGCGGCATGATCCGAACCCAGCAGCGCGAGGCCTACCAGTTGCTGCAAGAAGCCGGCTGGAAGATCGTCGACGACAAGATGGTCGACACCACCGGCACACCGGTGACCATCGAGTTTCTGCTGACCCAGACCGACTTCGAACGCGTATTGCTGCCGTTCAAACGCAACCTGGCGGACCTGGGCATCAATCTGGTGATCCGCCGCGTTGACGTCTCGCAGTACATCAACCGCTTGCGCTCACGCGACTTCGACATGCTGGTGGGCAGTTTCCCGCAGTCGACCTCACCGGGTAACGAACAACGCGAATTCTGGGCGTCTTCCAGTGCCGACAAACCCGGCAGCCGCAATTACATGGGCCTCAAGGACCCGGTCATCGACCAACTCGTCGAAGAGCTGATCGATGCAGACTCGCGTAAAAGTCTGGTGGCCCACGCCAAAGCCCTCGACCGGGTATTGCAGTTCGGCTACTACGTGATCCCCAACTGGCACATCAAAACTTTCCGTGTGGCCTATTGGGATCACTTGGGCCACCCCAAAGTCTCGCCACGCTACGACGTCGGCACCGCGACCTGGTGGGCCAAACCTGACGTAAAACCAGCCGTTACCCTGGACACAAGCGCCGATCCGGCGAGCGGAGGCGATTAAATGCTGGCTTATATTGTTCGCCGTCTGTTGCTGATCATCCCCACGCTGTTCGGGATTTTGCTGATCAACTTCATCATCATCCAGGCCGCTCCCGGGGGGCCGGTGGAACAGATGATCGCCAAACTCGAAGGGTTTGAAGGCGCCACCAGCCGCATCGCCGGCGGCGGTGCCGAAGTGTCGGTGGCCGGTTCCAGCTACCGCGGCGCCCAGGGCCTGGACCCGGCGCTGATCAAGGAAATCGAGAAGATGTACGGCTTCGACAAATCGGCGCCGGAACGGTTGTGGATCATGGTCAAGAACTACGCCCGACTGGATTTCGGCGACAGCTTCTTCCGTGACGCCAAAGTCATCGACCTGATCAAGGAAAAGATGCCGGTGTCCATTTCTCTCGGGTTATGGAGCACGCTGATCATGTACCTGGTGTCGATTCCGCTGGGGATCGCCAAGGCCACGCGCCACGGCAGCCACTTCGACGTGTGGACCAGTTCGGCAATCATCGTCGGTTATGCGATCCCGGCGTTCCTGTTTGCGATCCTGCTGATCGTGGTGTTTGCCGGCGGCAGCTACCTGGATTGGTTCCCCCTGCGCGGGCTCACCTCGAACAATTTCGACGAACTGAGCTGGAGCGGCAAGATCCTCGATTACTTCTGGCATTTGGCCCTGCCCGTCACGGCGCTGGTGATCGGCAACTTTGCGACCATGACGCTGCTGACCAAAAACAGCTTCCTTGACGAGATCAACAAACAGTACGTGGTCACCGCCAAGGCCAAGGGCCTGACCCACCACCGCGTGCTCTACGGCCACGTGTTTCGCAACGCGATGCTGTTGGTAATTGCCGGCTTCCCGTCTGCCTTTATCGGTATCTTCTTCACCGGCTCGTTGCTGGTGGAAGTGATCTTCTCCCTCGACGGCCTGGGCCTGATGAGCTTTGAAGCAGCGATCAACCGCGACTACCCGGTGGTGTTCGGCACGCTGTTTATCTTCACCTTGCTGGGGCTGGTGGTGAAACTGATCGGCGACCTCACTTACACCCTGGTCGATCCGCGTATCGACTTTGCCAGCCGGGAGCATTGAGATGAACCTGTCCCCCCTCAATCGCCGTCGGTTCGAGCGTTTCAAGGCCAACAAGCGTGGCTGGTGGTCGCTGTGGCTGTTCCTGATCCTCTTCGTACTGAGCCTGGGCGCGGAGTTGATCGCCAACGACAAGCCATTGGCCGTGCACTTCGACGGTGACTGGTACTTCCCGGCACTCAAGCGCTACCCGGAAACCGCCTTTGGCGGCGAATTCCCGCTGGAGGCCAACTACAAGAGCCCGTACATCCAGGAACTGCTCAAGGCCAAGGACGCCTGGACGCTGTGGGCGCCGATCCCGTTCAGCTACCAGAGCATCAACTACGACCTGAAAGTGCCGGCCCCCGCCCCGCCCTCTTCGGTCAACCTGCTGGGCACCGATGACCAGGGCCGCGATGTTTTGGCGCGAGTGATCTACGGGTTCCGCGTGTCGGTGCTGTTCGCCCTGACCCTCACCGTGCTCAGCTCGATCATCGGCGTGATCGCAGGCGCCTTGCAGGGGTTCTACGGTGGCTGGGTCGACCTCGCCGGGCAGCGCTTTCTGGAGATCTGGTCCGGCTTGCCGGTGCTGTACCTGTTGATCATCCTCGCCAGCTTTGTGCAGCCCAACTTCTGGTGGCTGCTGGGGATCATGCTGCTGTTTTCGTGGATGAGCCTGGTCGATGTGGTGCGTGCCGAATTCCTGCGCGGGCGCAACCTCGAATACGTGCGCGCGGCCCGCGCGCTGGGCATGCAGAACGGCGCGATCATGTTCCGGCACATCCTGCCCAATGCCATGGTGTCGACCATGACCTTCATGCCGTTCATCCTCACCGGCGCCATCGGCACCCTCACCGCGCTGGATTTTCTCGGCTTCGGCCTGCCAGCCGGCTCGCCGTCGCTGGGCGAACTGGTGGCCCAGGGCAAATCCAACCTGCAAGCGCCGTGGCTGGGCATCAGTGCCTTTGCCGTGCTGGCGATCATGTTGAGTTTGCTGGTGTTTATCGGCGAGTCCGCTCGCGATGCCTTCGACCCGAGGAAATGAGATGAATCAGGACAATCTGATCGAAGTCCGCGACCTGTGTGTCGAGTTCGTCACCGGCGACCATCACCACCGGGTGGTCAATAACGTCAATTTCGATATCAAACGCGGCGAAACCCTCGCCCTGGTCGGCGAAAGCGGCTCGGGCAAATCGGTCACTGCCCACTCGATCCTGCGCCTGCTGCCCTACCCGCTGGCCCGCCACCCGGCCGGCACCATCACCTATTCCGGGCAGGACCTGCTGACGCTCAAAGAAAAAACCATCCGGCATATTCGCGGCAACCGTATTGCGATGATCTTCCAGGAGCCGATGACCTCGTTGAACCCGCTGCATTCGATTGAAAAGCAGATCAACGAAGTGCTCGGCCTGCACAAGGGGCTCACTGGCAAGGTCGCCACCCGGCGCACCCTGGAATTGCTCGAGCTGGTGGGCATTCCCGAGCCGCACAAGCGCCTCAAGGCCTTGCCCCACGAGCTGTCCGGCGGCCAGCGGCAGCGGGTGATGATCGCGATGGCCCTGGCCAACGAACCGGAGTTGTTGATCGCGGATGAACCGACCACGGCCCTCGACGTGACGGTGCAGTTGAAGATTCTTGAGCTGCTCAAGGAGTTGCAGGCGCGCCTTGGCATGGCGTTGTTGCTGATCAGCCATGACTTGAACCTGGTGCGGCGCATCGCCCACCGCGTGTGCGTGATGCAGAAGGGTTGCATCGTCGAGCAGGCTGACTGCGAGACGCTGTTCCAGGCGCCCCAGCACCCTTACACCCAGGAGTTGCTGGCGGCGGAACCCAGTGGCGGGCCGGCGACCAATGACGTGGGGCCGCCCTTGCTGGAGGTTGATGACCTGAGGGTGTGGTTTGCGATCAAGAAGGGCTTTTTGCGTAACACCGTGGATTACGTCAAGGCGGTGGACGGTATCAATTTCAGCCTGCCCCAAGGGCAAACCCTGGGCATTGTTGGCGAGAGCGGCTCGGGCAAATCCACCTTGGGCCTGGCAATTCTGCGTTTGATTGCCAGCAAAGGTGGGATTCGTTTTGAGGGCCAGCAGCTGGACCGGCTGACTCAGCAGCAGGTGCGCCCGTTGCGGCGGGAAATGCAGGTGGTGTTTCAGGACCCGTTTGGCAGCTTGAGCCCGCGGATGAGTGTCAGCGAGATTGTTGGCGAGGGGTTGCGGATTCACAAGATGGGCACGGCTGTTGAGCAGGAGGCCGCGATTATTGCGGCGCTGCGTGAGGTTGGGCTGGATCCGGAGTCGCGGCATCGTTATCCGCATGAGTTTTCCGGGGGGCAGCGGCAGCGGATTGCTATCGCCCGGGCGTTGGTGCTCAAGCCACGCCTGATTTTGCTGGATGAGCCGACGTCGGCGCTGGACCGTACGGTGCAGCGGCAGGTGGTGGAGTTGTTGCGCAGTTTGCAGGCCAAGTACAACCTCACTTACCTGTTTATCAGCCATGATTTGGCGGTGGTGAAGGCGTTGAGTCACCAGTTGATGGTGGTCAAGCATGGGCAGGTGGTGGAACAGGGGGAGGCTTCGGCGATTTTTGCTGAGCCGCAGCATGTTTATACGCGGCAGTTGTTGGAGGCGGCGTTTTTGGTGCCGGCTGGGGTACGGGCGTGACGGGGTGTATATCCGTTATTGGGTGATGGCTGAGATGGGTTCCGCCCTTACGGCGGGTCACTTTGGAAAAGCCCCAAAGTAACCAAAGGGCTCTTGCCCCACCACTCGGCACCTCGCCTGGGCTCGGTGTGCCCTCACTCCGGCTTGAATCCGTGGGCCGCCGTGACGGGCCATCC
>NZ_JCBCUX010000024.1:0-52370 GCF_059862645.1 Pseudomonas sp. MF08831 | reverse complement strand
TTGCTCGCGAAGGCGGTGTGTCAGCTACACATGAATTGACTGACCCACCGCCTTCGCGAGCAAGCCCGCTCCCACAAGTTGACCGAGTGCAGCCTCCAGCACCGCACTGCTTTTGCTTTTCTGTGGGAGCTGGCTTGCCTGCAATGCAGGCACCTCGGTGTATCAGTAACAACCAGTTGATGCCATCGCAGGCAAGCCAGCTCCCACCTTTGATTGAGTTCAGCTTCAAACTTCAGGTCGGCTGTCAGGCCGCCGTGCTCTGCTTTTGATCTTGATCTGCTTTTGACTTTGACCTTAGGCGCCCCGTTAAACCACGCTGGCCGAACGCAGGTAGTACGGAGCGGCGGCCCGCTCCGTAGTACCGGAGTGAGGGCACACCGAGCCTAAGCGAGGTGCCGAGTGGTGGGGCAAGAGCCCTTTGGTTACTTTGGGGCTTTTCCAAAGTGACCCGCCGTAAGGGCGGAACCCATACCCGCCATCACCCAAAAAACGGATATGTACCCACCCCCGACACCTCACAAATTACGACTATGCCGATAGTCGCTCACAGCCTCATACACCGCCTTGCGCAACCGATTAATCCCCCCAATCGGTCGATGCGCCTCAAGCCCGAACCACGGATTAAACGACTGGTTATCACAAGCAAGATTCAACGCCGGCGTATCAAAATCCTGCGCCTCAACCCGTACGGTCGCCACGGTCTCATACGGCGCATCGCTCTCCTTCCATTCAATGCTGGTGTCTTCGATCGGCATGAATTTCTGCGGATTCTGCCGCTGAACCTGCAACACAAAACACGCCGGCACACGGTCGGTCGACAGCTGCTGGCTCAAGGCACTGCGCAGAAAGTTCGGCAGGTCCTGGTTCTGCTTGGGCAACACATACTCCGGGCAACTGAGCGGGTCAGGCGCTACGCGAAACTTGGCATTGGCTGCGCCGAACTTGTAGGGCGACACCGAAAAGTAAGTCGTCTGCGTCGGGCTGGCCGGCGCAGGCGACAGTGTGGCCAGCGCGATAAACAAATGGCGCACCTGCCAACTACGCGGATCTGCCTTGGGAAAGAACGCCAGGACCTTCTTGCCGTCGGCCTGGGCGCCGATGTTTTGCGCATACTCCGCCACATCGCTGACGAAGAAATTCGGATGACTGAACATCACGAAATCCTGTTCGGTGCGCGCCTGCTGATCCGCCATCAACTGTTTGCCCGGAACATCCAGCAGCTTGAGCGCCATGCCCCGCGCATCGCGGATGCTGTCGAATTGCGGGTAGGCATTGCCATTGGACAGACGCATCAACGCCTGCCAGGTTTTGCCCGGCTCGGCGAACACGCCTTGGCGCAATGCCGGGTCAAGATCCGCCACTACGCTGACGTGCGCCTTCACGCAGCCGTGAGCCTTGGCATGCGCGTCGCGCAGGTAACGCGTGCCTTCGCGGTGCTGATCGACGATGCGCACGGCTGTCTGAATGATGCCCTGGGTCATGGCCGCTTCACCGGGCGGAATCTGCTCGTCCGGCGACACCGGGCCGCTGTGCTGCCAGGCAAACCAGGCGGCAGCGATCAACCAGCCCAGCAGCCCCAGGCCCACCAGCCATAACAGGGTTTTACCCAAAAACGCGCCGAGGCGCAGCCACAGACGCGCGAGCATCGAAGATTCCTTGTAGTTAGATCCAATAGTCATGGCAACTGTTGCTCCAGCGGGCCGCCCAGTACTTTGAGGTATTCCAGCAGCGCCCAGCGTTCTTGCGGCTGCAGGCCGCGGCCGATCACGCCATTGCCACGTTGGCCGGCGCGAAATTCGTGGCCGCTGTTGTGGTTGCCGGTGACGTTGGTATCGAACCGGAAGCCATTCTTGAACGCCTGTGTTTCAAAGCCCAGGTGGCGCGGGTCGTAGGCGAACGTGCCTTTATAGAAGGTGGTGCTGCGCTCGTCCTGAGGCGAGAGCAATTGGTAGATCGTCGGCACCGAGCCGTTATGCAGGAATGGCGGCGTGGCCCACACGCCGGCCAGTGGCCGCGCTTTGTAGGCGCGTACCTCGCGCACACCGATAGGCAGGCCGAAACCGTCCAGGCTTGGCCGCTCGGCCGGGGTCACGCCGGCGGCGCGGTAGGCGTGGTCTTCGACAAAGGCGGTGACGTAGGCCAGGCCTTGCGCCACCGACAGGTTGTGCAGGTCCAGCGGCGCGGTCGGCGTAGGGTGCAGTTCGACGTTGAGCGTGGCCAGTTCCGCCGGGTCCCATTGCAGCGCGCTGAGGTCGTAGCGCTGGTCGGCGATGTTGCTGGCGGTGCCGGGGTCGGTGCCGATGTATTCAACGGGGAGCATTTTCAACTGCTGCACCGGGCGGCCATTGACCTGGCTGACGGCGGGCACATGGCAACCGGCGCAGTTCTCGGCGAACAACGCGCGGCCCTGAGCGGCGAGGGGTTTGTCGATGGCGCCGAACAGGTCTTCCGGCCAAGTGGGCGGCTTAAGGCGTTGCAGCGTTTCTTCGATCAGGTTGAGGTCGCGCACGCGCACGCTGGATGGGTAGCGCGCTTGGCCTTGAAGGGGCTGGCCGGCGCTGTCGAAGAAGTCCAGTGTCGCACCGACGCCGAGGGCTTCACCGATGTTGCGCGCCATCGGTTGCTGGGCCGAACCGTTCCATTGCACCCAGTCGAAGGTCCAGATATCCCACAGGTGCGGGTAGTCCACCGGGGCATTGGCAACGCGGTAATTGTCCGGCGAGACAGCGTCGCCAAAGCTGGCATTGGCGATGCGGCCAAACGCGTCGGTACGGCCCGGGCCTTCTTCGGTGGGGTAGAGGCCGCGGTGGGTGTCATTCCAGGCGACTTTGAGGAACTGGTTGAGCGACCGTTTGAAGTCCTGACGCAGTTGGCCATGTTCGGCGTCGTATCGATCCCCCAGCACCTGGCGGGCAAAGCGCTCGAATTTCCATGGGTTGTAATAGGTGGCGGCCAGGCTGGCCACCAGTGCCTGGCCGAAGCTGCCGCCGCGCAAGGTGGGCACGCTGGAGGGCAGCACGTGCTGGGCCGAGCCGCCATCAATGCGCAGGGCCTGGCCTTTGAAGTGCAGCTCGCCGGTGTGGCAGGCGGCGCAGGTGATATCCAGGTATTCAACCGCGCTGCCGGCATTCTGGTGGCGGGCAAAACCGACTGGCAGATTGCCGGGGTTCTGCGCGGTAGGGACCTGCTTGGGGTCTACCAGAAACCCAAAGCGCGCCAGGTACTCGGGCGTTGCAAAACGCTGTTCGGAGAACGGCAGCTCCAGGGCGGTGAACCAGTCGTAGTGCAGGCCTTTAACTTGGGTGCCCTGAGGCGTGAAGTAGTAGGTCTGGCGATCGGCGGCACTCCATTGATCCTGGTAGCGCACCTGCTGCACAGGCACGTAGTCGGGCAGCTTGGGGTTGATGGTGTAATAGAGCACGACGGCCAGCAGCAGGCCGAGTGCGAGCAATATCACAAGCAAAACACGGGAAAAAATGCGCAAGATAACTATCCTTGTCGAGTTGTCGCGTTGTTATGCCACTACGCCATAGGTGCGGCAAGTGGCCATGAGCCTGGTTGCAGGCAGTCCCGCGATCCGTCGCGGGCCTCCATCATGAATGAAAATGCTTTTAAACACGTGAACTTATCGGAAGTTTCTTGCTCACATGCCGGTAGCCATTGGTCGTGGCCGCCTGATAAGCTCGCGACTTTACTCGAATGCCCTTTTGGCGCACGAACAAGGAAATAGCATGAAACAGCATCGGTTGGCGGCGGCGGTGGCCCTGGTTAGCCTGGTACTTGCGGGTTGTGATTCGCAGACCAGCGTAGAGCTGAAAACCCCGGCGCAGAAAGCTTCCTACGGTATCGGCCTGAACATGGGCAAAAGTCTTGCCCAGGAAGGCATGGATGACCTGGACTCCAAAGCGGTAGCCCAAGGCATCGAAGATGCCGTCGGCAAGAAAGAACAGAAGCTGAAAGACGACGAACTGGTTGAAGCGTTTGCCGCACTGCAGAAGCGTGCAGAAGAACGTATGACTAAAATGAGCGAAGAGTCGGCAGCCGCCGGCAAGAAATTCCTCGAAGAAAACGCCAAGAAAGACGGCGTAGTGACCACTGCTTCCGGTCTGCAGTACAAGATCGTGAAGAAGGCCGATGGCGCTCAGCCTAAGCCAACCGACGTGGTAACTGTGCACTACACCGGCAAGCTCACCAACGGCACCACCTTTGACAGCTCCGTTGATCGCGGTAGCCCGATTGACCTGCCGGTCAGCGGCGTGATCCCGGGTTGGGTCGAAGGCCTGCAACTGATGCACGTTGGCGAGAAGGTCGAGTTGTACATCCCGTCTGACCTGGCCTACGGCGCTCAGAGCCCGAGCCCGGCGATTCCAGCCAACTCCGTGCTGGTATTCGACCTGGAACTGCTGGCCATCAAGGACCCAGCCAAGGCTGAAGCCCCTGACGCACCTGCTGCTCCAGCCGCCAAGAAGTAATCGGCGCCTGAACAGACAACGCCCCGTTTCGACGGGGCGTTGTCGTATCTGCGGCCCGGTAAATCCGCCTGATTCACAACCGACGTAAATTCAAACGAACCCCTGCAAGCTGAAACAGTCTGATATAAGACTCGAGCACGGGTAGCCGCACATCAACGCCAAGTCAATGAAATCTTGGGTTTTTTTTATGTGCGCAAAAAACGCCCGATCTGACTGAAAGCCTTGTAGTCCGTGGCTTTCAGCCGATAAATCAGGCTCTGTTCACAAGGTTATCCACAATTTGTGTGGATAACCTTTTATGTCGCCTGGAACTGGAGTGACAGATGAAACCACCGTTCAATTTCACCCGTTTCCTGCCCATGGCCGCGCGTCTGCTTGGCCGTGGGCGTTTGCCAACCCTGCTGTTTGCCGTCGCCGCAAAAGGCTCAAGCCAGGGCAACCGCCTGGGTAAGCTCAAGGATGATCTCAAATTGCTTCAGGCCCTGTGCCTGGCCTACTGGCGCGGCGAATACCGGGCGATCAGCCCCAAGGCGCTGATTTCGGTAGTGGCGGGCTTGATGTACTTCCTCAGCCCGATTGACGCAATCCCGGACTTTATTCCGGTATTTGGCATGCTCGATGACATCGCCGTGCTGGCATGGGTCATGAAGACCCTGGACGGCGAACTGAGCGCCTTTCGCGCCTGGCGCGACGCCCAGCGCCCGGAAAAGCTCGCGGTGGTTGAGCGCCTGCCTGCGACGCCTGCGCTGCTGGCTGAGGAAAACCCGCAAAAAAACTGATCACACGGATATCCCCCTGCGACCTTTGTGGCTGTTAGGATTACACTCCTAAGGAAAGAGCTTACTTAGTGAGTGTTGTTATCCTACGGGGCAGTCATGGATATTCAGATAATTTCACGCAATGGCGAACCCGAGTACGCGGTGTTGCCATGGGACCAGTACCAGGCGCTACTAAAAGCCGCCGGTCAGCAACAACCAGCACTCCCTCCTTCTTCTGACGCTCAGGTCGCTCCCGATCAGGCTTTGCGCCCGCTCGCGGACCTGCGCGGCCTGCGTGAAACCCGGGGGCTGGCCATCGAAACCCTGGCCCGCACCGTGGGTATAAGCCCCTCGTATCTCGGATTGATCGAAAGTGGTGAACGCCAGCCGGATGCCGCCATTCGCCGCAGCCTGGCCTGGGAATTGGGCGTTGCAGGTTGGAGGGATGAATCTTGAGCCTACGTATCAGCCGTCAACACTGGGATGGATTACTCAACGAACTGGATCAGGCGCGCCGCCAGCGTCATCTGCTGACCTACCGCGCGCTGCTGGAGCGCCTGCAATTTCCCACGCCGGCGATGCAGACCCTGGCCGCCGCCCTTGAGCACCTGGCCGCGCTGGACGCCAAGGCCGAGCAGCCGTTGCGCAGCTCACTGGTGATCAGCCAGGGTGCCAGTCGCCTGCCGCGTACCGGTTTCTTCGAATGCGTGGAGCGCCTGGGGCGTTTCAGCGGGCCGTCCGATGGCGTGGCCGCCGCATCCTGGCACGCCTCGGAAGTGGTGCGCGTGTTTGAATACGATTATCCGGAATCTGCCGAGGCTTAAAGCGTGTGGGCCAGCATGTCCATGCTGTCGATCACATGAATGCTGTAGCCCGCCACATCCTTGGCGTGGTGCTTGGCCTGCGAGGCCAGCTCCGCCAACTGGCTGGCGTCGAGTTGCCCACAGGCCTGTGGGTATAAATGCACCACGCCGATCGACAGCGACAACAAGGCGAATTCCTGACGCGCGCCCTGGCGGTTCAATGCCACAAAGCAGCCGGCGTCGAGGTGTTCGGCGCGGTAGAAGCGTCGGCACTGGGTGTGAAAATCATCCAGCAACTGGTTAAGCCGCTTGCGCCAATCCTGTGGGCCGAGCACCAGCAAAAAATCATCGCCGCCTATATGCCCGACAAAGTCGCGGCTGGGGTCAACCCGGTCGTTGAGGCACTGCGCCAGGCACAGCAAGACCTCATCCCCGCGCCCGTAACCGTAGATATCGTTGAACGGTTTGAAGCTGTCGATATCCACGTAGCAGATCACTGACTCTCGTTGTTGCTGCAACAGCCGCGTCAGGCATTGCTGGATCGGCACGTTGCCCGGCAGCAGCGTCAGCGGGTTGGCGTAACGCGCCTGCTGGATCTTCAGCTCGGTGATCAGCTTGAGCACATCGATCACCCGCCCCAGGCCCAGGTAATCGCCATTGAGCGTGATGATGAAATCCTCTTCAATCCGTTGCCGCGCGCGGCTCGTCAGCAGGCGGCTGACTTGCTGCAGCGATTGGCTCAATTCAACCGCCAAAAAGTCATCGCTCATCAAACGGCTGATGGGCTTGCGCGCGAACAGATCGGTGGCGAAGGGCTTGAGCAGTGCGTCCGATAATGAATGCCGGTGCACGATGCCGACCGGGTGGCCACGCCCGTCCAGCACCGCCAGCGAATTGAGATTGGCCTGGCGGCGGAACGACTCCAGCACCTGGGCGGTGGCAGTGTCCTGATCCACCGCCGGCTGCTCGTTAAGCAGGGCACTGAGGTCGCTGCCTTCTTCGCTGAGGGCGAGGTTGGCATTATCCTGCTTGGGCAGCATCAGGCGTGCTTCCTGGGGCGGCTGCTCCTGCGGGCGGCAAAGCAGGTAGCCCTGCACCAGGTCCACGCCCATCTCGGTCAACACCGCCAGTTCTTCGGGTAGCTCAATACCTTCGGCAATGACCTGTGCCCGCGACGCCCTGGCGATTTGCAGGATGGAGCCGACGAACTCACGCTTGAGCGCGTCCTGATGGATGCCGTCGATAAAATGCCGGTCAATCTTCACGTAGTCAGGGCGCAGCTCCGACCACAACCGCAGGCTGGAATAGCCGGCGCCCAGGTCATCCAGGGCGATGGCGAAGCCCATGTCGCGGTAATGGTGCAGTGCGGTTTGCAGCAGATCGAAGTCGTCGGTGGGGGTCTGCTCGGTGAGTTCGATCACCACTTGGCTGGGGGGAATGCCGAAGTCGCGCAGCAATTGCAAAGTGCGCCCCGGTTGATGCGCGGTCTCCATCAAGGATTCCGGCGAGATATTCAGGAACAGCTTGCCTGGCAGTTTCTGTTCGCTGAACCGTCGACACGCGCTTTCGCGGCAGGCCATCTCCAGCTCACTGAGGCGCCCGGCATGCCCGGCCACTGAGAACAGCGCGACCGGGGAGTGCAATGGACTATTGGAGGGGCCACGGCTGAGGGCTTCGTAGCCGAGGATGCGCCGTTCGGACAGGCAAATGATCGGTTGGAACAGGCTGTGCAAACTGCCTTGAGCCAGGATAGAGCCCAATGCATTCAGCTGTTCGGTCATGGTCATGGCGATCTCGATCGAAAAAAAGGACCGCAGGCTTGGCGCCTGCGGTCCTTCATTTCACGACAGAATGATGTCTATATGATGACACTCCGAGGAGCGATCACATTAAATTGCCATCATTTACTGCTTGGCCACCTGTTTGCTGATTTTCAGGTAGTCGAGCAGGATCCGGCCTGTTTCAGACAGGTAGGCGTCGTCTTCCGGCTTGGTTTTTTCCGGCTCGGTCGGCAGCGCATCTTCATCTTCTTTCTTCAGTTCCTTGAGCGGGTCTTCGCCTTTGGCCTTGCGGCGGGCGTTTTCCAGTACCAGTTGCTGATTTTCGATGCTGGTGTGCTGCGCACGGCGATCGGCTTCGTTGAGGCTGACGGTTTTCTCTTCCATCAGCTTCTTGGCCAGGGCCAGTTTGTCGCGGATGAACACAAACTCGGCATCCTTGGCGGAGCGCGCGTCATGGTCAGCCTTCAACTGCGTCAGGAACGGTTTGAACGGGTCCGACGCCGGCTTGATCGCAGGGCGGATGGTGTCCCACGGCATGGCTTCAGGCAGGGCGCTCTCGCCGATTTCCTTGGTGTCGATGATCGACGGGAAGTCGACATCCGGCAGCACGCCCTGATGCTGGGTGCTCTGCCCGGAAACCCGGTAGAACTTGGCCAGTGTCAGTTTCAGCTCGCCATGGTTAAGCGGCTGAATGGTCTGCACGGTGCCTTTACCGAAGGTCTGGCCGCCGACGATCAGCGCACGGTGGTAGTCCTGCATCGCGCCGGCGAAAATTTCCGAGGCCGAAGCCGAGAGGCGGTTGACCAGCAACGCCATCGGCCCTTTGTAGAAGGCACCCGGGTTCTCGTCCTCAAGCACATCGACACGGCCGTCAGCGTTGCGTACCAACACGGTCGGGCCTTTGTCGATAAACAGGCTGGTCAGCTCGGTGGCTTCCTGCAGGGAACCGCCGCCGTTGTTGCGCAGATCGATCACTACGCCGTCGACTTTGTCCTTCTGCAGTTCGGTCAGGATTTTCTTCACGTCGCGGGTGGTGGACTTGTAGTCCGGATCACCGGCACGGAACGCTTTGAAGTCCAGGTAGAAGGCCGGGATCACAATCACGCCCAGCTTGTAATCCTTGCCATCCTGCTTGAGGTTCAGGATCTGCTTCTGCACGGCCTGGTCTTCAAGCTTCACCGCTTCACGGGTGATGGAAACGATCTTGCTGGTCTGGTCGTTCGGTGCATTGGTGTGCGGAATCACTTCCAGACGCACCACGCTGCCTTTTGGCCCGCGGATCAGCTTGACCACTTCGTCCAGACGCCAGCCGACCACGTCGACCATCTCTTTGTCGGCCTGGGCCACGCCGATGATCTTGTCGGCCGGGGCGACCTGCTTGGTCTTGTCTGCCGGACCTGCCGGCACCAGACGCACGATCTTGACCTGGTCATTGTCGCTTTGCAGGACGGCACCGATGCCCTCCAGCGACAGACTCATGTTGATATCAAAGTTTTCCGCGTTATCTGGCGACAGATAATTGGTATGCGGGTCGTAGGACATCGCGAAGGTGTTGATGTAGGCCTGGAAGATATCTTCGGCACGGGTCTGGTCCAGACGTGCCAGCTGATTCTTGTAGCGCTTGGTCAACAGCTCTTGAATGGCCTTGGGCTCTTTGCCGGCGATCTTCAAGCGCAGCACTTCGTCCTTGACGCGTTTGCGCCACAGGTCGTCAAGGGCGGCGCTGCTGGTCAGCCAAGGCGCGTCCTTGCGATCCACCAGAAGGGTTTCCTTCTGGGTGAAGTCAAGCTTGTCGACGCCTTTGTCCAGCTCACCCAGGGCGAAGTCCAGACGCGCTTTGACGCGGTCCAGGTAACGCTTGTAGATGGTGAAGCCGGGCTGCAGGTCGCCGCTTTTGAGGAAGTCGTCGAACTGGGTCTTCCACTTATCGAACTCAGCGATATCGCTGGCCAGGAAGTAGCTGCGCGACGGGTCCAGCAGCTTGAGGTAGCTGTCGTAGATGATCACCGAGCGCGCGTCGTCCAGCGGCGGCTTGCTGTAGTGATGGCGCTTGAGCAACTCGACGACGTTAAGGCTTGCAATCACCTCATCGCGATCAGGCTGAAGGTTGTCCCAGCTGTTGGCTGCGAACGTATTGGTCGACATCGACGCGAAGCCGAGACCAATGAAAAAAGCGAGGGCGGTGCTGGGGAACAGATGCTTCATGCTGATTCGACGCGGGGGCAATTGATAACGCATATTAGGCCGTCTTTGAGGGAGCCGGTTCCATATGATCCGGTCGCATAATGCAAAAAGCCCGGCGCTACAGCTACGGGCTCAGTCCAGACTCACTATGGAGGCACTGTGAAAGCATTGCAAGGCGTTGAAGGTCATGTGGAGTGGCTGACAGAACCCAGCCCTACCTGCGATGTAGGCCAAGTTCGCGTTCGTGTGGCGGCTGCGGGCCTTAATCGCGCCGATTTATTACAGCGCGCCGGGCTCTATCCGCCGCCGCCTGGCGCCAGCCACGTGCTGGGTCTTGAGTGCGCCGGGGTTATCAGTGAGGTCGGGCCGGGGTCGTCCTGGCAGGTCGGTGACCGCGTTTGCGCATTGCTCGCCGGTGGCGGCATGGCCGAAGAAGTGGTGGTGGATGCGCGCCATGTACTGCCTGTGCCGGAAGGTTTGTCGCTGACCGAAGCAGCGGCTCTGCCCGAGGTGTACAGCACGGCGTGGCTGAATCTGTTCCAGCTGGCGGGCCTCAAGCCCGGTGAAAAAGTCTTGCTGCATGCCGGCGCCAGTGGCGTGGGCTCGGCGGCGATCCAGCTGTGCAAGGCGTTTGGCAGCCCGTGCTGGGTCAGCGTCGGCTCGGCGCAGCGCCTGGCGTACTGCGAGGCACTCGGTGCCCAGGGCGGCGTGGTACGTAATGACGGCATTGAAGGGCTAAGCGATTTCGGGCCGTTCGATGTGATCCTCGACCCGGTGGGTGGCAACTACGCCGCGCTGGACCTCAAGCTGCTGGCCCTGGACGGCCGTTGGGTATTGATCGGCTTGATGGGCGGGCGCGACGCGCAGCTCGACCTGGCGCAGGTGCTGGGCAAGCGCATTCAGCTGCTCGGCTCGACCCTGCGCAGCCGCAGCGATCAGTTCAAGGCAGACCTGTTCAGTGATTTGAGCCAGCATGTATGGCCCCTGTTTGCCGAGGGACGCTTGAGCCCGCAACTGGCCAAGACCTTCCCGATCAAGGATGCCGAGGCGGCGTTTGCCGAGTTGGCGAGCAACCAGATTTCCGGGAAATTGGTGTTGGTGATTGACGAGAGTTTGGTCTGACACCCGTCTCCGGCTGAAATGAGATCAAAGTGTGGGAGCGGGCTTGCTCGCGAAGGCGGAGTGTCAGATGAAACATTCTTCACTGACAAACCGCTTTCGCGAGCAAGCCCGCTCCCACAGTGGATTGGATTTCAATTCAAGGAGCGCAGTGTCACACCCAGTGATGAATCGGCCAGCCGGCCTTTTGCGCATGCTCACGCAACACCGGGTCCGGGTTCACCACCTGCGGGTGATCCACTTTCAGCAGCAGTGGCAAATCATTGCGTGAGTCCGAGTAGAAATACGCGCCGTCGAGCGTCTCGCTTTCTTGCTCCAGCCATTCCAGCAACCGCGTGATCTTGCCTTCACGGTACGTCAGTACACCCACGGTATGGCCGCTGTACACGCCATGGCTGACATCCAGGTCGATGCCCAGCACTTCATCAATACCAATACGTGCCGCAATCGGTTTGACCAAGTGGGTGCCCGACGCGGAAATCACCAGAATCCGGTCGCCGTTCGCGCGGTGGCGAGCGATGGTCTTGGTGGCGTCACTGTAGATCAGCGGCTCGATGACGTCCTCGACCCACGGCTCTACCAGGTGCTCGATCTCTTCCGGCGTGCGGCCGATCATGGGTTCCAGGCTGAAGTCCATGAACGCTTCCATGCGCAGCTTGCCCTGGCCGTAGGCGTCCATCAATTCGTTGTTCTTGCGCATGAATGACTCAGGGTCGACCCAGCCCAGGCGGCCCATCTGCTCGCTCCACAGGGTGGCGCAGTCGCCGTGGATCAAGGTGTCGTCCAAATCAAAAATTACCAATGCCATCCGTCATGCTCTCTGAAATAAATCGTGGCGTCAGGCTACTTCACACAACGCACTGGGGTCGATGGAAAGTGCCAGGCGCTGGCCATCCGGGTGCAGGTCGTCGGCGGAACGGTTGAGCACATCCACCACCAATTCCACGCCGCGTGCCTCGATGCGGTAGCGAATCACGTTACCCAGCAGGCTGTGGCTGCGCACCAGTGCGTCGAGTTCGCCGCTGCGGCTCAGTTCGATGGCCTCCGGGCGAATCGCAATGCGCCCACTGATCGGGCGTTGCAGCAATTGGCTGGCCTTGTCGGCGTCGAGCAGGTTGTAGTTGCCGATGAAACCGGCGGCGAACACATCCACTGGCGCGGTGTAGAGCGTCTCGGCATCACCGCTTTGCACAATCTTGCCCTGGTTCATCAGGAAGATGCGGTCGGACATGGTCAGGGCTTCTTCCTGGTCATGGGTGACGAAAATCGTGGTCAGCCCCAATTCGCGCTGGATCTGGCGGATCTGTTCGCGCAGGTGCTTGCGGATCCGCGCGTCCAGCGCCGACAGCGGCTCATCGAGCAGCAACAGGCGTGGGCGGGTCACCAGCGAGCGGGCGAGGGCCACGCGCTGGCACTGGCCACCGGACATCTGATGCGGGTAGCGGCCGGCGAGCTCTTTGAGCTCCACCAGTTGCAGCACTTCCTGCACGCGCTTATGGCTGTCGTCGGCGTTGACCTTTTGCATGCGCAGGCCGAAGGCAACGTTCTGCTCCACGGTCATGTTGGGGAACAGCGCGTAGCTCTGGAACACCATGCCGATGTGGCGTTTCTGCGGGCTGAGGGGAACGATGTCCTGGCCATCCAACAGAATTTTGCCACTGTCCACCGACGTGAGACCGGCGATGCAACGCAGCAAGGTCGACTTGCCGCAACCGGACGGGCCGAGCAGGGTGACGAATTCGCCCTTGGCGATCTCGCAATTGATGTCACTGAACACCGGGGTGCCGGCGTAGCCTTTTTGCAGGTGTTGGACGCTGACGAAGCTCATTGGCTTTTGTCCTTGTTCAAGATATTGGCGGCCCAGGTCAGCACCAGCACAAAGAAGAAATAGGAAATGACGACGGCACTGGTGAAGTGGCCGCTGCTGTTGCGCATGTTGTTGAGGTACACCTGCAGGGTTTCGTAGCGGGTGCCCACCAGGATGTTGGCGAACACGAACTCACCGAACAGGAACGAAAACGACAGCAGCAGCGCTACCATCAGGCCCTTGCGCAGGTTTGGCAGCACCACCAGGATTGCCGCCTGCCAGGTGCTCGCGCCGAGCAATTGCGAGGCGTCCATCAAGTCGCGCAGGTTGATCGCTTGCAGGTTGTTGGTGATCGCGCGGTACATGAACGGCAGGGCCACGGTGAAGTAGCAGCCGATCAGAATCCACGGCGTGCCCACCATCGCCAGCGGCCCGGAACCGTAGAGTTGCAGCAGGCCCACCGACGACACCACCGGCGGCACCGCGAAGGGCAGCAGGATGAGGATGTTCATCAGCGCGTCGAGCCGGGGGAAGTGGTAATGCACCACGAACAGCAGCGGCAGAATCAGCACCACTGACAGGATCAGCGCACCCACGCACACCAGCAGCGACTGGCCAAAGGCGGCCAGAAAGCGTGGGTCGCTCCACAGCTGCACATACCATTTCACCGTGAAGCCTGCGGGCAGGATCGTCGCTGACCAACTGCTGGCAATGGAGTAGACAAAGGTGCCCACCAGCGGCAACACCAAAATCGCAAACAACAGGTACACCACTACGCGATGGTAGAGGGAGGCCGAGCCGGCTTCAGCGCGAGACATGGTAGCTCCTCTTGAGCAGCAGTTGATGAACCACGGTGACCACGGTCATCAGCGCCACCAGCACCACCGCCAGGGCACTGGCCATGTTCGGGTCCAGGGAAATATCACCGGAGACCATCGCCGCGATGCGGATCGGCAACACGTTGAAGTTGCCGGTGGTCAGCGCGTACACCGTGGCATAGGCGCCCAGAGCATTGGCCAGCAGAATCACGAAAGTGCCGAGCAGCGCCGGGGTGAGCACCGGCAAGCCGATGTGCCGCCAGAACTGCCAGCCGCTGGCGCCCAGCAGCGAGGCCGATTCACGCCAGTCTTCACGCAACGCATCGAAGGCCGGGTAGAGCAGCAGCACGCCCAATGGAATCTGGAAGTAGGTGTACAGAATGATCAGGCCGGTTTTGGAATACAGGTTGAAGTCCTGAATGATTCCGGCCTGCTTGAGCATGATCGTGATGCTGCCGTTGAAGCCCAGCAGGATGATGAAGGCGAAGGCCAGCGGCACGCCGGCAAAGTTGCTGGTCATGTTGGCGAAGGCGGTGACGAAATTGCGCAACGGCCCATCGACGCGGCGCAACGAATAGCTGCCGAGCACCGAGATGATGATGCCGAACACGCTGGAGTAGAAGCTGATCTCCAGGCTGTACTGGATGGCTTGCAGGTAGAACTTCGAACTGAAGATCTTGATGAAGTTGGCCACGCCCCAGCCGAACTCCTCCGATTGCAGGCTGTTGATCAGTACCCACACCAGCGGGGCGATTTCAAACACGATAAAGAACAGCGCAAAGGGCACCAGGCAGAGGATCGCCAGCCATTTGCCACGGGTTAGGGAATTCACTTCAACAGCTCCCGGCATACAGGTTTGTCGTGGGGCACCCCGAGCAGTTCGCAGACAGTGCCACACAGTTCGGTTTGCTTGGGTCGGGCAGACGGGTCGAAGTTGAAGGCCGAGCCCAGCACAAACAGGGGCACTTCACGCTCCTCGGGCAGCAGGCCATTGTGCGAGCGATCGTTGTTCATGCCGTGGTCGGCGGTCACCAGCACCTGGTAGCCGGCGTCGAGCCAGCCTTGCAGGTAATCGGCGAGGATGATGTCGGCCGAGCGTGCGCTGTTGCGGTATTGCGAGGTATCGAGGCCGTGCTTGTGGCCGGCGTCATCGATGTTCATCGGGTGCACCACGAGGAAATTCGGCGCGTGTTTGCGGCGCAGGCTTTCGGCGTCGGCGAACAGGTGCGAATCCGGGTAGTGGTCATTCCAGTAGAAATGCCCGTGCTGGATCGCCAGCGCCTTGTCGTCGGTATGGCGATCACGCGCGGCAATAAAGGGCGTGCGATTATACAACTCGCTGACCCAGTGGTAAGCCGCCGCCGCTGTGGTGAGGCCGGCGTCGGTGGCGTAATGGAAAATGCTGCGCTGGTTGGACAGGCGCGAGACATTGTTGTGGACGATGCCGCTGTCGATCGGTGGCACGCCGGTGAGGATGCATTCATACAACGGCCGGGACAGGGCCGGCAGTTCACAGTCCAGTTTGTAAAGCGCTGCGCGTCCTGCGCCGATATAGGCCTGGAGATGCCCCATGGCATGTCGGGCAACCTCGTAGTTCAGGCCGTCGAGCACCACAAGGATGACGTTGTGCTTCATAGGGGCTGGGGCTCCGCGACGGTAGGTTCGACTCAATTTCCCTGGCTGAACGGGATCAAACATGTGGGAGCGGGCTTGCTCGCGAAAGCGGTGTGTCAGGCAACACTTCTTTCTCTGAACCACCGCTTTCGCGAGCAAGCCCGCTCCCACACAAGCCCGCTTCCACATTGGATCTCCAGTGGAGAGCCAATGTGGTTTGAAGCCTTACTGCATATTGATGATGACTTCTTCCTGCCATTTTTGCGGCAGTGCCTTGGAGGTCTTCTCCCAAGCGTCGGCATCCTTGATCGGCGTGACTTTCTTGTATTGCTCGTTCGGCAGCAGCTTGGCCTGCACGTCAGCCGGCAAGGTCAAGTGCTCGGCACGGATCGGACGGGCGTTGCCGCGCGCCAGGTTGGTCTGGCCGGCGTCGCTGAAGATGTACTCACGGGTCAGCTTGGCGGCGTTCGGGTGCTTGGCGTATTTGTTGATGATGGTGGTGTAGCCGGAAATCACCGAGCCGTCCGATGGGATCAGCACCACGTAGTCATCCGGGTTGGCCATCTTGGCTTTGTAGCTCAGGCCGTTGAAGTCCCAGACCACGCCCACTTCGACTTCGCCTTTTTCCATGGTGGCGATGGTCGGGTTGGCCAGCGACAGGCGGCCTTGCTTGGCGATGTCGGCGAACATCAGCAGCGCAGGCTGGATGTTCTTCTCGTCGCCACCGTTGGCCAGGGCTGCCGCGAGCACGCCGTTGGCGGCCTGGGCGGCGGTGCTCACGTCACCGATGGAAACTTTGTATTTGCCGGTTTTCAAGTCAGCCCAGCTTGTTGGGGCTTCGGAGCCGTGCAGCAGCTTTTTATTGACGATAAAGGCGATGGTGCCGGTGTAGGCCAGGGCCCAGTTGCCATCTTTATCTTTTGCCCAGTCCGGCACTTGCGCCCAGGTGCTCGGCTTGTACGGTTGGGCCACGCCCTGTTTCACCGCGATCGGGCCGAAGGCGGCACCGACGTCACCGATATCGGCGCTGGCGTTGTCTTTCTCGGCGGCGAACTTGGCGATTTCCTGGGCCGAGCTCATGTCGGTGTCGATGTGCTTGAGGCCGTAGGTCTTGGCCAGGTCTTCCCAGGTGCCTTTCCAGTTGGCCCAGTCATCGGGCATGCCGACGCTGTTGACGGCGCCTTCGGCTTTCGCGGCGGCTTCCAGAGTCTTTAGATCGGTATCAGCAGCCATGGCGGCGGTGCACATGGCAATGGTCGAGCCTAACAGTGATGCCAGGAAAAGCTTTTTCATCCGAAGCTCCTTTGGGCGTTTTCAACGCGGCGTTTTTATGAACGTTTGCGGTGGTGTTGGTCTAGGTCAGAGCAATACCTGAGCCAATCTAGGCTCGGTGCATGACAGTTTCATGTCGATGTCGTTTTTTAATCGCTTTTGTCGCGCAGTGCAGGCTTAGCGTAGACCATGCCCAAGTGCCCGCAGGCCCTGGACTTGGCCGATGTATTGCAGGGTGTGGTGCAGGGCGTGGACAGGGACTGTCATCTGTCGGTCATCTGTAATGCCTAGGCTGGCACGCAGTAGCAAAAGCCCATTTACGGAGCGGTTTGTGCACCTGAACGGTGCTGGTCTAGTCCAGATAGGTAACGTTGATGCGTGATGAGGCAATCAAGGCGGTGACATCCATCGGCCTGGCGCTGCAAGAGCAGATCGACCACGGCCTGTTGCCGCCCGCGAGTAAATTGCCCGCCGAGCGCAAGCTCAGCGAGTTGTTCGGTACCACTCGCATTACCGTGCGGGAAGCCTTGTTACAGCTGGAAGCCCAAGGCCAGATTTACCGTGAGGAGCGCCGTGGCTGGTTCGTTTCGCCGCCGCGGCTGGCCTACAACCTGATGCAACGCAGCCACTTTCACGCGATGGTTGGGGATCAGGGCCGGGTGGCGTCCACCGAAGTGATTTCTGCGCGGCTGCAACCGGCGTCGGCAGCAGTGTGCGCGTGGTTGCAGTTGCCGGCGCTGTCGAGTGTGATCCAGATCTGCCGAGGCCGACGGATTGATGGGCGCCTGGTGTTGTATGTGGAGCACTACCTGAACCCGCAGTACTTTCCGGGGATTCTGGGGTGTGATCTGAATCAGTCGATGACCGAGCTGTATGCGCGCAAGTACGACCTGCACTATGGCCGTGTGCGCTTTGAAATCGTGCCGACGTCACTGCCGGTGGAGGCCGCCGCCGCGTTGCGCGTGTCGGTGGGCAGCCCGGGCTTGCGCATTGCCCGGGTCAACTATGACCAGCACCAGCGGTTGATCGACTGCGACCTGGAGTTCTGGCGCCATGATGCGATTCACGTAGGCGTGGATGTGGTGTGACATTCGGGTGCTGGGCTGGCCGACAGTCAGCGGATGCACCGCGAGCTTAATGGGGGAGCTGGCTTGCCTGCGATGCGGGCGCCTCGGTACATCAGGCAAATAACATTGATGCTATCGCAGGCAAGCCAGCTCCCACACTTGAACCGAGATCGACTTGAAGAATCGCTCGCCTATGGCATCAGTGTCTTGATCACCTGATCCACGTTGCCTTCCAACTCCGCCACCGGGTCCGCACCGTCGACGTTCAACACCAATAGCTGCGCACCGGATGCCGTCACTGCTGCTTTCACCGCTTCGCTCGGTTGACGATGGTGCAGCACCACGGCCACGTCGCTGTCCTTCAAGCGGGCGGTTAACCCCTGCAGCGCTTCGGGCGTCCAGTCGGCGTCCGGCCGTGCATCGGTGCTGACCACTTCCAGGTTCAGACTGCTGACCAGGTACGCAAAGTGATCGCTCAGGCTGACCACGCTCAGGTTATCGGCCTGCGCCAGGCGCGCTTCGCTGTCGGCGTTGAGTTTGAGCAGGCGCTGCTTGAGGGCGGCGAGGTTGGCATCAATCGTCGGTTTGGCATTCGGCGCCAGCCGGCTCAGGTCGGCGGCCATCACATCGGCCATGCGCCCCATATTGTTGCTTGACTGCCAGGGCTGGCTGTTCAGCCCGTCGGTGCTGCCTGGTTGCACGGCAATGCCCGGCAGGCCGCCGTCCACCGGGCGCGCAGCGTCGATTTCGACGATGCGGATATTGCTGCGCCGCGCCACCGGATACAGCGGGTCATCCGGCCACAACGAGCGCAGGCCGATGGCGGCGTCGGCGTCCGACGCGAGGGTATTCAGTGTCTGCGCGCCACGGCCGGTGAAGTAGGACACCTGCCGAGAACCTGGCAGGTTGGCAGGGGCGGCGCGTTCAAGCTTCACGTCGGTGCCTTTTAGCAGTACCTCGGCCAAGCCGTAAGTGATGGGCAACGAGGCCACGACTTTGACCGACTTCTTTGCTTTAGTCAGCGCGGCATGGCCGAGACCTTGGTTGACTTTGAAGTCGTTGGGATTAAAACCATCGACGGCGGCCAGCGCCGAAGTGCTGACCAAACAAGCGATGGCCAAGGCCAGTGGGCGAAAACAAGGGCGCATTATCCAAGATTCCCTTTGAGGCTGGGCACAGTGCCGCGCGCGATGGCGGCGAAGGCGAAAGCGATACCGGCAACCAGAATGATCGCGGCGCCGGACGGAATAGGCAGGTCGAAGATGATCGGCAGCAGGATGCCGCACAGCGTGCTGACGGTGGCGATCACTACCGACACCCAGAAAAAACCTTTGAGCGACTGGCTCAGCAGGCGCGCCGCCGCGGCTGGAATCACCAGCAGGGCGCCCACCAGGATCGCGCCGATGACCTTGACCGCCGCCACGGTGATCAGCGTCACCAGAATCACGAACAGGTAGTCCAGGGTCTTTACCGCCACACCGCGCACGGCGGCCAGTTGCGGGTTGAAACTGGCGAGCATGATGCGGTTGTACAGCGGCAACGCCAGCGCCATCACCAGCGAGCCGACCACGGCCAGCACCAGCAAATCATTGCCGTTGACCGTCAGCACCGAACCAAACAGCACGTTTTCCAGAATGTGCACGTTGATCTTGCCCGCCAGAATCAGCAACAGGCTCGCGCCCAACGCCAGCGACACGGAGAGGAACACGCCGATCAAGGTGTCCGGCGCCAGGCCGGTGCGGTTGCGCAGGTAATTGAGCAGGATGCCGAACAGCAGGCAGTAGCCGAACAGCGCACCATACGGCCCGGTATAGGGTTCACCTAACAGAATGCCCACGGCCACGCCGGTCAGCGCGGCATGCCCGACCGCTTCGGAGAAAAACGCGAAGCGCTTGACCACCACCAGCGTGCCCAGGCCGCCCAGTACCGGGCCGATCAGCAAACCGGCGAGCAAGGCATTGACCACAAACCCATAGGCCAGCGCTTCCGGCAGATAGCCGGAAGAGGCCCAGCTCTGGACCATCAGACGAAACGCTTCATAACTCATGGTGCCGGGCTCCGGGGGTGAGTGGAGAACAGGGTCAGCAGGCGGTCCGGGGTAAGCGCTTCTTTAGGCGTGGCGTCGAACAGCACACGACGGTTGAGGCCAGTGACGCGGTCGGCCAGGCGGCCCACAGCTTCAAGGTCGTGCTCGATCCACAGCACGGTGATCCCGGCCAGGCGCCAGTCATTCAGCAGGCGTTCAAAGACCTGGATGCCGGCTTCATCGAGCGCCGACATCGGTTCATCCAGCACCAGCAGGTGCGGAGCCGGAATCAGGCCCTGGGCCAGCAATACGCGCTGACGCTCACCGCCCGATAACGCGCCCATGCGGCGTTTACGTTTGTCCTGCATGCCCACCCGTTCGAGCGCCTCGCCGATTGCCCCGGCGTAGTGCCTGGACAGGCCGAGAAACGCCGGGCGCCGTTGACACATGGCGGCCATGAAGTCGTCGACGGTCATCGGCAAGCCACGGTCGAACTCCAGCGCTTGCGGTACATAGCCGATGGTGCCGGGCGTGGCCTGCCAGTGCAGGCGCAAGTGGCCCTGGTGCGGCATTTGCCCCAACAGGGTCTTGATCAGCGAGCTTTTACCGCCGCCATTGGGGCCCACCAATGCATGGATGCTGCCTGGCTCTACCTGGAACCTCACGCCGTCAAGAATGGTGGTGCGGCCCAGGGTCAGCGACACCGTGTCGAACTCGATTGTCGGACCAATGCTGGCCACCTTCAGCTGTTCCGCCGCCGTCATGCCCCGGACTCCTGAATCGCCCGCACCACGGTGTTGAGGTTGCCGGTCATTTCCACTTCGTACTTCTCAGGGGTGTATTCGCCGTAGGAGATATGCGATAGCGGGTACAGCTTCACGCCGGATTCACGCTGGATGGTCTCGACGTAGGTGGACGGGAAATCCATCTCCGAAAAGATCACCTTCACGTCCAGGGCACGCAGTTCGTCGATGGTCTTCTTCAACTGGCTAGGGCTGGGCTCGATGCCGTGGGCAGGCTCGACCACCGCCGTGACTTCCAGGCCGAACTCACGCAGCAGGTAGTCGTAGGCCGCATGCACGGTGGCCACGCGCAGGTCGGGGTTGGGCGCGCTGGTCAGCTTGGCCAGCGCGTCGGCGCGCATCTGGCGCAGGCGCTTGCCGTACACACGGGCGTTCTGGGTGTAGGTCTTGGCGTTGTCCGGGTCGAGTTTGCCCAGCTCGCGGGCGATGTTGTTGACCTGGGCAATCGAGGCGCTGATCGACAGGAAGGTGTGCGGGTTGACCACCTTGCCTGCGCCGCGCGCGGCATTGCCGGTGGCGGCCAGCAGCGGCACGTTGGCGTTGGCCTCGATCACCGGGATGTCCGGGCGCTCGCTGGTGGCGATCATGCGGTCGGCGAAATCGTCATGACCGACGCCGTTGAGCACGATCACGTCGAGGGTGCCGATGCGCTTGATGTCTTCGGCGCGCGGCTCGTAGGCGTGTGGGTTGAAACCGGCCGGGATCAACGGCACCACCTCGGCCTTGTCGCCGACGATGTTGGTGACGTAGCTGTAATAAGGGTGCAGCGTAATGCCGATGCGCAGGCGTTTGGCCGCCTCGGCGTTGGCCAAAGGCGCCAGCAACACACTGAACAGACTGATCAGCAACAGGCGCAGCAGGGGAGATGAAATGGACATGGGCACTCGATCTTCTCGGGTCAGTGACGGTGCTGGCGCGTGACGCCGGCATCGAATTGCGCGACCACCTGCTGCCAGCCGGCCGCGATCAGCGCCTGGTCAGAGAGGTCGGAAGGGGCGGCGAGGTTGGCCTGGCGGTTGAGCCAGATATCCGGCTCGGCGCCGTGCACGCGCATCAGCAGCGAGCCGCTGGTGCTTGGCGTCTGGCTCACGCCCAAGTAGGCCGAAGGCTCCAGCAATTGCCAGCGATGGTCGCCACGGCTGACCGAACTGGCGTCCTGGGCAAACGGCGCAAACCCTTCTTCGGCCAATTGTTCAGGCGTTGGCAGGGCGCTTTGCTCCTGTTGCAGCAGCTGGATCTCATCCAGAGTCACCCGCAGGTCGGCGTAGATGCCTTGCTCGGAGGCACTGAGGTCGCGGCGTGCATCCAGCTGGTGGCTGGGCAGCGCCGCAACTTCCTGGGTTTCACCGTGCAGGGCGATCACCGAGCCGGCCACCGCCAGGATGATCAGGCACAGCAACAGCACGTAGAGGGTTTCGTGGCCGGCACCGGAGGGGCGTACAACTTGTGTGGTGCTCATTGAGGCTGGATATCCGCTTGGTCGATTTCCACCACGTGACCGGGGCCCGCGTCAAACAGCACATAGAACTCGGCGGCGGGCTTCTTGAAGGTCAGGGTCGAGTCCTGGCCAAGCTTGCCGGGCAGCAGGATGGTTTCGTCGTAGCCGATCACGTCCAGGGTCACGCCCGGGGCGCCGCTGCCGTCGGAGAAACCGCCGGTGCACTGGACCTGCTCGCCGGGGATTTCCTTGCATTCGCACATCGGGTTGTGGGCGAGGGCGGTGGTACTGAAACCGGCGCAGAGCAACAGTGCTGCACCGGCGCGGGTCAGGCGCGTCAACGTCATGGTTTAACTCCTTGCTTGTTCAGCCAGGCAATGGTGGCAGGCGAAGCCTGGCTCAGCGGGATGGAACCCTGGTGCATCGTGCCGTCCCAGCCTTCCATGGTGATCCACAGTTCGGCGTCGGCCGGCGTGCGTTCCGGCACCGGCAGGGCGGCGCCCATGCGGTACGGCGTGCCGAAGAAGATCACTCCGGCGGCGCGCAGGCTGCGGGGCTTGCCGATACGCAAGTAGGTGGCCTTGACCTGCTCGGCGCAGGTGTCGCACAGGGCAGCGTTGAAGAATTTCATCGGGCCGGCCGGGTCCGGGCGCGGGCCTTCATTGCGGAATTCGGCGAGTTTCAGGCTCCAGGGCCCGACCTGCACGTCACCGACCACTCGCTCACCAATGCCGGTATCCCCGCGAAACAACGCGGCATCGGCAAAGTACTTGGGCATGAACCCCAGCGGCACCAGCAACAGCAGGATGTTGATATGGAACCGCCATTTCAGCCAAACGGCGCGCAGCGGCGAAGGCGGTGTTGCACTGACCTTGCTCATTATTTGGCCTCCGAGGTTTCAGCCTGCAGGGCGGGAGCGGCAGCAGGCGCACGTTGGTTCTTGGCTTCGCGCTTGAGGGCATTGAGGGTGGCCAGCGCGGTGCGCTTGGTCCAGATCAGCAGGCCGCTCAACACCATCATGCTCAGCACCAGGCCGAAGAACGCCCAGATCAGCTTGATCCACAGCCCGCCAAAGTCGCCGGTGTGCAGCGGGCGCATGGATTCGGTGACGAACTCCAGCGTCGAGCGATCGGAGAGCAGGTGCGACACCGCGATTTCACCGCTGTAGGGGTTGAGTTGAGCGGTCTGGAACATCAACGGGTACCAGCCGCGCCCGCCGATTTGCAGGTGGCTGTAGGCGTTGAGCGGCAGGAACACGAATGTGGCGTCCAGCCCTGGAATGCGTTGGGTGGCGATTTCGATGGCTTCGTCCAGCGCGATCATCGGTGCCGGCACGCCGGGCGCAGACATCGGCACTTTCTCGCGAGCAATCACTGGGACGATCGGTTCGCTGGAGATGGAAATCTGGTTGTCCCCCAAAATCGCCTGGATCAAGAACCAGGTGCCGGTGATGGAAATCACCGCGATAAACCAGATCGACCAGATACCACTCAGGCGGTGGAAGTCGCCCCAGAAAATTCGCGCGCCGTGGCGGATGCGCAGGGTAGGGCGCAGAAACCCTTTCCAGAAGCGTTTGTAGACGACCAGCCCGGTGACCAGCGACGCCAGCAATGGCAGGCCGAGCGCCGAAACCAGGTACCAGCCCCAGCTGAAGCCGTTGGTGAACGGCACCAGCCACCAGCCATGCAGCGCGCGGGTAAATTGCTTGAAATCGAACGACGGGCTGATGCCCTGGATCGCCCCGGTGTACGGGTTGACGTAGACCTCCACGGAACGCCCGTCCGGGTAGCTGAGGTCGACACTCAGCGCAAAGTGCGTTTCGTCCGGGCGGATGATCGATTGCACGATCACCTGGGGTTCTTCGCGCTTGATGGCAGCAATCACCTGGTCAAAGCTCAGCATGTGGGCATCATCCGACGGCTTGCTCGCGCGGATATCCGGGTTGGCCAGCCAGACGATTTCCTGGCTGACCACCGCCAGGGTGCCGGTGACGCAGACGATCAGTACAAAAAACCAGATGGGCAATGCCAGCCAGCTGTGTACGAGAAACCAGAGTTTTGAGCGTGACTTCTTCGACATGTGAATGCGGGTCTTGATCGGAGGAGGGCGGAGGAGGCCCGGAAAAGGCCGGTCGTAGCTTTTGCTGACGCGACGGGCTGTATCTAAGTTAAGACGGATGAGGTTTGGAAATCCCTAACCCGGATATGAAAGAAAATGTTTCAGGTTTCCATTCAAGGCGCTGGCAGGCCTTCATCGAACACGAAACATGTTCCAAGCCATCACCCGGTCGCCATTGATAGGGCCCAAGGGCTGCGTAGGATGGATTTATACCGTTGAGCCCGCCTCAAGAAACGTGAGCCCTAAGAAAAATGACCGCCAGAACCCTCTACGCCAAACACATCGATTCCCACACGGTGTGCCCCCTGGATGACCAGGGCCATGTCCTGCTTTATATAGACCGCCAGGTGATCAACGAATACACCAGCCCCCAGGCCTTCAGCGGCCTGCGCGACGCCGGCCGCGGGGTGTGGCGCCCCGGCACGGCGCTGGCGGTGGTCGACCATGTAAACCCCACCACGCCCAAGCGCATCGCGGCGATGCCCGACGCAGGCGGGGCGCGGCAAGTCTCGTACCTGGCAGAAAACTGCCGCGATTTCGGCATCGAGCTGCTGGATATCCTCGACAAACGCCAAGGCATCGAACATGTAATCGCCCCGGAGCAGGGCTTTATCCTGCCGGGCATGGTGATCGCCGCCGGCGACAGCCACACCACCACCTACGGCGCCCTCGGCGCATTCGGGTTTGGCATCGGCACTTCGGAAATCGAGCACCTGCTGGCCTCGCAGACGCTGGTCTACAAACGCCTGAAAAGCATGCGCGTGACGGTTGAAGGCGACCTGGCGCCAGGCCTCACGTCCAAGGACGTCATCATGGCCTTGATCGGCAAGATCGGTGCATCCGGAGCCACCGGCTACGCCATCGAATTTCGCGGTTCCACCATCGACGCGTTGAGCGTCGAGGCACGCATGACCATCTGCAACATGGCGGTCGAAGCCGGTGCGCGCGGCGCCTTCATGGCGCCGGACGAAAAAGTCTTCAGCTACCTCAAGGGCAAGCCCCGCGCGCCGAAGGGCGAGTTATGGGAACAGGCACTGGTGGGCTGGCGCCAATTGCATTCGGACGCCGACGCCGTGTTCGACCAGGAAGTGCACCTGGATGCAACCACCCTGGAACCCATGGTCACCTGGGGCACCAGCCCCGACCAGGCTGCCCCCATTGGCGCCCGCGTGCCCGACCCGCAGGACGTCAGCGACCTGATCCTGCGCCAGGACATGCGCCGTGCCCTCAACTACATGGGCCTGGAAGCCGGCATGCCGCTGAGCGACATCGTCATCAGCCATGCGTTTATCGGCTCCTGCACCAATGCCCGCATCGAAGACCTGCGTGACGCCGCCAGCGTGGTGCGCGGCAAACACGTGGCCGAGCACGTACGGGCGATGATCGTGCCCGGCTCCACCGAAGTGCGCGACCAGGCCGAGGCCGAAGGGTTGGCGGCGATCTTTATCGACGCCGGCTTCGAGTGGCGCCAGTCCGGCTGCTCGATGTGCCTGGCGATGAACGACGATGTGCTGGCCCCCGGCGACCGCTGTGCGTCCAGCACCAACCGCAACTTTGAAGGCCGCCAGGGCGCCGGCGCACGCACGCACCTGATGAGCCCGGCAATGGTCGCCGCTGCCGCGATCACCGGCCGCCTCACTGATATTCGCCACTTTGGAGACCGTGCATGAGCCTGCAACCTTTTACTGTGGTCACCGGCAAGGCCGCGCCGATGCTGGCCGCCAATATCGACACCGACGTGATCATGCCCAAGCAGTTTCTCAAAGGCATCGACCGCAGCGGCCTGGACCGGGGGCTGTTCTTCGATCTGCGCTTTCTGGCGTCCGGTGAGCCCAACCCCGCGTTCGTGTTGAACCAGCCGGGCTGGCAGGGCGCACGCTTCATGGTCGTCGGGCCCAACTTTGGCTGCGGTTCCAGCCGCGAGCACGCGGTGTGGGGCTTGAAACAAATGGGCATTCGCGCGCTGATCGGCAGCAGTTTTGCCGGGATCTTTTATGACAACTGCCAGCGCAACGGGGTGTTGCTCATCACTCTGGACGACGCGCAGGTGCACACACTCGGACAGGCTGTCAGCCAGGCGGATCAGGCGCAGATCAGTGTCGACCTGGAGGCTCAGCAAATTCGTCTGGCGGATGGCCAGGTCATTGCGTTCCAGATCGACACCTTGCGCAAGACCGCGTTGCTGCTGGGTCTGGATGCCATTGGCAGCACGTTGCAGCGCAGTGAGCAAATCAAAGCATTTGAACGCGAACATTTGGCTGCCAACCCTTGGCTCAGTTGATAAACACGTAGTTATATAAGTAGCCAACACAGCGCCCTCTTTTAATTAAGAGGGCGTTTTTGTGTGCTATTTACTTTTCAAATAACAGCCATTAAATGCCGGCTTCGCCCGCCATTACAGGCGGTGTGGCCAGTTGAAAGAGTAATCCCGGAAAAACCACAAGGGTATTGGGTTGACACCCCGCAGACCATCGGCTTAAGTGGGGGCTGGCTTGGAAGTCAGCACATTATAAGAAAGGGAAGTTAATATTATGGCCGTTGAGTGAGTGGTTATGTCTCCTGGGTGTCGGTGATCACGTTAATAACCTGATTGCGCGCGCTCGCCTGTAAACAGTTGTCTTTGTTGCAGATAGTAATGTTGTTCCGGTCCGGGACGGCAGGTACTTATCTGCCCATAACATAAGTTAAAACACAGAGAGTACCTACTCATGTCGATTTTTGATCAAGCCACCCATCGCTCGGTGCAATGGCAAGATTGGCGCTGGCAGCAAAAGCACGCCCTGCGCGATGAGCCGGCCTTGCGCATTGCCTGCGGGGGATGGAGTGAGGAAATAACGGCGCATATCGAGCACAACTTGCAAGACCGCAAGATGCAGATCACGCCTTATTACATTGATCTGATCAAGCGCTCACTCACCAGCGGCCCGATTACCGACCATCCGCTGTGGCGCCAAGTGGTGCCTTACTGGAGCGAGCAGGTGGCGGGCGATTACGACGGAACGTCGGAGAACTGGGAACTCGGGCATGAGATGAAAACGCCCATTTGCCAGCACAAGTACGACAACCGCGTGATCCTGCGCATGACCAACACCTGCAATGCCTATTGCCAATTTTGCTTTGAGGCACTGCGCACCTTGCAGGTCGGCACGGAGAAGGCCAACGCCAGCACCGACTCGTTCAAGGATTCGGTGGCGTACATCCGCGGCAACCCGGCCATTGAAGAAGTGATCCTAAGCGGCGGTGACCCGTTGATGCTGGGTGACCGCAAGCTGGAAGAAAACCTTGCGGCGTTGCGTTCGATCCGCGACGACCTGCTGATTCGAATCCATTCACGGGCGTTGAGTTTCAACCCGTTCCGGGTAACCGATGAATTGGTGGCCATGCTCGAGAAGTACAACGTCAACGCATTTGGGGTACACGTTTGCCACCCACTTGAACTGACGGCTGATTTTGCGGCGGCGGTTAAACGTATTCAGCGTGCCGTGCCGATAGTGTTCTCCAACATGCCATTGTTGCGCGGCGTGAATGATGATGAAGCCACCTTGCATACACTCTTTATTGATCTTTATCGTCTCGGCGTAAAACCGTATTACTTGTATCACTTCATGCCGTTTTCGCCGGGGGCGTCCGAATATAAAGCCTCGATCAGCCAGGCGATCGCTATTATGGATCGGCTCAAACGGCGCGTGTCGAACATTGCCCTGCCCGAATATGTACTGCCGCACGCACAAGGCAAGTTTACGGTGCCGTTGCTGGACTTTGAAAAGCCTGAAGACTTGCCACATTTTGAAGTGCACGAGGGGCAGCGCCATTATCGTTTTCGTAATTGGGAAGGGCACTGGTGCAGTTGGCAGGATGCCTGAATTAACTCACGGAAGAGGCAATGATGGTCATGAAGCAAGAGGCGATTCTTTTTATTGATGTCGATGACAGTGCCTCGGTGCGTTACAACTACCGCGAGCCGCACTTTGCGGTCGCCCGCGCACAAGGCCTGGCCTGTCTAACCGCCGGGGTCGCGGGGCGTCATCACCTGCAGCGACTGCGCGACGACAGTGATGAAGTGTTCCTGCTCGAGGCATTAAGCGAACAATCGATTCTGGACCTGGTGGGCCGGCTGGACGGGCGTTACCAGATTCGCGCGATTTTCTGCCAGGCCGGGCACCCGTCTGCATTGGGCGAAGTGGGTTGCATTGTTGCAAACACCTGCAAGCGCCTGGGGCTGGTGTACAGCTGTGCGCAGGCGATTGCCGCGTGCAATAACAAGTACCTGATGCGCAGCGTGCTGCAAAAGCACGGGCTGCGCTCGGTGCCGTTTGCACTGTGCAATAACGAGCAGGAGCTTCAGGCAGACGCCGAGCGGGTGGGCTATCCGCTCATTGCCAAACCGCCTTTTGGCGGTGCGTCGGCCTTTATCAAGAAGTGCTCCAACTGGGCGCAGTTGCGCAGCCATTACGCGCAGTTCGTGAGCGGTCACGGCGCGGCGGCTTACGCGGATTTCTACGGTTGCGCGCACCGTTTGCCGGCAGTCGACGGTCAGGCGCGCGAGTACCTTCCGGGGCGTAGCATCCTGCTGGAAGGCTATATCCCGGGCATTGAAGGCAGCGTGGAATGCGTGGTTGTCGGCGAGCGCATCCACGCGCTGCTGATCAACGAGAAACTCATGCTGACCGAGCGCAGCGGCACCGTGTTGGAGAACCTGCTGATTTCTCCGCCGACCTCTTTCACGGCCGAGCAGTGCGAGCAGATCCGCACGTACGCCACGGCATGCCTGCGCGCGGTCGGGCTGACCAACGCGGTGGTGCATTTCGAATTTCGCATGACCGATCAAGGCCCCGTGGTCATTGAGATCAACCCGCGCGTGGGCGGGCTGTATGTCAACGCGGCGTTCCGAGACCTGGCCGCGATCAATCCCTACCAGCTGTATATGTCGCTGCTGCTGGGCGAGCCGGGGGTTGACGCGCAACTGGAGGCCGGCGCGCACAAGGTCGCCAACGGCAGCCAGCACTACGCGATGCTGGCGATTTACCCGGAGCACAGTGGCCGCTTCAAGGGGATTGAGGGCGTGCAGTTTCTCGATCACCACGCCGCCGTGCTGGAGTACGCGCAACTGGACGCCGGCCACTGCCTCGACGCCGATATCGAGGAGCACTATTTGCTCAAGTGCTGGGCCAGGGTCGACGATGCCGCCGACGCTTACGCCTTGCATGACGCGATCAGGCACAACCTGCACGTGATCATCGAGAAAAAGGTTTAGCGCTATGGACATCCCACAGATCTCTGCGCATTTGCGCGACCATCACTACTGCCACCGTCGGGACTACGGCGCGTTGATCGGCGTTGAGCCCGGGCAAGAGCAGAGCTTTCGAGCCTACTGGGCCAATCTGGTGCGGGACGAGGCATTCAAGGCATACACCCACCGCGAGCGCCGCATCCTGCGCTATCGTCTATTGCCTTCGCGGCAGTTGCAGCTTGACCGCAACACCGCGTTCACGTCGCCGGTCACCTACGCCGTGAATTATCGGCAGGGCGTGAACCATTTGAGCTATTGCGAGGACGGCTTTATCGAGCACCCGCTGATGCAGAAGCTGTTGGCCACCGACCTTGCGGTGATTGCCCCGCACCTGGGCGAGCAGGCTTATACGATCGATATCCACCAGTTCCGCGTTTGCGCGGATGGGCAATCGAGCAGTCCGACGACCTCGGGAATTCACCAGGATGGCCTGGACTGGGTGTTCATGCACTTCATTGGCCAGAGCAACACGGTGCCGGTGGTTTCGGAAGTATTTACCTCGCCGGCCGAGCAAAGCCGGGTGTTCAACCTGGCGATGGAGGCGTTTCTGGAAACCATCGTGATCAACGACCGTGGGCTCTACCATCGCGCCAGCGATGTGCGGCCCCATGCCGATGCGGCGCCGGCCTGGCGCGACGTGCTGCTGGTGAGCCTGCGCGGCGTGCCGACTGACGAAGAGGCGCAACCTGCATGAGCCATGATCCACAGCTGACCCTGTCGACGCGCAATGCCCGCTTGATCATCTTTGCCCGCGGCGTGTCGGATTTTGGCGCGTTCCTCAACCTGGTGGCGCTGTCCACCTACGTTTACTGGCTCAGCCAGAGCGTGGTGTTTGTCAGTGTGTTTCTGGCGTGCCGCGTCACCGGCGGGATTGTCGCCAGCCTGTTCGGCATTCCGTTTTTTCGGCGTTTTCCCGGGCGCAGCACACTGGCCGGGCTGGACCTGGCCAGGGCATTGCTGCTGTTGCCGCTGTTGGTGCTGATACCGGCGCATCAGCTCAACGTGCTGCCCTTTATCGCGTTTGGCATTGGCTTGTGCAACTCGCTGTTTGCCATTGGCCTGAACAGCCAGCTGCCCACCTGGGTCGCGCTTGAGCAGCGAGTGAGCACCAATGCGTGGATCACGTCGGCGGCGGCGACCGGTGCGGTGTTCGGCAGCCTGCTCTCCGGGTTGTTGATTGCCACGGGCGGATTCGAGGCGGTGTTTGCCGTCAACATTGGCACCTACGTTTTGGCGGCCTGCCTGATCCTGCCGTTACGCGCGTTGTTCTCGATCGCCGTTGCCGCGCACCGCGGGCTCGCGGCTGAATGGCGCGAGCTGACCCAAGGCCTGCGCGGCGCGCCCGTGCTGGCGGCGATGTTGTTGATCAGCATGCTCGACACCCTCGGCAGCGCCGCGCATAACGTCGGCTGGCCGGTGTTGTCGCAGTACATTTCGCCGGACACGGCCAAAACCGTCATGGGCTATCTGCTGGCGGTGTGGGCGTGCGGCAAGTTTGTCGGGGCGCGCATTGCCAGTGCGCTGTTGAAGGGCCGCGGCACTCAGGCCATGGAGCGCCTGTTCATGCTGGGCGTGGCGCTGATGTCCAGTGGCTTTATCCTGACCTTCCAGCAAACCGAGCTGTGGCTGGCGCTGCTGCTGGTGGTGTGGGCCGGGCTGGGCGATGGTGTGTCCGAGGTGGCGTTGGTCTCACGCGCGCAAAGCGAGCCCGATAGCCTGCGCTTGCCGCTGTTCAGCCTGTTGACCCTGATCCAGATGGCCGGCTTCGGTGTGGGCATGCTGGTGGTGGGGCCGTTCTACCTGACGTGGACGCCGGCCCAGGTGATTGTGTTGTTCCATGGTCTGCCGCTGACCGCGTTGCTGGTCATGACGGTGTGGCTGGGTTACAGCGCCCACCGGAGCGTCAGATCGACAAGCCCTTGAAGTGCTCCTGCAAAAATTCCACGCAGGCTCTTAATTTCCCGGAGTAGGCCAACCGTGTCGGGTATACCGCCCACACGTTGGCACTTTGGGTGCAGTCGTGCAGCACCTGCACCAGTTTGCCTTGTTCCAGCAGTGGCTTCACATCCCACATCGAGCGCAGCAATACGCCGCGCCCATCCAGCGCCCATTGCAACACGATCTCGCCGTTGTTGGAGGACAGCGGTCCGCGTACGCGCACGCTTTCAGGGGCGCCAGCGCGCTCCAGGTTCCAGATGCCGAAGGCGTTGTCGCGCTCCTTGAGCACCAGGCAGTCGTGCTGCTCCAGGTCACTCAATTGCTGCGGTGTGCCGCGCCGCTTGAGGTAGGACGGCGCGGCGCACAGCACCCGGCGGTTGCTCACCAGGCGTCGGCCGATATGCTGGCCGGGTATGTCATCGCCTACGCGAATTTCCAGGTCAAAGCCCTCGCTGACGATATCCACCACGCGGTCAAACAGGTCCAGGCGAATTTCCAGGTCCGGGTATTGCTCGGCCAACAAGGACAGGGCCGGCGCCACATGGTTACGACCAAAACCGAAGCTGCTGCACAGGTGCAGGTGGCCACGCGGGCTGTCGTGGGCGTCAGACAGCTCATCGGCCAGTTGCTGGAAATCTTCGAGGATGCGCACGGCCCAGCGCTGCACCCGCTCACCGTCTTCGGTCAAGGCGATGCGGCGGCTGGTACGGTGCAGCAGGCGCGTGGCCAAGGTGGTTTCGAGGATCTGGATGCGCTTGCTGACATACGCAGGCGACAGCCCCAGCTCATCGGCGGCGGCGGCAAAGCCAGCCTTGCGGATCACGGTCAGGAACACCCGCAGGTCTTCGGGTAGGGGCACGGTATCTTTCTTATGGGTCATCAGAAACAGACGTGGCGGCATGAGCCGCCAGAATAGCACCGGATCGGCGCGCCTTCCGGCACGCCCGGGCGTTATTGCTTATTCGGCAGCGATCTTCGCCTGTGCCGCCCGGGCCGCCCGCGCATGGCGGCCGCGCTTGAGGGCGATGGGCGCCATTTTCTCGCGATCCAGCTCACCTTCCCACGCCGCCACCACCAGGGCTGCGACGGCGTTGCCGATGATATTGGTCAGCGAGCGGCATTCAGCCATGAAGCGGTCAACGCCCAGGATCAACACCATCGCCGCCACCGGCACCGTCGGCACCACCGCCAGGCTGGCGGCCAATGCCACGAAGCCGGCGCCGACCACTGCACCGGCGCCCTTGGAGGTGAGCATGGCCACCGCCAGCAAGGTCAGTTGTTGTTCCAGCGGCAGGTGTGTATTGGTCGCCTGGGCCAGGAACAGCACGGCCAGGGTCATATAGATGTTGGTGCCGTCGAGGTTGAAGGTATAACCGGTAGGCACCACGATGCCCACCACGCCTTTGGAGGCACCCAGGCTTTCAAGTTTCTGGATCAGTTGCGGCAGCGCCGATTCCGAGGAGCTGGTGCCGAGTACGATCAACAGCTCCGACTTGATATAGCCCATCAGTTTGAAAATGCTGAAACCGGCGTAACGCGCGATGCTGCCCAGCACCACTGCGACAAAGAAGAACGCGGTGAGGTAGAAGGTGCCGACCAGCTTCAGCAGCGGCAGCAGCGAGCCCACGCCGTACTTGCCGATGGTGAAGGCAATGGCGCCGAAGGCGCCGATCGGGGCGACGCGGCTGATCATGCCGACGATGCGGAAAAACACCTCGCTGGCCTGGTTGATCATGCTCACCAGCGGCCGTGCCTTTTCGCCGACCATCACCAGGCCCAGGCCGAACAATACGGAAATAAACAGCACCGGCAGGATCTCGCCCTTGGCGAAAGCGTCGAAAAACGTGCCCGGGATAACATTCAGCAGAAAGCCGGTGACGCCTTCACTGTGCTGCGCCTGGCCGACGAAACCGGCGATGGCCGAACTGTCCAGGGTCTTCACATCAATGTTGAAGCCCACGCCGGGGTGCAGCAGGTGTGCAGAGAGAATGCCGATCAGCAAGGCAATGCTGGAGACGATTTCGAAGTACAACAGCGCCTTGCCGCCGACCCGACCGACCTGTTTCACATCGTGCATGCTGGTGATGCCGGAGACCACCGTGCAGAAGATGATCGGGCCGATGATCATCTTGATCAGCTTGATAAACCCGTCGCCCAGGGGCTTGAGGTCGATGCCGACTTGCGGCCATTGATGGCCGATCAACACACCCAGCGCGATAGCGATGAGCACCTGCACATACAGGGTTCCCAGCAGTTTTTTGAGTGTCATTGTTATTATCTCAATCGTTTTTTTGGGCAAGCAGAACCCGTCGCAGGCCATCAGCAGCCTGCGAGGCGGGTCTTTCAGGTCACGGGGTTACAGCATTCAGCGCAGGAAGGTCAGGACTTCGCCCAGCAACAGCTCAGGCACTTCTTCAGCAATGTAATGGCCGGCCGGCAGGGCCTTGCCACGCACGTCGGTGGCGACTTTCTGCCATTCCTTGAGCGGCTCGAAACAGCGGCCGACGGTGCCTTCGGCGCCCCACATCACCAGCAACGGCAGGTTCAGGTGGTGGCCAGCGTCGATATCCGCCTGGTCGTGTTCAAGGTCGATACCGGCGGCGGCACGGTAGTCTTCGCAGATGCCGCGAGCGGTGCCCGGCAGCTGCAGGCAGCGCAGGTATTCGGCGAAGGCCTCATCGGTAAACGGCTTGAGCCCGGCACTGCGGCTGCCCATCACGCTGCGCAGGTACAGCTCGGGGTTGCTCTCGATCAGCGCTTCCGGCAACGGCGCCGGGCGGATCAGGAAGAACCAGTGCCAGTAGGCGCGGGCGAAGGCTTCGTCGGTCTGGGCGTACATCGACAGGGTGGGTGCGATGTCCAGCAGCACCATGCGCTGCACGGCGTCGGGATGGTCCAGTGCCAGGCGATGGGCAACACGGGCGCCTCGGTCGTGGGCGAGTACCGAGAACTGCTCGAAGCCCAGGGCCTGCATCAGTTCGACGCCGTCGCGGGCCATTTCGCGTTTCGAATAGTTGGCGTGCAGGTCATCAGCCAGCGGCTTGCTGCTGTCGCCATAACCGCGCAGGTCGGCCGCCACCACGGTGAAATGCTCGGCCAGCTGTTCGGCGACTTTGTGCCAGATGACGTGGGTTTGCGGGTGCCCGTGCAGCAGGAGCAGACCGGGACCTGTACCGCCTTTGCGGTAGCTGATGTCCACGCCATTGACGTGGCACTGGTCTTTTTGGAATCCGGCGAACATGGAATGACTCCTTGTGATGATTGCCTGCATCCTGGAATCACGCGGCGTGCGGGGCAAGGGGGAAAGCGTGGAGGGGGTGTTCATGAAGTGTGTAGAAGCCTCAACCTTTCAAACACTGAGCACTGCTGTGGGCGCTGGCTTGCCTGCGATGGCATCGCCGCGGTCTTGCTGACGTACCGAGGTGCCTGCATCGCAGGCAAGCCAGCGCCCACATGGGATATGTATTGATGTTGAGATTTCAACCTTGCTTGAACATCGCCATCGCTCGCTCCCGGATCTGCGTTTCGGTCAGGTCTTCCTTGCGTGTAGCCAAAAACCACAAGTGCCCGAACGGATCTTTCACGCTCGCCGAGCGGTCGCCATAGAACTGGTCCTTGGGCTCGGACACCACGCTGGCACCGGCCGCAACGGCTTGTTCGAATTGCGCATCCACGTCGTTCACGTACAGGTGCAGACCGACACTGGTGTGTTCAGCCGGGTTACGCAGGGCCATGTCTGCGCAGGGCGAGCCGAGCATGAGCGCCGAATCGCCAATGCGCAGCTCGGCGTGGCCGACTCTGCCGTCGGGCATGTCCAGGCGCATGACCTGGGTGGCGCCGAAGGCTTTCTTGTAAAACTCGATGGCCTCGCTCGCGTTGTCGATGCCCATGTAGGGCGTGACGCTGTGATAACCCTCTGGGATAGGTTTAACGCTCATATCGTTCTCCTTGGTGGTGGTTGTGGAGGCAGGCTTTTTCACTATAGGCCACGTATCGCGCGGCCTGCAGCTAGCCGACGAGTGTTGGCCCGGCAACAGTGAACAGGCAGATTGCTGCGCTGCAAGCGGCTCCGGGCCTCGCTGCCGTGGGCAAACCCCCGGTTTCAGGGCGCGGCACAGAAGCTGCAATAGACCAGGCAAACCATTCGCCCGAGAGCGTTGTATGCCTGTACTGCCTGTAGCTGCCGATTACCCCATTCACACGCCCCACGCCGAACTGATCCGCGATGAAGCCCAGGCGATTGCCGTCGCTTACCAAGTCGCCGCCGTACTGCTGGAGCACGACGCTGAACGTGACCGCACCCGTCAGGTGCCCGCCGAGGTGGTGGACCTGTATTCCAACAGCGGCCTGTGGGGCATCAGCGTGCCGCGCGAGTTTGGTGGCGCCCAGGTGTCCTACGCGGTGCTGGCCCAGGTGATTGCGATTATCTCGGCGGCCGACCCGTCGCTGGGGCAAATCCCGCAGAACCATTACTGCCTGTTGGAAGACATCCGCCTGCAAGGCACCGCCGAGCAGCAGGCGCATTTTTTTGGCCTGGCGCTGCAGGGCCATCGTTTTGCCAATGCGCTGTCGGAAACCGGCGGCAAGAACGTGCAGGACATCCAGGCCACTGTTCGGCGCGCGGGCGACGGCTATGTGATCAACGGCCGCAAAGGTTATTGCACCGGTTCGCTGTACGCCCACTGGCTGGCGGTGCTGGCGCTGGATGAGCAGCAACATGCACAGCTGGCTTTCGTAAAGCGCGGCACCGAAGGGCTGGTGGTCGTCGATGACTGGGACAGCATGGGCCAGCGCACCACCTCCAGCGGCACTGTGCTTGCACAGGACCTGCGGGTGCCGGCCTTCAATCTGTTTCCTACGCACAAATCCTACGATTCCCCGACCCTGGCCGGCCCTTTCGCACAGCTGACCACCGCCGCCATCGATGCCGGGATCGCCCGCGCCGCCTTGCGCGACACCGTCCAGTTCGTGCAGCAATTCGCCCGGCCGTGGATCGACGCCGGGGTGGAAAAAGCCAGTGAAGACCCGCTGACCATCATTCAGGTCGGTGCCCTGGATATTCGCCTGGAAGCTGCCGAAGCCTTGCTGGAACGCGCCGGTCTGGCCCTGGACGCGGCACGCCCGGCGCCTAATGAAGACAACGTCGCCCAGGCCTCCCTGGCCGTAGCGCGGGCCAAGGTGCTGACCACCGAGATTGCCATCGAAGCCAGCAACAAATTGTTCGAACTGGGCGGTACGCGTTCGACGCTGAACAAACACAACTTCGACCGCCACTGGCGCAATGCGCGGGTACACACGTTGCACGACCCGGTGCGCTGGAAATACCACGTGGTGGGCAACTGGTTGCTCAATGGCACCAAGCCGCCACGTCACGACTGGTCATAAGCCATGGCCGAATTGTTCAAGCACATTTATTGGGCCGACATCGGCCAAGCCTGCCTGGAAACCCTGAGCATGCTCGGCGCCGCCCTGGGTTTTACCGTGTTGCTGGGGTTGCCGCTGGGCGTGCTGCTGTTTCTGACCGGCAAGCATCAATTGCACGAAGCGCGGGTGGTGTATCGGCTGTTGTCGGTGGTGGTCAACGTGCTGCGTTCGCTGCCGTTCATCATCCTGCTGATTGTGCTCATCCCGCTGACTACCTTGCTGGTCGGTACCTCACTCGGGGTGCCGGGCACCATCCCACCGCTGGTGGTGGGTTGCACGCCGTTTTTTGCACGGCTGGTGGAAACCGCGTTGCGCGAAGTCGACCGCGGCGTGGTCGAGGCCACCCAGTCCATGGGCGCCAGCACCTGGCAGGTGATCCGCCACACGCTGCTGCCGGAGGCCCGCGGTGGGCTGCTGGCGGCGGTGACCGTGACCGCCATTGTGCTGGTGGACTACACCGCCATGGCCGGCGTGATCGGTGGCGGTGGCCTCGGCGACCTGGCGATTCGCTACGGCTACCAGCGGTTCCAGACCGACGTAATGGTGGTCACCGTGCTGCTTTTGCTGGTGCTGGTGCAGGCCCTGCAGATGACCGGTGACCGTTTGGTGGCGCGCTACAGCCGCCGTTAATTCTTATAAAGCTGATCGTGGAGCATTCATGAAAAAGTCCCTGGCCATCTTGGCCGCTGTCCTGTCGTTCAATGCGTTCGCCAGCGAGACGTTGGTGGTGGGCGCGACCCCCGTGCCCCATGCGGAAATCCTCGAGTTCGTCAAACCGGTGCTGGCCAAGGAAGGCGTGGACCTGCAGATCAAAGTCTTTACCGACTTTATCCAGCCCAACCAGCAGCTGGCGCTGAAGAACATCGACGCCAACTACTACCAGTACCGGCCGTTTCTGGATGATTACAACAAGACTCGCCACACCGACCTGGTGCCGGTAGTGGGCGTGCACATTGAGCCGTTTGGCGCTTATTCGACGCGGATCAAGAACATTGCTGAATTGCAGGACGGCGCCACCGTGTCGATCCCCAACGACCCGGTGAATACCGGCCGCGCGCTGGTGCTGCTGGATGAAGCCGGGCTGATCAAACTCAAGGACCCGAGCAACACCCTCAGCACCCCGCGTGATATTGCGCAAAATCCCAAGCACCTGAAAATCCGCGAACTGGAAGGCGCCTTGCTGGCCCGCTCGGTGAGCCAGGTGGACCTGGCGTTTGTGTTTGCCAATTACGCGCTGGAGGCGGGGATCGATACCAACAGTGCATTGATTGTGGAGAAGGGCAAATCGCTGTACGTCGAGTACCTGGTGGCGCGGCCGGATAACATCAACGACCCGCGCATCCAGAAGCTGGCCAAGGCGTTGAACTCCGACGAAGTGCGCCAGTTTATTCTGACGCGCTACAAAGGCCAGATCGCGCCCGGCTTCTGAGCCTCAACTGAGATCAAATGTGGGCACAGGCTTGCCTGCGATAGCATCACCACGGTGTGCCTGGGGTACCGAGGTGCCTTCATCGCAGGCAAGCCAGCGCCCACATTGATCAAGTTTGCAGGTCAGGAGGGTGGCGTCGGTTCCAGCAACTGCGCCCCCGGCCCGCGCTCGCCGAGCTGGTCATCCTGATTGCGCAGCGGGCATGCCTCGAGCGACAAACACCCACAGCCGATACACCCGCTGAGCTTGTCGCGCAGCAGCAATAATTTGTTGATGCGAGCGTCCAGGTCCTCTCGCCACAGCGCCGACAAGCGTTCCCAGTCTTCAGTGGTGGGCGTGCGCTCATCCGGCAAGGTTTTAAGCGCCTCGCCAATCGTCGCCAGCGGAATGCCCAAACGCTGGGCGATCTTGATTACCACCACCCGGCGCAACACATCCCGTGGGTAGCGCCGTTGGTTGCCGGCATTGCGCTGGCTCTTGATCAGCCCCTTGGACTCATAAAAATGCAGGGCCGTAACCGCCACGCCACTGCGGGCGGCCAATTGGCCGACGGTGAGTGCTTTGTTGAGCATGAAAACTCCGAAACAATGCTTGACCTTGACTTAACTAGAGGTTTTACCCTGCGTGGCATCGAATCGCAAGATTTTGCCTACACAGAAAGGGGAGTGTTCATGCAGGTATCAGAGAAGAATCGCAGCTTCACTCAATTGATCGAATTTCAGATCGAGCCCCGGCAGCAGCTCGCGCTGGTGGCGGCCTTGTCCACCCAAAGCGAGCGCCTGGCCCAGGGCCATGGCGGCTTTATCAATGCGAGTGTGCAGGTCAGCGACGACGGCCGGCGGGTGCTCAACTACCTGCAATGGCGCTCGCGCGAGGAGGGCGAGGCAGCTTTCAAATGCTTTGAGCATGGCGAGGAAGATTTCTGGACACTGATCCGCGCCCACCAGGCCACGGCGGTGACCTTTGACTCGTTCCAGGTACTGCGCAGCTTTGAGCGCAGCCATGACAACGCGTTGCACTGTCGCCTAAATGGATAGGTGCAACATGCGCTCGCCTTGCACGTTTTCACCGGGCCTGCGCTTGTTTACCGCCAGTTCACCGATCTTGATCAGGCGCGTGCGCGTGACGTTGCGGCTCAGGCCCAGCAGGTTGGCGGTGTGCACCTGGTTGTAATGGCTGAAGCGGTAGGCGGCGCGCAATAACGCGTCCTCGACCTTCTCATGCAGGGCGCCGGCCTGTTCCTCGAAGAGCTTTTGAAACGCGCGCGCCAGCAGGGCTTCGGCGCTGTTGCCGGTGCCGTGCTGGCTGTCGTCCTGGCGCTCGATGCGCATGTTCGACAAGCGCAGATCATCGCGCTCGATCACGCCATTCCGGCAGATCAGCAGGGTGTGGTGAATCACGTTCTCCAGCTCGCGAATATTGCCCGGCCAGCTGTAGCTTTTGAGTTTGTGCTCGGCCTCGCGGCTGATGGTGATCGGGCCGTAACCCAGGCGCTGGCTGTAGGCTTCGATGAAGTGCCGGGTCAGCGGCAGGATATCGCCGGGGCGCTCGCGCAGCGGGCTGAGTTCCAGGCTGACCACGTCGAGGCGGTAGTAGAGGTCTTCGCGGAAATGCCCGGCGTTAATGGCCTTTTCCAACTGCACGTTGGTGGCGGCCAGTACCCGCACATCGATAGGAATGCTCTTGCGTGAGCCCAGGCGCACGACTTCGCGCTCCTGCAACACGCGCAGCAACTTGACCTGGATCGCCATCGGCAAGTCGCCGATCTCATCGAGGAACAAGGTGCCGCCGTCGGCCTCTTCGAACCAGCCGGCCTTGGCGCTGAGGGCACCGGTAAACGCGCCTTTTTCATGGCCGAACAGTTCGGCTTCCACCAGCGACTCGGAGAATGCGCCACAGTTGACCGCCACGAACGGCCGGTTGCGGCGCGCGCTCAGGTTATGGATGTGGCGTGCCACCAGCTCTTTACCGGTGCCGGTCTCGCCGATGATCAGCACGCTCGCTTCGCTGGGCGCCACTTGCTGGATGTGGTCGAGCAGGGCCTGGGATTTGGGGTCTTCGAAGACCTGGGCCGTGGCGCGGATCGAGGTCGCAAGGGCGGGCGAGGGCGGTAAGGTTAAAAGCTGCATGGGCACCTCTTTTAGGAATAGAACGTGGGAATCGGCAGGGACTGGTTCAACGCCCACTCCCCCAGTTCGTGAAGTTTGTAGTCCACCGGGTCGTGCAAGGTTTGTGTGCGCAGGTTGCGCCAATGGCGGTCCAGGCGCAGTGAGGCGTGGGTGGAGCGCGCGCCGGTGACTTCAAACAGCCGGCTGCATATCTCCAGGCCCTGGCGGGTGGCGGCGACCTTGGCGGTGGCAATCGCGATGGCCAGTTGGCCGCGTTCGTGCTCGCTGAGCTTGGCGCCTTTGGCCCAGGCCCGGTCGAGCAGATCGGCGGCGCGCTCGACCAGCAGGCGCACGCCTTCCAGCGCCACCCAGAACTCGCCGTAGTGGTGCAGCACGTAAGGGTCCTGGCGTACATCGTTGGCCGTGGATTTGTGCCATGAGCGGGTTTCGGTCAGGGTGTAGTTGCGCGCTTCTTCAAAGGCGCCCTCGGCAATCCCAAGAAACATATGTGTGAACGTCAGTTGCGCGATCAGTGGGCGCAGGCAGGCGAAGGGCGTGCTCAGTGGGCCTGGATCGAGCAGCAGTTCCGATTCTTCGACACGCACCCGTTCAAAGCTGGCGCTGCCGCTGTCGGTCTGGCGCTGGCCGATGTTGTTCCAGTCATTGTGCAAGGTGATGCCGCTGCGCCCGCTGGGGATGGCCGCGATCAACAGTTTGCCGCCGGCACTTTCATCCACCGCCGAGGCGATGAGCATTTCCGAGTCGCTGGCGCCGGAACAAAAACTTTTTTTGCCCGAGAATTCGCGCCAGCCGCCGAAATCCTTGACCACCGTGCGCGTGTCCAGCGGGTTGAGGGCATTGCCCCAGAACCAGTTTTTGCGCGCGGTCTGTTCGAACCAGGGTTGCCACTGGTCCGGGCGGGCAAACAGGCGCACGGTGGCGAGCATCAAGTGGTGGAAGCCAAAGACATGGGCGATGGAGCTGTCGACCTTGGCGAATTCGCGCACGATGCCCAGGGTTTCGCTCCAGCGCGCGCCGAGGCCGCCGTATTGCGTGGGTATGCTCAGGGCCAGCAGGCCGCTGTGGCGCAGGGCGTCACGTTCGGCTTTCGGGGTGCCGCCACGCTCGTCGCGCTCAACAGCGGTGAGGGCGAATTCGGCGGCCAGCAGTTTGGCGGTTTGCAGCGGCGATGGCAGGACGCTATGGGGGTTGGCTGTCACGGGGTTTCCTCAATTGGCTCAGAAGCCGTGCGCTGTAGGTCTGGCAATGCAGCTCAAGTGTGGGAGCTGGCTTGCCTGCGATGGCATCAACCGGGGTTCACTCAAACACCGAGTCGCCTGTATCGCGGGCAAGCCCGGCTTCCACAGAAAAGCAGTTGCCCTATCAGGCCGATTTCAGCGCGCTCAGGCCTTTGTTTTGGGCAGCACATCATTGGCAATCATTTCGCCAAACGGGCCGGTGAGGTTGGTGATGCCGCGCCCGGCGAGGCTGGCGTAGGGTTCCGGCAGCAGCGGGAACACAAGCTCAGCAAAGCGATAGGCCTCTTCCAGGTGCGGGTAGCCGGAGAAAATAAAGCTCTCGATACCCAGGTCGGCGTACTCCTTGATGCGCTCGGCGACTTGCTGCGGGTTACCGACCAATGCCGTACCGGCACCGCCTCGGACCAGGCCGACGCCAGCCCACAGGTTGGGGGCGATTTCCAGGTTGTCGCGGCGCCCATCGTGCAAGGCGGCCATGCGGCGCTGCCCTTCGGAGTCAAAGCGCGAGAAGGATTTTTGCGCGGCCACGATGGTTTCGTCGCTGATGTGCTCGATCAATTTGTCGGCGGCTTTCCAGGCGTCTTCTTCGGTTTCGCGCACGATCACGTGCAGGCGAATGCCGAACTTGACGGTGCGGCCGTGGCGTGCGGCGCGTTCACGCACATCCGCGAGTTTTTCCGCGACGGCGGCGGGCGGCTCGCCCCACGTCAGGTATACGTCCACCTGTTCGGCAGCCAGGTCGTGGGCGGCGACTGAAGAACCGCCGAAGTACAGCGGCGGATATGGCTTCTGCACCGGTGGGTAAAGGGCCTTGGCGTTCTGTACGCGCAGGTGTTTGCCTTCAAAATCTACCGATTCGCCCTGCAACACACGGCGCCAGATCTGCAGGAATTCGTCAGAGACTTCGTAGCGTTCGCTGTGGTCTAGGAAACTGCCGTCACCGCGGTTTTCGTCGGGGTCGCCGCCAGTCACCACATTGATCAGCAAGCGGCCGTTGGACAGCCGATCCAGTGTGGCGGCCATGCGCGCCGAGACGGTGGGCGAGATGATGCCCGGACGAATCGCCACCAGATAACGCAGGCGTTCGGTCAACGGCACCAGCGCCGAGGCGATGACCCAGGAGTCTTCGCACGAACGACCGGTAGGAATCAGCACGCCGTAGTAGCCCAGGTTGTCAGCCGCCTGCGCCACTTGTTTCAGATAATTGAGGGTGACCGGGCGTGCACCCTGGGTGGTGCCCAAGTAGTGACCGTCGCCGTGCGTCGGCAGAAACCAGAAAACATCCATGACAAATCCTTAAGCGATTTTCAGCAGAGAGGGGGAGTGCGCGGCAAACAAAGGTGCTGCGCGTTCTGCGGCAAGGCGTATGCGGCCCTTCAAGGGCTCGCTGGTTATTTGGTAGTCGGTGAAGTCGGCTTCGGTGGCGTACACACCGATCGGCAAGGTCAGTGCCTGGAAGAAGCTGAACAGCGGGCGCAGCTGATGATCGAGCACCAGCGCGTGACGTTCGCTGCCGCCGGTGGCGGCGAGCAATACCGGCGTGTTGATCAGCGAGTTGAGGCCGACCAGATCGAACAAGTGCTTGAGCAGGCCGGGGTAGGAGCCACGGTATACCGGTGCGGCGACGATCAGCAGGTCGGCCTGTTCGATGGCCAACAGTTGCGATTCAACCTCGGCCGGCAGTTCGTCACGCGACAGGGCACCGCCCAATGGCCGGGCGATGTCGCCCAGTTCGATCAGCGTGGTCTGGATCGGCAGTAACGTCGCCAGTTCGGCCAATACGGCCTGGGTCAGCACCAGGGTGCGCGAGGGGCGCCAGGTTCCGCCGGAGAGGGCAACGACATTCAGGGGACGGGTCATGAACAGTTCCTTTATCAACAGGGGTACATAGCGGGTGAAGTGGAACGTGTTGAGCAAGAGCTGTACCAACGGCTGGAAGCCTTGATGGGCGTGGGCTTCAGGCTCACTGCTGAAAAGTGAAGCTGTTGGCTGACTGGTGTTTTGTTGAATGACTGTTGCTGGTGCAACAGTTGCGTGGCGAACAGTGTTGATTCGAGATGGGCTATTTATAGAGGGTTAGGTTTATTCCGTAAATGAACGTATTTCCATATTTATAGATCTTAAATGAATATGCATTGCTGGCTATCGCAGGTCTCTGAACGGTTGATAGCGACTATCACGGCGGGTGATTTTTCACCGTGCGGAGGCGGGAGTAGCCTGTGTTCATTGACTCGAAACCTCCTGCGCAGGGCCTCCACCATGAACCAATTTCTGGCTGTTTCCGTACTGGTTGTCAGCGCCGTCCTCGCCGGCTGCGCGACCCATCCATCACCTGAATCCCGCCCTTACACGGCTGAAGAAACCAAGCAATTGGCCCTTGAAGCGCTGAGCCGTCGCGGCTTGTCGTTTGATGAATACCAGCAGCAGCGTACTGACCGCTCAGCCACAGAAGCCTTTCGGTTTTGATCACCAAGGCGAAATGAACGCCGAACGCAGCGTGGTGCTGCATGGTCGTCCCAGTTGAGCCGGCGCTCAGCAGCAAAAAGCCCGAGGATTCCCCTAAGGAACCTCGGGCTTTTTGTTTGCCATTAGGCTACTTCAGCCTGTTAAGCTGAATTTCAGGAGCGTTCCTACGCACATTTGCATAAAGTTGTTCTTCTTTAATGGCATTCGATCGGTTAAACCTGACGACCTCTGTTCCGGTTGATGCCCCTGAGACGTTGCTCTCGGGAACACGCTCTGCGAGTCTTAAACGTCATGAATAAACGTCCGTTGTATTTCGACTACGCCGCCACCACGCCGGTGGATGAGCGGGTCATCCAGGTGATGGTCGAGTGTCTGGGCTTCAATGCCAATTTCGGTAACCCCGCGTCCAGTTCCCATGCATACGGCCAGGCGGCCCGGCAAACGGTTGAACAGGCGCGGCGCCAGGTCGCCGAGCTGGTCGGTGCCAGCGCTGAGCAGATCGTCTGGACCTCCGGCGCGACTGAATCCAACAACCTCGCGATCAAGGGCGTGGCCCAGGCGCGAGGGGTGGCGGGCGGGCACATCATCACCAGCCAGATCGAACACAAGGCCACACTGGACACCGTGCGTCAGTTGCAGGAAGCCGGGGTGGCCGTCACTTATCTGGTGCCGGACGCCGATGGGCTGATCAGCGCCACCGCGGTGAGTGAAGCGTTACGTGACGACACCTTTCTGGTGTCCCTGATGCTGGTCAATAACGAATTGGGCACCTTGAACGACATCCCTGCCATCGGCGCACGGGTGCGTGAGCATGGCGCGCTGCTGCATGTGGATGCCGCGCAAGGTGCCGGCAAAGTCGCGATCGACCTGGCTGAATGGCCGGTGGACTTGATGTCGTTTTCTGCGCACAAACTGTACGGCCCTAAGGGCATCGGCGCGTTGTATGTCGGCCCGCGAGCGCAGCAAAAAGTGTTGGCGCAGATTCACGGGGGTGGTCACGAAGGCGGCCTGCGCTCCGGCACCCTGGCGACCCATCAGATTGCGGGCATGGGCACCGCGTTTGCCTTGGCGGCGCAGTCCTTCGCCGAGGAAAAGGCCACCATCGTCGCCTTGCGCCAGCGCCTGCTCGATCAGTTGGAAACAGTGGCGGGCGTGCGCCTCAACGGCAGCGCCACACAGCGCATTCCTCATACGCTCAGCCTGACGTTCAGTGAAGGTGAGTTCAATTCCGCCGCACTCAGTGCCGGCCTGGCGTTCTCGGCGACCTCGGCGTGTAATTCCGCGAGCAACGCGCCGTCCCACGTGCTTCTGGCCCTGGGCCATGACGCGCGCAGCGCTGGCCGTACCATTCGCCTGAGCCTGGGCCGGTTTACCACCGAACAGGACATCGATCAGGCCGTGCAGTTGATCAAAGCCGCACTCGCCAGTGCCCCGGCGTTCTGGGCGTTCTGATTTTTCATTCGCAACACATAACAATTATTAGTGGTTAGCAGGAGACACAATGAGTACGCAGCCTTTGACCCATGGAACGGTTCCCCAGCGCCTGGCGCACACCCGTGAACTGATGCGCCGCGAGGGCATCCACGCCCTGTTGGTACCGTCGGCCGACCCGCACTTGTCCGAGTACTTGCCGGGTTACTGGCAGGGGCGGCAATGGCTGTCGGGGTTTCATGGTTCGGTGGGCACGCTGATTGTCACCGCAGATTTCGCCGGTGTCTGGGCCGATAGCCGTTACTGGGAACAGGCGACCAAGGAACTCAAGGGCAGCGGTATCGAGCTGGTGAAGTTGCAGCCCGGCCAACCCGGCCCGCTGGAATGGCTGGCTGAGCAAACCCCCGAAGGCGGTGTGGTGGCGGTGGATGGCGCGGTCATGGCCGTGGCCTCGGCGCGTACCCTGGGCGGCAAGCTGGCAGAGCGCGGCGCGCGTCTGCGTACCGATATCGATTTGCTCAATGAAGTCTGGCAAGACCGCCCGGCCTTGCCGAACCAGCCGATCTATCAACACCTGCCGCCGCAGGCGACAGTCAGCCGTGGCGAGAAGCTCGCTGCGCTGCGAGCCAGCCTGAAAGAGAAAGGGGCCGACTGGCACTTTATCGCCACCCTGGATGACATCGCCTGGCTGTTTAACCTGCGTGGCGGCGATGTGTCGTTCAACCCGGTGTTTGTGTCGTTTGCCTTGATCAATCAGCAGCAGGCCATCTTGTTTGTGGCGCTGAGCAAGGTCGATGCCGAGTTACGCGCGGTGCTGGAGCAAGAGGGTGTGACCCTGCGCGACTACAGCGAAGTGGCGGATGCGCTGCGGGCTGTGCCGTCGGGCGCGAGCTTGCATGTTGACCCGGCGCGGGTCACGGCCGGTTTGCTGGAAAACCTCGATGCCGGCGTCAAGCTGGTCGAAGGGCTGAACCCGACCACGCTGGCCAAGTCGCGCAAGAGCCTGGCGGACGCCGAGCATATCCGCCAAGCCATGGAGCAGGACGGCGCGGCGTTGTGCGAATTCTTCGCCTGGCTGGACAGCGCGCTGGGCCGTGAGCGCATTACCGAATTGACTATTGATGAACACCTGACGGCGGCGCGTACCCGTCGTCCAGGTTATGTGTCGTTGAGTTTCAACACCATCGCGGCCTTCAACGCCAATGGCGCGATGCCGCACTACCACGCCACTGAAGAAGAACACGCGCTGATCGAAGGCGATGGCTTGCTGCTGATCGATTCGGGCGGCCAGTACCTGGGCGGCACCACGGACATCACGCGGATGGTGCCGATCGGCACGCCGAGCGAAGAGCAGAAGCGTGACTGCACACGGGTGCTCAAGGGCGTGATTGCCTTGTCGCGTGCGCAGTTTCCCAAGGGCATTCTGTCGCCGCTGCTGGACGCCATTGCGCGTGCGCCGATCTGGGCCGAAGGCGTGGACTACGGCCACGGCACGGGTCACGGTGTAGGCTATTTCCTGAATGTGCATGAGGGCCCGCAAGTGATTGCCTACCAGGCCGCCGCTGCGCCGCAAACGGCGATGCAGCCGGGCATGATCACCTCGATTGAGCCGGGCACTTATCGCCCGGGCCGTTGGGGCGTGCGCATCGAGAACCTGGTGTTGAACCGTGAAGCGGGCAAGACCGAGTTCGGTGAGTTTCTCAAGTTCGAAACCCTGACCCTGTGCCCGATCGACACCCGTTGCCTGGCGCCGTCGCTGCTGACGGCGGACGAGCGCGAGTGGTTCAACGCTTACCACGCCCAGGTGCGCGAGCGGCTCAGCCCGCTGCTCAGCGGCGCTGCGCTGGAATGGTTGCAGGTGCGTACAGCGGCTATTTGATCGGTTGCAGTTCGGGCGCCTGGGCCAGGGCGTCGGCCATATAGTCGACGAACGCCTTGACCCGGGCCGACTGGCGGCGATTGGGCGCCGAGACCGCGTAAATGGGCAGTGACAGCGGGGTGTAGTCCTGCAACACCGCAACCACGCGGCCGGCTATCAAGTCGTCAGCGAACAGCCACAGGGGCGACAGCGCAATGCCGAGCCCCGTTAGCACCATCTCGCGCACCGCCTCGGAGTTATTACTCTGGGCGTTGCCGGTGATGCGCACCGTATGTCGCGCGCCGTCCTTGTCATAGATCCACTGATTCTGGCTGCTCAGCAGGTTGAACAGCAGGCAGTTGTGCTGCGTGAGCGCTTGCGGGGTGAGCGGGGCGGGGTGCCGCGCCAGGTACGCCGGGCTGGCCACGGTGACACGGTGGGTGATGCCGATCTGCCGCGCAATCAAGCCGCTGTCGCGCAGTTCGCCGATGCGCAGGGTTACGTCCAGGCCTTCGCTGACCAGGTCCTGAAGTTGATCGCTGAGTTGCAGGTCGACTTGCACGTCAGGGTAGTGCTGCAGGAAACCGCTCAGCCGCGAGGCGATATGCAGGCGGCCAAAGCTCACCGAAGAGCCGACGCGCAACGGGCCGGCGATGGTTTCTCTGCCGGTCTGGAAGCTGTGTTCCGCCGCATCGACGGCTGTGAGAATTTCACGGCAGTGGTGGTAGTAGCGCTGACCTTCGTCAGTCAGAGACAAGTGGCGAGTGCTGCGGGCAATCAGCTTGCCGCCCAGTTCGCGTTCCAGGGCGCGCAGTACTTTGCTGATGGTCGGCTGAGTGGTCTGCATTTCCCGGGCGACGGCGGAAAAGCTGCCGCGTTCGATCACGCGAACGAATATTGCCATTGCATTGAGTTTGTCCATGAGCTGTCCGATTCATGCCATAGGCGCATAGGCACTATAGCTTTTTAGCGTCTTATCGGCATGAGTCGGTGGGCCGATCATTGGCCTCACTCCTCAACGAATCGAGATCGCCGACATGACTGATATGCACGCTTTGATTGTGGACGCTGTAGACGCGCCGCTGCGTTTGACCAGGATGCCCAGACCCGTGGCGGGTGCCGGGCAGGTGCTGGTCAGGATCAAGGCCAGTGGCCTTAACCCGCTGGACGCGAAAATTCTCGCAGGCCAAGCCGCACATGCCCGTCAGCCCTTGCCGGCCGTCATCGGCATGGACCTTGCCGGGATTGTCGAGGCGGTTGGCCCCGCGGTGCGGGAGTGGCGCGTGGGCGATGAGGTGTATGCGCTTGCGACGGGTATCGGTGGCGTGCAGGGTTCGTTGGCGGAATACGCGGTGGTCGATGCACGCCTGCTGGCAAAAAAACCTCAGGCCCTGAGCATGCGTGAAGCGGCGGTATTGCCGCTGGTGCTGATCACTGCATGGGAAGGGTTGGTGGACCGTGCGCACGTAGGCTTGGGCCACAAGGTGTTGATCCAGGGGGGCGCCGGGGGTGTAGGGCATGTCGCGGTGCAGTTGGCGGTTGCCTGCGGCGCCGATGTGTATGCGACCGGGTCCGCCAGGCACCGGGCGACGATAGAGGGCTTGGGCGCTACTTTTATCGACTATCAGCACCACAGGGTCGAAGACTACGTAGCGCAGCATACGGCGGGTGAAGGGTTTGACATTGTGTATGACACCGTCGGTGGCGAGACGCTGGATGCTTCCTTTCTAGCCGCCAAGGCATATCACGGCCACGTGGTCAGCTGCCTGGGCTGGGGGCAGCACAGCCTGGCGCCGCTATCGTTTCGCGGGGCGACGTATTCCGGTGTCTTTACTTTATTGCCGTTGTTGACGGGCAAAGGGCGTGAGCACCACGGACAGATACTGGCTGACGCGGCCAGGTTGATCGATGCGGGCAAGCTCAGGCCGATCATGGACCCGCATCAATTCGACCTGCAGACGGCAAACGCCGCCTACGATTTGCTCGCAAGCGGCGCTCAGGGGCGATTGGCGATAGCGATTAGCTGAGGGCTTCGCGCACAAAATCCAGACGGTCCTGACCGAAGAACAGCTGGTTGCCTACAAACATACTGGGCGCACCGAACACGCCGCGCTGAACGGCCTGCTCCGTGTTGTCCTTGAGGGCGGCTTTCACACTTTCGTCATTGGCCAGGGCCAGCACTTCTTCCGGGTTGAAACCGGCTTCGGTCAACACCGCGGCCACTACAGCGGGGTCGCCCATATTCCGACCTTCGACCCAGAGGGCGCGGAACAGGCAGTCGATGAAGCCCTGGAAGCGCTCGGGCTGGTGAAGCTGCATGCCGGTCACTGCGCGCATCAGCATCAGAGTATTGATGGGGAAATGCGGGTTGAACTTGAGCGTCACGTTGTAGCGCTGGGCATACCGCGCCAGATCGTTAAACAGGTACCGGCCCTTGGCCGGCACGGTGATGGGGGATGCATTGCCCGTGGCTTTGAACACGCCTCCGAGCAGCATCGGCTGGTACACCAGGGTCGCGCCGGTTGCAGCGCACAGGGCAGGCAGTTGGGTGTAGGCCAGGTAAGTGGCGGGACTGCCGAGGTCAAAGAAGAATTCCAGGGTTTTACTCATGGTCGATGCTCGCTGCTTATTGTTGTGAAGGCGTGCTTACCAGGGTTCATTCCAGGGGCGCAGGTCCAGTTCGAACGTCCAGGCGTCGCGCGGCTGGCTGTGCAGGTACCAATAGTTGTCAGCGATGTGTTCGGGGTTGAGGATGCCGTCCTGATCCTTCAGGGCGTATTTTTGCGGGAAGTTGTCGCGAATGAAGTCGGTGTCGATAGCGCCGTCGACCACTACGTGGGCGACATGGATATTCCTGGGGCCCAGCTCTCGCGCCATGCTCTGTGCGAGTGCGCGAATGCCGTGCTTGGCGCCGGCGAACGCGGCGAAACCTGCAGCGCCGCGCAAGCCCGCGGTAGCGCCGGTAAACAGGATGGTGCCGCGGTTGCGGGTGACCATGCGCTTGGCCACTTCGCGCGCATTCAGGAAGCCGGAGAAGCAGGCCATTTCCCAGATCTTGAAGTACTTGCGCGCGGTTTCTTCGAGGATGCTGCAAGGCACGTTGGCGCCGATATTGAAGACGAACGCTTCGATCGGGCCTAACTCGCTTTCGATCTGTTCGATCAGCGCGATGACCTCGTCTTCCTTGCGTGCATCACAGGCAAAGCCGTGTGCTTGGCCACCGGCCGCCTGGATGCTGTCGACCAAGGGCTGCAGCTTGTCCGCGCTGCGGCGGGTGACGCAGGCCACGTAGCCTTCGCGCGCGAAGCGCTTGGCAATGGCGCCGCCGGTGGCGTCACCGGCACCCACTACCAATACGATTTTGTTGTTTTCTGTCATGGGAACTCCGTTGCTCGATAGTCGAGCAGGAGTGTAGCCGCAACGTCGCAAAGGGCCGGGTCGAGATCAGATATTCACAAAAGGGAGCAGTCGGATGAAGACTGCTCGGGCGTTCACTTACAGATGACGATCATGCTGCGACTGGTGTAGCCGGCAGGGTTGAGGCCGAAGGGGTAGTCCCCAGGCTCCTCGGAGTTGTCACCGGACTTGGCGATAACCCGGTAGCCCTTGGCACCGCATGAATTGGCTGCGCTGGTGTAGCACTCGTCCCAGGAGGAGGACAGCCCTGAACAGTTGATATGCAGCCCTTTTTTGCCCCGTTTCACTTCTGTCTTGGTGGTCGCAGCACAGCCCGCAATGCCCACGACCATGAACAGTATCAATATTCTTTTCATCACTATCCTTAATAGCCGCTTCGCAAAAAGGCTCGATGCAGGCTTTACTCGCTCTCGATTGTAGCGTTCAGCTGTCCTTGTCGAAATTCTCCATGAAAGACATTCATTTACGGCCTAAACATGGCCTAAATAAGCGGCAAATACCAGAGCTACCTTTGATAGCGATCAATCGGCCGGCACCAGCGGTTTGGATTCATTGCGCATCGTCAGCGTAGCGCCTACAGAGGCCAGGATAATGCAGGTGATGGCCAGCCACTGTGCCAGCGACAAGTGCTCTTGCAGGAAGAACAGCCCGGAAAGCGCGCCGAATGCAGGCTCGATGCTCATCAGGGTGCCGAAGGTGCGGGCAGGAAGGCGAGTGAGTGCGACCATTTCCAGGGTATAGGGCAGCGCCGTGGACAAGATGGCGACAGCCAGGGCGACGGGGATCAGTGCAGGCGTCAGCAGCGCGGCGCCTGCGTGGACAATGCCAATGGGCGCGACGAACAACGCAGCAATCATTACGCCGAGTGCTGCGGTCTGGACGCCATTGTCGTTGCCGGCCTTTTGGCCAAACAGAATATAGAGCGCCCAGCAGATACCTGCGCCAAGGGCATAGGCTGCCCCCGTCAGATCGATACCGCTGCTGGCTTCGCCTATGGGTATGAGCAGTAGAAGCCCGGCGATCGCGAGGCCTATCCATAGAAAGTCCACCGCCCGGCGCGAAGCGTAGATCGCAACGGCGAGCGGGCCTGTGAATTCCAGCGCTACTGCGATCCCCAGGGGCACTGTGCGCAAGGACATATAGAAGAGGAAATTCATGCCACCCAGTGCCATGCCATAAATGACAACGGTACGCAGGGACTTGGCTGTGAGCTTGGCGCGCCATGGGCGTAGCAGAAGCAGCATGATCACACTGGCAAATATCAGGCGCAGGGTCGTGGTGCCCTGGGCGCCGACAATGGGAAACATGCTTTTGGCCAGCGAGGCGCCGGACTGGATGGACGCCATGGCTATTAATAGCAGGCCGACCGGGAACAACGCCGATGCCAGGCTGCGGGGTGGAGTGGTCATTGGGGTGTTTGTCCAAAGTCGTGGTGGAGAGGCAGGGGCATATGATGCTCAACCGGTGAGCTTTGAGCAATATATTGCTCAGTTTCTGGTTTTTGGGCGTCTATATAGAAGGTGTGACTAAGTTTTCGGGGTGTTTGATAGAAAAGCAAAATTAAGGGTTGACGGCAGATTCTGGAAGTCTATAATTCGCCCCACTTCCGGCGCAGTCGAAACGGAAAACTCCTTGGTAAACAAAGAGTTACGCAGAATTCGACAGCGAGT
>NZ_JCBCUX010000023.1:0-62502 GCF_059862645.1 Pseudomonas sp. MF08831 | reverse complement strand
TCTTAGGCGCCCCGTTAAACCACGCTGGCCGAACGCAGGCTTGAATCCGTGGGTAACCCGGCAGGACGCCGGGTTAGCCGTGTTGGGCCATGGATGGCCCGTCACGGCGGCCCACGGATTCAAGCCTGCGTGAGGGCACACCGAGCCTAAGCGAGGTGCCGAGTGGTGGGGCAAGAGCCCTTTGGTTACTTTGGGGCTTTTCCAAAGTGACCCGCCGTAAGGGCGGAACCCAAAGCGGCCATCACCCAACCAACGGATATGCCCCCAGCACCCCCAGCCCCCCATAACCCCCCCCCAAAAAACATGCAAAAACCCCGAGCCCCCTAAAATTAATCACCGCCCCGTGTGTGCTATACAGTCAACCAAGCAAGTGCTTGGTTGGCTATGGTCGGATCACAAAGGAGCGCGTCCCATGCCCGTCGCTTTTCGTTTGCCGTTGCAGGCCTTCTTCGAACGTGAAGCGCGGCACCCGCGCAAACCCTTTCTGGTGCAACCCACCGGCGCCGGCGAGGTGCAGACCCTCACCTGGGGCGAGGTCGCCCACCAGGCCCGTTGCGCCGCGCATTGGCTGCGTGCCCGCGAGCTGCCGCAAGGCTCGCACATCGCGCTGATCTCAAAAAACTGCGCGCACTGGATCATCGCCGACCTCGCGATCTGGATGGCCGGGCATGTCTCGGTGCCGCTGTACCCCAACCTCACCGCCGACTCCGTTGGCCATGTGCTGACCCATTCCGAGGCGGCGCTGGTATTGATCGGCAAGCTGGACGACTGGCCTGCGATGGCGCCGGGTATCCCCGCCGGGCTGCCGACCATCAGCCTGCCCCTGTGCCCGGTCGGCGACTTCGATTACCGCTGGGCCGACCTGCAAGCCTGCTCGCCGATCCAGGACAATCCCGAACCTGGCGCCTCAAGCCTGGCCACCATCGTCTACACCTCCGGCACCACCGGCTTGCCCAAGGGCGTGATGCAAACCTTTGGCGCCCTGGGTTTTGCCGCCACCCGTGGCACCGAGTTGTTTGGCCTGGGGGAGGGCGACCGATTGCTGTCCTACCTGCCGCTGTGCCATGTGGCCGAGCGCATGTTCGTGGAACTGGCCTCGATCTACACCGGGCAAACCGTGTATTTCGCCGAGAGCCTCGATACCTTTCTGGCGGATCTGCGTCGGGCACGGCCAACGGCGCTGTTCGGCGTGCCGAGGATCTGGACCAAGTTCCAGATGGGCGTCTACAGCAAGATCCCGCAAAAGCGCCTCGACACCCTGCTAAGCCTGCCGTTTATCGGCAAACGAGTCGGCCATAAAGTCCTCGCGGGTTTGGGCCTGGATGCCCTGCGCATTGCGCTGTCCGGTGCGGCGCCTGTACCCGAGGCCTTGCTGCGCTGGTATCAGCGCCTGGGGCTGGATGTGCTGGAGGTGTATGGCATGACCGAAAGCTGTGGCTATTCCCATGTGTGTCGGCCCGGCCAGCAGAGGCTCGGCTGGATCGGCCTGCCATGCCCTGGCGTTGAGGTGCGCATCGACACGTCGGGCGAGGTGCAGGTGCGCAGCGGCGCGACCATGCTCGGCTACTTCAAGGACCCGCAGAAAACCGCCGAGACCCTGACCGATGATGGCTTCCTGCGTACCGGCGACAAAGGCGAGCAGGATGCCGACGGCCGCCTGCGCCTGACCGGGCGGCTCAAGGAAATCTTCAAGACCAGCAAGGGCAAATACGTGGCCCCGGCACCGATTGAAAACCGCCTGGCCGAACATGCACGCATTGAGCAAGTGTGTGTGGTGGGCGATGGCCTGACTGCGCCGATCGGCCTGTGCGTGTTGTCCGCCGGGCCTCAGGACCGACACGCCCTGGGCAGCAGCCTCGAACGCTGGCTGGAACAGGTCAATCAGGCACTGGATAAACATGAACGCTTGCGCCAGCTGGTGGTGGTGAAAGACAGTTGGGCGGTGGAAAACGGCTTTCTCACGCCGACCCTGAAGATCAAGCGCACGGTGATCGAGTCGACCTACGGTGCCGAGCTTGCGGTTTGGAGCGCGCGCAACGAAGCCATTGTGTGGCAGGATTAGGGTCGTAATAAAACTAATAAGGACAACTTCATGAGCTTGTGGCGCACCCAACCGAATATCGAGCAACTCAACGCGATCCAGAAAAACACCATCGGTGAGCTGCTGGACATCCGCTTCGAAAGCTTCGACGACGAGTCCCTGACCGCCAGCATGGTGGTCGACCATCGCACCCATCAACCCTACGGCCTGCTGCACGGCGGTGCGTCGGTGGTGCTGGCTGAAAGCGTCGGGTCCATGGCGGCTTACCTGTGTATCGATGCCAGCAAGTTTTATTGCGTGGGCCTGGAGGTCAATGCCAACCACCTGCGCGGCGTGCGCAGCGGGCGCGTCACGGCGGTGGCCCGGGCGATCCATATCGGCCGGACCACTCAAGTGTGGGACATTCGCTTGACCAGCGATGAGGGCAAAGCCAGCTGCGTGTCGCGCCTGACCATGGCCGTGGTACCGCTGGGCGAGAACCCGCCGGCGCGATAGGCGTGGCGTGAGTGTCATCATTCCTGGCGGTTACAGTCATTGCTGTAACGGCCGGGCATGGTGACAATCAACTTCTGTTTTTGCAGATGGATCCGGTATGTCGCAGCACGTGTTTTTTGCCCACGCCAATGGCTTCCCTTCGGCCACTTACGGCAAGTTGTTTGCCGCCCTGGCCCCGGAATATGCCGTGGCTCACCTGCCGCAACACGGTCACGACCCCAGGTTTCCGGTGGACGACAACTGGCAGAACCTGGTGGACGAGTTGATCCACCATCTGCAGTTGCAGCCGGAACCGGTGTGGGGTGTGGGCCATTCCCTGGGCGGCGTGTTGCATTTGCACGCGGCCATGCGCTGTCCGCAGCTGTACCGCGGCGTGGTGATGCTCGATTCGCCGGTGCTGACCCGCGCTGACCGCTGGGTGATCCGTGCCGCCAAGCGGTTCGGCTTTATCGACCGCCTGACGCCGGCCGGGCGTACGCTGGGCCGCCGTGAAGAATTTACCGACCTGGAGGCGGCGCGCAGCTACTTTGCCGGCAAGACGCTGTTTCGCGGGTTCGACCCGGAATGCTTTGACGCGTACTTGCAACATGGCTTGCAACAGGTGGGCGACCGCCTGCGTCTGCGCTTTGATCCGGCCACTGAAATCAGCATCTACCGCGGCGTGCCTCACACCAGCCCTGGCCAGGTTCGTCAGCTGAAGGTGCCGTTGGCGGTGGTGCGCGGCCGCCAAAGCCGCGTGGTGATGCGCCACCATGCCAGCGGCGTCGACCGCCTGCCGATGGGCGAAATGCTCACCATGCCCGGCGGCCATATGTTTCCCCTCGAACGCCCGCAGGACACCGCGACCTTGATCAAGAACCTGTTTTCCCGCTGGGCAGCCCGCGAGCGCAGTTGCGCATGAGCATGCCCGTCGAAGAAGTCCGCCTGAGCCTGCCGCATATCGAGTTGGCGGCGCATCTGTTTGGTCCCGAAGACGGTTTGCCGGTGATCGCCCTGCATGGCTGGCTGGACAACGCCAACAGCTTTGCGCGGCTGGCGCCGAAGCTGCACGGTTTGCGTATCGTCGCGTTGGACATGGCCGGTCATGGGCATTCGGCGCACCGTCCTGTCGGCGCCGGTTATGCCCTGTGGGATTACGTCTTTGATGTACTGCAAGTCGCCGAACAGCTGGGCTGGAAACGTTTTGCATTACTTGGCCACTCCCTCGGCGCCATCGTCTCGCTGGTGTTGGCCGGCGCCTTGCCGGAACGTGTCACGCACCTGGGGTTGATCGACGGCGTGGTCCCGCCCACCGCCGCGGGCGAGAGCGCCGCCGAGCGGTTGGGCATGGCGCTGCAGGCGCAACTGAACCTGCAAGAGAAGCGCAAACCGGTCTACACCTCGCTGGATCGCGCCGTGGAAGCACGCATGAAAGGCGTGGTGGCGGTCAGTCGCGAAGCCGCCGAGCTGTTGGCCCAGCGCGGTTTGATGCCGGTGCCGGGAGGTTACACCTGGCGTACGGACAGTCGCCTGACGCTCGCCTCGCCGATGCGCCTGACCGATGAGCAGGCGATGGCTTTCGTGCGACGCGTGGGTTGCCCTACACAGTTGGTGGTCGCGGCTGACGGCATGCTGGCGAAACATCCAGAATTGCTTTCTCAGCTACCTTTTACGGTGAACACGCTGCCCGGCGGCCATCATTTACACCTTAATGATGAGCCCGGCGCGCTCCTTGTTGCAGACTGTTTCAATCGGTTCTTCCACGCGCCTTGACTTGACGCGGGCAACTGCCGAGGCTGGGCGGATTGAAAGGGAGTCAACCATGAACGCTATGAACACTGCTGCGACCTCCAATGGCCAGGGCTTACCGATCCGATGAGCCTGCGCAAAGGATGTATCCGTGCCCTCGGGCTGTGCTGTTTCAGCCCCTTGGTGTTCGCCGCGGACCTGCCGGGAAGCCAGGATTTACCGGCCGTGGCCCGTCAGGCCGATGCGCAAATCGTCGATTACCGCCCCGCTGAAGAAAAGGAACGCATCTACCCGATGGGCGCGATCCGCAAGATCAGCGGCCAACTGCGTTACGAAGGCCAAGCCACAGCGCGTGGCCAGACCACCGCCATCACCTATGAGCTGCCCGCTGAGCACACTTCAAGTGCCGCATTTACCGCGACGCGCGAAGCGTTGCAGGCCAAGGGCGCGCAGCTGTTGTTCTGGTGCCAGGCTCGCGATTGCGGCGAAAGCAGCCTGTGGGCCAACGAAGTGTTCGGCAACGCCAAACTGGTCGGCGCCGATGGGCAGCAGGAATACCTGCTGCTGCGTCTGGCGGCGCCGCAGGACAATTCCCTGGTAGCGCTGTACGGCATCACGCGCGGCAACCGTCGCGCCTATTTGCATGTTGAACAGCTCGATGCCAGCGCGCTGGGGGACTTGCTGCCTACCTCGGCCACCTTGCTGCGTGAGTTGAAAAGCACCGGCGAACTGGACTTCCCGGCGTTGGGCGCCGAGCCCGACGCCACTTGGCTGACCCTGATTTCGCGTGGCTTGAACCTCGACGCCACCTTGCGCGTCAGCTTGACCGGGCCGACCGCCGAAGCCTGGCGCCAGGGCCTGATCGACAGCGGCGTACGCGCCGCGCGCATGGAAACCGGCACTGGTGACGCTAAGGGTTTGCACCTGCATCTGATACGCTGACCCGCAACAGGGCGAACGGACCCGCGCCGTTCGCCTAAGCTCTCTTCCTACAGCCTTATTCTCGAGATACCCGATGCTCAATAACGATCGCCTACTGGTGCAAATCCTGCTGCTGGTGTTGTTTGGTGCCAGCTTCTGGGTGATGGCGCCGTTCTGGTCGGCGCTGTTCTGGGGCGCGGTGCTGGCGTTTGCCAGCTGGCCGCTGATGCGTTTGCTGACCCGCTGGCTGGGCGGCCGGGAATCCCTGGCGGCGGGCATTCTGACCCTGGGCTGGATGCTGCTGGTGGCGGTGCCACTGGTGTGGCTGGGGTTCAACCTGGCCGACCATGTGCGCGACGCCGTGAGCCTGATCAAGGATATCCAGGTTGACGGCCTGCCTGCCGCGCCGACCTGGCTGGGCTCGATCCCCTTTGTCGGCGAGCGCCTGGTGGCGACCTGGGACAGCATCGACCAGCAGGGCGCGGCGTTGATGGTCAGCATCAAGCCGTACCTGGGCCAGGTCGGCAACTGGTTGCTGGCGCGCAGCGCGCAGATCGGTGGCGGTATTCTCGAACTGACCCTGAGCCTGGTGTTCGTGTTTTTCTTCTACCGCGACGGGCCGCGCCTGGCGACGTTCGTGCATCGCCTGCTGGAACGCTTGATTGGCGACCGTGCCGGTTACTACATCGAGTTGGTGGCCGGCACCGTGCAACGCGTGGTCAACGGCGTAATCGGTACCGCCGCCGCTCAGGCCCTGCTGGCGCTGATCGGTTTCCTGATCGCCGGTGTGCCGGGCGCATTGGTCCTGGGCATCGTTACCTTCCTGCTCAGCCTGATCCCCATGGGGCCGCCGCTGATATGGATCCCGGCCACGGCCTGGCTGGCCTGGAAGGGCGATTACACCTATGCGGTGTTTCTCGGTGTGTGGGGCACGTTCATCATCAGTGGCGTCGACAACGTGCTCAAGCCGTACCTGATCAGCCGCGGCGGCAACCTGCCGCTGGTGATTGTGCTGCTGGGCGTATTTGGCGGGTTGATCGCCTTTGGCTTTATCGGTTTGTTTATCGGCCCGACCTTGCTGGCGGTGGCCTACAGCCTGCTGACGGATTGGAGCGCGACCCAGGCGCAAGTGCGTCGCGAAGACAAACCCCTTTAAGCCCTCGGCAACCACATCACGGCGGTCAGGCCGCCGCCTGGGGTTTCCTCCAGGCTCAGGCTGCCGCCGAGGCGTTCCACCGCTTCCTTGGAAATCGTCATGCCCAGGCCGACGCCGCCGGAGTTGCGGTTACGTGAGCCTTCCAGGCGAAAGAACGGTTCGAATACGGCCTCGCGTTTATCCGCGGCAATCCCCGGCCCGTGGTCGATCACACGGATGACCAAGGCTTCGCGGCTGTCGCTCAGCTCCACCCGCGCCGTACCGGCATAACGCAAAGCATTGTCGATCAGGTTGTTGAGGCACGAGCGCAGTGCCATCGGCTGCACCTGCAAGGGCGCGCAATTGCCCGCGAACTGCACATCGGAGCCTTGATCCTGGGCGTTTTCGCTGAGGGATTCGACCAGCGCCTGCACGTCGAGCCAGTGCCGGGTTTCGCTGGTGCGCTGCTCGTGCAAGTAACTCAGGGTGGAGTCGAGCATGCCGATCATGTCGTCCAGGTCCTGGCGCATCTGACCTTGCAACTTGGTGTCTTCGATCTGCTCCAGACGCAGTTTAAGGCGTGACAGTGGGGTGCGCAGGTCGTGAGAAACGGCGCCGAGCATGCGTGCACGCTGGCTGACTTGCTCGCGGATGCGTTTTTGCATCAGGTTGAAGGTCGATGCAGCCTGCCGCGCCTCGCGAGGCCCCGACTCGTTAAGTGGCGGGCTGTCGAGGTCGAGGCTCAAGCGTTCGGCGGCTGCGCTCAGGCGCTGGATCGGCCGGCTCAGCAGTTTGGCGCCATACCAGGCGGCAATGATCAGCGAGATAAATTGAAACGTCAGCGGCACCACCGGGCCGCCGAACCAGGAGCGATGGTGCTTGGGCAGCGGCTTCATCGTTCCATCCGGCTGCTCGACAAAGGTTTCCTGAGGCGGCGGCGGTGGCGGGCCGTAGTGGTGAAACCAAAAGAACGCCAGCACGTGGGCCAGCACAATGGCCACCAGCAATACGCCGAACAGCCTGCCGAACAGCGTATTGAAGGTGGCGCGCATCAGCCGATATCCCGCGCGTCAAACAGGTAACCTTCGCCGCGGACAGTCTTGATCAACTGCGGTGCCTTGGGGTCATCGCCCAGTTTCTGGCGCAGGCGCGAGACCAGCAAGTCGATGCTGCGATCAAACGCCTCGATGGAACGGCCACGTGCAGCATCGAGCAATTGTTCACGGCTCAGCACGCGACGCGGGCGTTCGATAAACACCCACAGCAGACGAAATTCGGCGTTGGACAGCGGCACCACAAGGCCGTCGTCGGCCACCAGCTGGCGCAGTACGCTGTTGAGGCGCCAGTTGTCGAAACGGATGTTGGCGCGCTGCTCGGTACGGTCATCGCGTACCCGGCGCAGGATGGTCTGGATGCGTGCCACCAGCTCGCGCGGTTCGAAGGGTTTGGACATGTAGTCATCGGCGCCCAGTTCCAGGCCGATAATGCGGTCGGTGGGTTCGCAGCGCGCGGTGAGCATCAGGATCGGGATGTCCGATTCGGTGCGCAGCCAACGGCACAGTGACAGGCCGTCTTCGCCCGGCAGCATCAGGTCGAGCACCACCACATCAAAGGTTTCGGCTTGCATGGCCGTGCGCATGGCGGTGCCGTCGGTGACGCCGACGGCGAGAATATTGAAGCGCGCCAGGTAGTCGATCAGCAGTTCACGAATCGGTAGATCGTCATCGACGATCAACGCACGGGTGTTCCAGCGCTTGTCTTCGGCGATCACCGCGCCTTTTTGCTCTTCGTTTACAGAGACGGTAGGGGTATGCATAGTGCGATCATCTGCCTGGGTTGTTGCTGTCAGCATAGGCGCCCAGCTCCATGGCTGGAAGTGCTGGACGGGCGGTCATGTGCGCGAGGCTAGACGTGGTGCGTGTTGAGGGCATGTCGTGAATGTATCAGCCTTGACACAATTGCTCTAAATGCCGGGTCACGGGCGCTCGATCAGTATTTTACCGATCATCGGATCCCGCAACGGCGCCGCTTGCGCTACAATCCGCGCCGATTTCGACTTGCCTGAGAGCCCATTCCAATGTCCGTCTGCCAGACTCCTATCATCGTCGCCCTGGATTACCCCACTCGTGACGCCGCACTGAAGCTGGCTGACCAGTTGGACCCCAAGCTTTGCCGGGTCAAGGTCGGCAAGGAACTGTTCACCAGTTGCGCCGCCGAAATTGTCGGCACCTTGCGTGACAAAGGCTTCGAAGTGTTCCTCGATTTGAAATTCCATGACATCCCCAACACCACCGCCATGGCAGTCAAGGCCGCGGCTGAGATGGGCGTGTGGATGGTCAATGTGCACTGCTCCGGCGGCCTGCGCATGATGACTGCCTGCCGTGAAGTGCTGGAACAGCGCAGCGGCCCGAAACCGCTGCTGATTGGTGTGACCGTGCTGACCAGCATGGAGCGCGAGGACCTGGCCGGCATCGGCCTGGATATCGAACCTCAGGAGCAGGTATTGCGCCTGGCGGCGCTGGCGCAGAAGGCTGGTCTTGATGGCCTGGTGTGCTCGGCGCTGGAAGCCCAGGCCTTGAAGACCGCTCACCCGTCGCTGCAACTGGTCACCCCAGGCATTCGCCCGGCGGGCAGTGCCCAGGATGACCAGCGCCGCATTCTGACGCCACGTCAGGCCTTGGACGCGGGCTCGGACTACCTGGTGATCGGTCGCCCGATCAGCCAGGCGGCCGATCCGGCGAAGGCGTTGGCCGCTGTTGTCGCCGAAATCGCCTGAATATCGCTGAGCTAAAATGTGGGAGCGGGCTTGCTCGCGAAAGCGGTGTATCAGACACACATCCGGTGACTGACACTCCGCATTCGCGAGCAAGCCCGCTCCCACATTTCGATCCACCGTGGTCAGTTAACTTTTAGAATCAACTTCCCAAAGTTCTCGCCGTTGAACAGCTTCATCAGCGTTTCCGGGAACGTCTCCAGCCCCTCGACAATATCCTCCTTGCTTTTGAGCTTGCCCTGCGCCATCCAGCCGGCCATCTCCTGCCCGGCTGCGGCAAAGTTCGCCGCATGGTCCATCACCACAAAGCCTTCCATTCGCGCGCGATTGACCAGCAACGATAAGTAGTTGGCCGGGCCTTTCACGGCTTCTTTATTGTTGTACTGGCTGATGGCACCGCAAATCACCACCCGCGCCTTTAATGCGAGGCGGCTGAGTACCGCGTCGAGGATGTCGCCGCCGACGTTATCGAAATACACATCCACGCCTTTAGGGCATTCGCGCTTGAGGGCGGCTGGCACGTCTTCGCTTTTGTAGTCGATGGCTGCGTCGAAGCCCAATTCATCCACGAGGAATTTGCACTTGTCGGCGCCGCCGGCGATGCCGACCACGCGGCAGCCTTTGATCTTGGCAATTTGCCCGGCAATGCTGCCCACCGCACCGGCGGCGCCGGAGATCACCACGGTTTCGCCGGCCTTGGGCGCGCCCGTTTCGAGCAGGGCGAAGTAGGCGGTCATGCCCGTCATGCCGAGGGCGGACAGGTAGCGCGGCAGCGGCGCGAGTTCGGGGTCCACCTTATAGAAGCCGCGCGGTTCGCCGAGGAAGTAATCCTGCACGCCCAGCGCGCCATTGACGTAATCACCCACTGCAAATTTCGGGTTGTTCGACGCAATCACCTTGCCCACACCCAGTGCGCGCATCACTTCACCAATGCCGACGGGCGGAATGTAAGACTTGCCCTCGTTCATCCAGCCACGCATGGCCGGGTCCAGGGACAGGTATTCGTTGTGCACCAGCACTTGCCCATCCCCTGGCGTGCCCACCGGCACTTCCTGATAGGTGAAGGTCTCCCGTGTCGCCGCGCCGACCGGGCGTTTGGCGAGCAGGAACTGGCGGTTGGTCTGGGCAGTCATGGCAAAGGACTCTTTAGAAGTGAACCCCAAGTGATAGACCCCTAACGGCCTGAGAGCAAGGTTGTCCGAGAAGCGCGAATGCCCGCCGATAGGCCTGGCTGATAGTGAGGCGGGTGGCCTTATCACTGCGATTAATACACCGCCAACCGGCCTTCTGATAGTGCTGACGCACCCGTCCTGCGGTTGGCTAGACTCGGCCCACGGCTATTTTCCCCACAGGACATCCCCATGAGCATGACGTTTTCCGGCCAGGTCGCCCTGGTCACCGGCGCCGCCGCCGGTATTGGCCGCGCCACCGCGCTGGCATTTGCCGCCGAAGGCTTGAAAGTGGTGGTTGCCGACCTGGACGTGGCGGGCGGCGAGAGCACCGTCGCGCTGATTCAACAGGCGGGCGGCGAGGCGTTGTTCGTGCGCTGCAACGTCACGCTGGAAGCGGACGTGCAGCAGTTGATGGCGCAGACCGTCGCCGCCTATGGTCGGCTGGACTACGCCTTCAACAATGCCGGGATCGAGATCGAGAAGGGCAAGCTGGCCGACGGCAGCCTGGATGAGTTCGACGCGATCATGGGCGTTAACGTCAAGGGCGTGTGGCTGTGCATGAAGCACCAGTTGCCGCTGCTGCTGGCCCAAGGCGGCGGTGCGATCGTTAACACCGCCTCGGTGGCGGGGTTGGGGGCGGCGCCGAAGATGAGCATTTATGCGGCGTCCAAACATGCCGTGATCGGCTTGACCAAATCGGCGGCCATCGAGTACGCGAAAAAGAAAATCCGCGTGAATGCGGTGTGCCCAGCGGTGATCGACACCGACATGTTCCGGCGTGCCTATGAAGCCGACCCGCGCAAGGCAGAGTTTGCCGCGGCCATGCACCCGGTCGGGCGCATCGGCAAAGTCGAGGAAATCGCCAGTGCGGTGCTGTACCTGTGCAGCGACGGTGCCGCGTTCACCACGGGCCAGGCGTTGGCGGTGGACGGTGGCGCGACGGCGATCTAGGACTCGGCGCCACTGCATATTCGAAAAGGCGAGGGGCGCTGTGGGGCGTTTCCAGGGCTGGCACAAGGCCTCGTCAGAATGTGTATCAGTAGGTAAATAATTCAATAAAATCAATACTTTAATAAATTTCGGCGGCAGGTCGAACCCGGCTTCTGTGCTTAACTGTTTGGGGTTGAATAACAGACAGTTGAAGTGAGGGGCTCATGGATTTAGGCATCGATCGACAGGCCCTTGTACCGGTGGTGCAGCAAATCGTCAGCGCGGTGGCGCAATGGATTCGCACAAGCGGGGCAAGCCCGGGCACGCGCTTGCCGTCCATCCGGCAATTGGCCCTCGACAACCTGCTCAGTCAATCCAGCGTCATCGAAGCCTTTGAGCGAATGGTGGCGCAGGGGGTGTTGGTGGCAAAACAGGGCTCGGGGTTTGTAGTGGCCCAACCGCCGGTTTCCCTTGAAAGCCACTGGTATGAAGGCGCCGAGCTGGGCTGGGGCGCCTACGTCGATGGCCCGTTGGGCGAGTTGAAACTGGGCTGCGGCTGGCTGCCGGACGCCTGGCGCGAAAGCGATGATATTTGTTACGCCATACGCGAGGTCAGCCGCACCGACACCGCCGGGCTGTTCAGCTACAGCACGCCGCTGGGGTTGCCGGCGCTGCGTGAGCAACTGCTCAAGCGCCTGACGCAGATGAAAGTGCCCAGCAGTCTCGACTGCATTCTCACCACCCATGGCGCCAGCCATGCACAAGACCTGCTCATACGGACGTTGCTCAAGGCCGGCGATACGGTGGTGGTCGAGACGCCCGGGTATGCCAACCTTTACCGTCAGTTGGAGCGCCATGGCGTCAAGCTGCTGCACGTCCCGCGCACGCTGGGTGGCCCGGATATCCCGGTGTTGGAGACGCTGCTGAAAAGCCATCGGCCCAAATGCCTGTTCATCAACTGCCTGTATCACAACCCGACTGGCACCAGCCTGTGCCGTGCCGTGGCCGAGCGCCTGCTGCAATTGGCGAGCAGCGAGAACTTCCTGATTGTCGAGGAGGACGTCTACGGCGACTTGCAGCACGCCAGTTGCACACGGCTGTCGGCGCTGCCCCATGACGGTCGGGTGATCTATATTTCGAGTTTTTCCAAGACCCTCAGCAGTGCCTTGCGCGTGGGGTATCTCAGCGCCAGCACGGCGATTATTGCGCCCATGGTGACGCTCAAAACGCTGACAGGCATCGGCACTTCGCGGTTTGCCGAGGCGGTGCTGGCCACGCTGCTGGCCAATGGCACCTACCGTAAGTGGGTGCAGCGCCTGCGCAAGCGCTTGAACACACAAATGGCCGCAACCCTGCAGGTGCTGGAGGATGAGGAGTGGGAGGTGTTCTCCGTGCCCGCCGGAGGCATGTTTGTGTGGGCCCGGCCCGGCAGGGACGATCATTCACGGTTGCAGGCCTGTGCCCGACGGCTTGGTGTGTTGTTGTCGCCGGGGGCGCTGTTCAATCCCAAGGGCGAGCACAGCGACTGGCTGCGCATCAACGTGGCCTATGCTGCTGATCAGCGGGCGCTGGCGTTGTTCCGTGCCATGGGGCCTGCCAGATCGACCTCGACCATTCTGAAAACGACGGGCATGTAGCTTTTTGCCATTATTGTGGCGCCAACGTCTTGTGCCGTTGGCTCGTCGTTGCGAATCTCGCTGCATGGAAACCAGGCTCGATGGCATCTGCCGTTGCAAGAGGATTCAAGTGCAATGATTTCAGGCGTGCAACGACGTTTCGCCAACCTCGGTATGGCGAAGAAACTGGGCTTGGGTTTCGTCCTGGTGCTGCTGTTGACGGCGCTGGTGGCGGCCATTGGCGTGTGGTCCCTGCAAACCGTTGGCCAGCGTTTTGAAGGCCTCAAGGCCATGTCATCGCTCAACAGCGGCTTGCTCAAGGTGCGTCTGATCGAGCAGGACTACGCGCTGCACGCCGACCCCAAGTCTGTCGATGCCCTGCATGAAAGTGTCGATGCACTGGCGGCGATGGCCGCCAGCCTCAAGGCCCGGTCAGCCACGAATGTGCCGGTGATGAGCGATGTCGAGCAGGCGTTGGCGGCGTATCGCAAGGCATTCGACGAGTTTGTCGAACTGACCCAGGCCAAGGACCTGGCGCTGGAAATGGCCAGTTGGTCGGTGTCCAGTGTGGCCAATAACCTCGATGTGTTGCAGGCCGGCCTGGCCGACGATGGCGCCTATGGCCTGAAGGAAAGCCCGGGTAAGGATGGCGCCGAGTTTATCGAGCAGGCCGGGCAGGTCAGCCAGGTCTCGCGGTTGATGTTGCAAGCCATGAATGAAGCGCGCGTGCGCCTGGATCAGAGCCGCAAGGCCGATGCCGACAACGCCGATCAAGGCAAGATCGAACAGGCCGATCAGGCCCTGGCGCAAGTCGAACAGCTGAAAACCTCAGTCAAGGATGCGGGTTACCAGACCGTGCTCAATGAAGTCTCCGGGCATATCGCCGCATTCAGCGAAAAACTCGGCGAGTACACCGGGCTGCTGGCCCAGGAAAAAATCGTCTACAAGCAGTTGCATGACCGCGCCGACCAAGTGGTTAGCCGGGTCAACCAGGCGTACGACGCCGAAGACCAGTCCATGCAGGCGCAATTGAAGAAAAGCGCGGTGTTGATCATCGGTTCCTCGGCCCTCGCGCTGCTGGTGGGCTTGATCGCGGCGTGGGTGATCACCCGGTTGATCGTGGCGCCGCTGCGCACTGTGATCGCCGTGGCCCAGCAGATTGCGTCCGGCGACCTGAGCGGGCGGATGGAAGTCAGCCGCCGCGATGAAATCGGCCAGTTGATGCAGGCGATGCAGCAAATGGGCAGCGGCCTGAGCCAGATGGTCAGTGGGCTGCAGGCGGGCATCGAGCAATTGGCCAGTTCGGCGCATTCACTGTCCAGCGTCACTGAGCAGACCAATGTTGAAGTCAGCAGCCAAAAAGAAGAAACCGAACAGGTTGCCACGGCAATGAATCAGATGACCGCCACGGTGCACGACGTGGCGCGTAACGCCGAAGAGGCCGCGCAAGCCGCGCAGACCGCCGACGACAAGGTCGACAGCGGTCAGCAAGTGGTGCGCCAGAGCCTGCAACGGATTGAATTGCTCGCATCCTCCAGCACCAGTGCCAGCGCGAGTATCGAAAGCCTGAGCGCGGAAATCCAGAATATCGGCACGGTACTGGGCGTGATCAAAAGCGTGGCCGAGCAAACCAACCTGCTGGCCCTTAACGCCGCCATCGAAGCGGCCCGCGCCGGCGAGCAGGGCCGAGGGTTTGCAGTGGTGGCCGACGAAGTGCGGGCGTTGGCCAAGCGCACGCAGCAATCGACCGAGGAAATCGAGCGTCTGGTCAGTACGTTGCGCAGCGCGGCGCAGTCGTCGGTGCAGCAGATTCAGCAGAGCGGCGAGCTGGTGAAGTTGGCGGTCAGCGATGCGCTGTCAACGGAGAGCGCGTTGGGCAGCATTGCCGCGGCGGTGTCATTGATCCAGCAAATGAATCAGCAGATTGCCGCGGCGGCCGAGGAGCAAAGCTCGGTGGCCGAAGAGATCAATCGCAGTGTGACCAGCATTCGTGCGAGCGCCGATCAGTCGGCGTTGAGCATGCAGGGCAATGCCGCGTCGAGTATCCAGCTGGCGCAGTTGGGCGCGGAGCTCAAGGGCATGGTGGGGCACTTCCGCCTTTGATCGCGGCGGGTCAGCCGCGAACAAAGGGCAGGGCGCCAATCAGGCGTGGTTGGCGAGGAAGGTCAGCAGCGCTTCATTGACGAAGTCCGGGTTTTCCCGGGCCGAGATATGCCCCGCGTCGGGAATCAGCGTGAGGCTGCAGCCAATCAGTTCAGCCATTTCCTGTGATTCTGCGGGCGGCCGCGGCTTGTCCTGCTCGCCGCACATCACCAGCGTGGTGTCCGAGTCCAGGCGGGGCAACTGGTCCAGAATGTTCTCGCGACTGAAGATCAGGCGGCCCAGTGGCACGATGCTGTTCAGCAGGCGCTCTTTGGGTAAGGCCTGCAACGCCTTGCGAAAATCCTGGTACAGGGCCGACTCGCGGTCGATGCCGGGGCGGAAGAAAATCGGTGCAACCACATCCCTCAACGGCTCGGGGATGGCGCCGGCGTCCTCGATCATCTTGAACAGCGAGAAGTAATACTGGCGCGTGGCGTCGGGCTCGGCGCCCAGGTAGGTGTCCATCAGCACCACGCTGTTGAGGCGCGCCGGTGCCAGCAACGCCAGGCGCGCGCCCCACATGCCGCCGACCGACAGGCCGACCAGATTGATTTGCGCGATATCCAGCTGATCCAGCAGCGCCAGGGCCTGACGCGCGAGGTCGTCGAGAGAGCGGGTTTGCGTCGGCAGCGGGCCGGACTCACCGTGGCCCCACAGTTCCGGCACGATCACGCGGTACTGTTGCGACAGGGCTTCAATTTGCGGGGCCCACATGTCGCGGTCCCACAGGTAACTCGAACCCAGCAGGACGACCGGGCCGGTGCCCTGGTCGACATAGTGCAGCGGTTGTCCATCAATCACGGCAACAGGCATAGCAGGCCTCTAACTTCACGGAGTGAGGGGCACTTTTTTACGCTAGTCGGGGGCGGGGGGATAGGTGCAAAGTGATGGCATGTGGCGACCCGGGGTCGCCACATGGGGCAGGCGATCAGTCGTAGATGACTTTCTTCTTCCATTCGGCGTCGGCGTCGACGACTTTCAGGCCTTCGGTCAGTTCGTTGACTTCGTCTTCGGCCGGCTTGCTGTTGGTCAGCACCGTGGAGTTGGCGCGGGCCAGTTGCGATTCCAGCAATTGCAGTTGTGCACTGTAGAGCACCGGCTCCGGCTGTTTGCGCAAGTACTGCACGCCACGCTCGAACGCCAGGCGTGCCTGGCCAGGCTGGCCTTGTTGCAGGGCGTGCTGGCCCAGGTTGTTGAAGAACTCAATGTGCAGCAACACCAGGATATGGCGAATTTCCTTGATCCAGTGCTTGGCTTCGTTGGTCGGCAGGAAACCGTCCTGGGCCGCACGGGTCACTTGACCGTGCAGCGCCTCGAGCAGGAAACGCACGTCCTTGGCCTTGGCTTCGGTCTGGATCGGCGCGGGCGGGTTGGTCACCGGGATCGATTCGCCCTGACCGATCAGCGCGTTCAGCTCAGCGACACGTGCCTTGAGCGGTGCGCTGGATTTTTTGAGGTGCAACAGGCGCTGGGTGACGTTGAGTTCCAGGCGAGTCAGCAACAGTTTGAGTTTCGGGGTCATCAACTGGCCGGGGAACGTCTCGGTGATCTCACCGCAACGACGCAGCCGATCGTTAAGCTCGATTTCGGTGCGCTGCTTTTCCAGTTTGTTGTTTTCCACCACGTGGTTCATGTAGCCAATGGCGATCAGTATTACGATCCCGGCTATTACCAGCAGGGTGATCATGAGTGGTGTCACCGGTGTGACCTCTTTATAGGGTTTGCTGTGGAGTGTAGTGACTGGGCCATCCGACGGATAGGATTGTTCGACCAGTTGCCCAGGTAGTTTCTGCTATATAGGTAAGCGTTCCCTGCGTGGATGCACATTGCCATCATTTGCCTGGGCGAACTATAGCGCCTTGTCGGGCGCCAGAATATAGGCGTCAAAGCCCGCACGGGCACAATGCCCGCAAAGCCCTGGAAAGCAGGGCGAAGTCATTGATTTAAATAAATTTATCCTTGGGGGTTGACGACCTTTCAATCCATCCATAGAATGCGCGCCACTTACAGCGTAAAGCACACAGCGAAACGCGGTAGGGAGTGAATGTTGTACGTGTGTCCCCTTCGTCTAGTGGCCTAGGACACCGCCCTTTCACGGCGGTAACAGGGGTTCGAGTCCCCTAGGGGACGCCATATGCGGGAATAGCTCAGTTGGTAGAGCACGACCTTGCCAAGGTCGGGGTCGCGAGTTCGAGTCTCGTTTCCCGCTCCAATTTTTAAGCAGTGTTGCCCTCGGGCGGCATTGAGTGAAACCAGGACCAAGTCTTCGGATGAGGCCTCTGGGCACTGAAATACACACCATGTGTTTCAGTAGCGTGTCCCCTTCGTCTAGTGGCCTAGGACACCGCCCTTTCACGGCGGTAACAGGGGTTCGAGTCCCCTAGGGGACGCCATTTGCGGGAATAGCTCAGTTGGTAGAGCACGACCTTGCCAAGGTCGGGGTCGCGAGTTCGAGTCTCGTTTCCCGCTCCATATTTAACGAAAACGCCGATCAGTGATGATCGGCGTTTTTGTTCGTGTCGCTTTTTTGCCGGCAAAACACACCACGCATGTAGGCCATGTGCTGATGTACGTAGGAATAGTCTGTAATCAATGTCGGGTAGCTGTGTACCTGTTCCGCTGTCTCTACTCTGGCCAGCCCCTTTTCCTTGTTTACTTCAAAGGACTGTCCAGATGCTTCAGCTCGATTTCTATTCAACCCTGGTCGCTGCCTCCCTGGTGCTTTTATTGGGCCGTTGGCTGGTGGCCCGGATTGGCTTTCTACGTGTCTACAGCATTCCGGAGCCGGTAGCCGGCGGCCTGTTGGTTGCCGCATTGCTGCTGGCGTTGCGTGCGCTGGCGGATGTCGAGGTTCGCTTCGACACCTCCTTACAAACCCCATTGATGCTGGCGTTTTTCGCCACGATTGGCCTGAACGCAGATTTCGCCAGCCTGAAGCGAGGCGGGCGCGTGCTGGGTATTTTCCTGCTGGTCGTGACGGCCCTGTTGGTGGTGCAAAACGCCATGGGGATCGCGTTGGCCAAGGCGCTGGGGCTTGATCCATTGATGGGCTTGCTGGCGGGCTCCATCACCCTGTCGGGTGGGCACGGCACGGGCGCCGCATGGGGCGCGGTGTTCAGTGAGAAATACGGCGTGGCCTCCGCGTCTGAACTGGCAATTGCTTCGGCGACCTTTGGTTTGGTGCTGGGGGGCTTGATTGGCGGCCCGGTCGCGCGCCTGCTGATCAAGCGTGTCCAGGTACCTGGCGTTGAACACTCGCAGCCGCGGCGGCCCAAAGGCTTTGAGCGCCCCGATCAGGAACGCATGATCACCTCGTTTTCATTTATCGAAACCCTGGCCCTGTTGGCGATCAGCTTGCAGGTTGGCACGTGCCTGAGTGGTGTCATTCAAGGCACCGCCTTCGAGTTGCCCACCTTTGTCTGCGTGCTGTTTGTCGGCGTGGTGCTGCGCAATGGCTTGTCGGCGCTGGGTTGGCATCAGGTGTTTGAGCGCGAAGTGTCGCTGCTGGGTAATGTCAGCCTGTCGTTGTTCCTCGCGATTGCCTTGATGTCGCTCAAGCTCTGGGACCTGGCGGCGCTGGCGTTGCCGATCGTCATCCTGCTGGCGGCACAGGCGCTGTTGATGGCCCTGTTCGCGATTTTCGTGACGTTTCGGGTGATGGGCAGCAACTACGATGCGGCGGTGCTGGCGGCCGGGCATTGCGGTTTCGGATTGGGCGCGACACCCACCGCCATTGCCAATATGCAGGCGGTGACACAGCGCTTTGGCCCCTCGCAGATTGCCTTTCTGGTGGTGCCGATGGTGGGGGCGTTTTTCATTGACATCACCAATGCGGTGGTGATCAAGCTGTTCCTCGCGCTGCCGTTTCTCGGCGCGGCGGGCTGAGCGCCGCGCCTTCAGTTCACCGCGTAGACGTCCTGTTTTGGCATGAAGAAACGCGCAAAGAGTTCGGACTGGGACTTGATGTTCAGCTTGGTGTAAATATTGCGCCGGTGCACTTTCACCGTTTCTGTCGACAGGGACAGTTTGCCGGCGATTTCTTTGTTGGAGAACCCGCTCAACAGCAACTTGAGCACGTCCTTTTCACGCGTTGTGATCTGGCTGCCCAGTTGAACAATTGCCTGCGACCAGGGCGGTGTCTCATTGAGGTTTTTTTCAACGTCGATCTCAAAGCACATACGCTGGTGCATCAATGCCAAAACCCAAGGCTTGATGATATCCAGTGTGGTGATCTGTTCCGGGCTGTAGCGCACGTTACTGCCGAATGAAATACACAACGTCCTGTCCTCATCGAGCTGAACGTTGTACTGCACCTCATCCACCGAGACGTACTGGGCGAAATACTGACGGTAATACTCGGTGGTCAGAAAGTGCTCGGGCGCTATGTCTGACAAGTGAAAAAAGCCACTCTGCGGGTTTTCCCGGTTGGCAATGTAGAACGGGTCCAGCAGGTACAGCCCTTTGAGGTAGCGCTGAGTCAGGGCATCCACCTCCTCGGCATCGGCCACTTCAGTAAAGCTGATGACGTTGACTTGTTGATCGCTGAAAACCAGGACAACCCAGTTGTCGATCTGCACATATTCATTCAACACGCGAACCAGCGAACTCCAGAAAGCCGGGCGATTGAGCTCCATGATCAGCTTGCCGGCCGATCGGTGCCAGGCCAGGTTATGAAGGTCGAGTGACATGTTCTACCCCTTTAGGGTTAGGCGTTCATAGGCGCGAGCTAAGTACTTGTAGGTATTTACTATTAGACGACGCCGGGTATATTCACCTCCCAGCGGATGCAGGCCATGAAGGCCTGTCGTTTTGACAAGGATAGTTATATGAGTCAATCACATTTGCGAGCCATTTTTTTGGCCTCGCTTGTCTATGTAGGTATCAGCGCGCCTGCTGCGGCGGCGCAACCTCAGGTGAATCTGTACAACTGGTTCGGCTTGATCGCGCCAGAGACGCCCAAGGAATTCGAGCAAAAAACCGGCGCGCGCATGCACGTGGATGCCTTCGACAGCGCCGAGATCATGCAGAGCAAGGTCATGGCCGGGCGCACGGGCTATGACGTGGTTGTCGCCACCTCCAATGTCCTGCCAAGCCTGATCAAGGCGGGCGTGCTTGCACCGCTGGACCGCGACCAACTGAGCAACTTCTCCCATATCGACCCAGAGATGTTGGCGCTGCTTTCGGTGAATGATCCGGGCAACCGCTACGCGGTGCCTTACCTGTGGGGCACCACCGGGATTGGCTATGACGTTGATAAAGTCAAAGCCGCGTTGGGTGACAACGCCCCGGTGGACAGCTGGGACCTGATCTTTAAAGAAGAAAACATCAGCAAGCTCAAGTCCTGCGGCGTGGCGATGCTCGACTCGCCCAGCGAGGTCATTTCGATCGCGTTGCATTACCTCGGCCTGCCGAGCAACAGCCAGAACCCTGAGGATTACCAGAAGGCTCAGGCGCTGCTGTTGAAAATCCGTCCCTATATTCTCTACTTCGACTCCTCCAGAACCGACGCCGACTTTGCCGATGGCAATATTTGTGTGGTCGTGGGCTGGGCGAGTGGGGCGCTGACGGCGCAGGCCATCAATGAGAAAAACAACACCGGGCGCAAAATTGCCTACAGCCTGCCTCGTGAGGGCGGGTTGGTGTGGTCGGAAAACTTTGTGCTGCTCAAAGATGCGCCCCATGCCAAGGAAGGTCTGGCGTTTATCAATTACATGCTTGAACCGCAAGTGATTGCCAAGAGCTCGAACCACACGCTTTACCCGAACGCTAACAAGGACGCCACCGAGTTCGTCGAGCAGAAGCTGCGCGACAACCCTTGGATTTATCCTGACAAGCATACGGTTGCCACACTTGTTCCGCTTGAACCACTACCGTTGAAGTTGGAGCGAATCCGCACGCGCGTGTGGACCAAGGTCAAGAGCGGTACATAACCCTGCGTGGCATTCATCTTTATTGGCAGAGGGCTTACATGGCTATTTGCAAAGAAACCAAAGCCGACACTCATCAATTAGTGACGCTGATAAAGATGGTCGAGGCCTATGAGGCGCAAAGCACCCACGGCCTCACGTCACTGGGTAATGAAAAACAACTGCTGAACCGCATCAAGGCATTGCTCCATACGCATGATGGGGGAGTCGCTCGACGAAAGTCGATCAGCGCCGGCGTATGAACGGGGCCATAGCGTCCCAGCGTTAGCCGTCGGCAGACCAAGGGGCTGTCGCAGCGTTTTCAGGGAGGAGAAAAATCATGCGCCAAGCGGCTAACCCATACGTTTTGAAGCCGGACGAATACCAGGCTTACAAGGACATCGAAGAACAGATCGGCCACTGCACGCCCGAACAAGCCTGGGCGATGTATTACGTCTCGAGCGGGATGGTGCGCGAGTTCATCACGCTGGCGGTGATGGAGCATATCGGTCGCGGCAATCGGGCGCTGTTGCTCGAGTTTCCCGACCTTGCCCGGCTTCAAAACAGCGGCCAAGGCGCGCTCTAACGCGTGTCGATGCATGCGTGATCAACGCTTGCTCATCACCCGCGCCAACCGCAGTGTCGCTTCCCGGAGCTCATCCCGATCAAGCGAGGCAAACCCCAGGCGCAGGGCATTTTCCGGCACATTCAGCGGTGAAAACTGACGCGCACTGCGCACCACCACGCCCTGGCCCCGGGCTGTGGCGAGCAACTGATCGACGTCGGTTTCATCCTGGAAGCGAACCCAGAGGGCCAGGCCGCCTTCTGGCTCACGCACCTGGATTCGATCGCCAAATGCGCTGTGCAAACAGCTCTGCAGCACCTCTCGACGCGCCACGTATTCTTTCGAAACACGGCGCAGGTGCTTCTTCAATTCCCCCTGATTGATCAGGTCCGCGAGCATTTTTTGTGCAACCGCGTCGGTGTCGCCTACCACCAGTGCCGCGCTGTTCTGCAGCACCTCAATCACGCTGGCGGGAGCCACCACATAACTGCAACGAAACGTCGACCCCAACGCCTTGGATAGCGAGCCGATGTAGATCACATGGCGTTGCGCGCCATCACTGGCCAGCGGCAGATAGGGGCGTCCGTTGAAGTGATATTCGTGGTCGTAGTCTTCTTCGATCACGCAGAAATTGTGCTGCGCCGCCAACGCCAGCAGGTGTTGCCGACGGGCCGCATGCAGGCTCACCGTGGTGGGAAACTGGTGGTGCGGCGTAAGGTAAATCATCCTTACATCATGTGCGTGGCATAACTGCTCGATGTGGTCCGTGCGACAGCCTTCATCGTCCATGTCGACGGTGATCAAATGTGCGCCGAGCTTGCGGAAAATTTCCCACGCCGGCGGGTAACTCAGACGCTCCACCAACACCACATCACCGGGTTTGATCAGCAGGCTGGCCGTCAGGTACAGCGACACCTGAGTGCCGGGCGTGAGGCAGATATTCTCGGCGCTGACTGCCAGCCCGCGATTGTTGCGCAGCATCTCTGCCAGCGCGCAACGCAATTCATAGCCGGTGCCCTCGCTGCCGTAGCGCACCGAGTTGGACGCAAAACTGCTGCGCAGGGCATTGCGGTAATAGCGGTGTAAAACGGCCTGGGGCAGCAAGCGGTGGTCGCAGGCACCGTTATCGAAAAACAGCGCGTCATGCCGATGCTGCAGGGCGATGACTTGCGCATTCTGCTCGAAATACGGCACCACTGGCTGCGCTAGCACTGCCGGGGCAAAAGAGTGCTGCGCGCGGTTGGACGCGGGCGTTGGCGCCAATTGCGCATTGACGAACGTGCCCCGGCGCGGCTCGCTGATCAGCCAGCCTTTGGTCGACGCTTCCTCGTAAGCCAGGATCACCGTCTTGCGGTTGACGTCGAGCATCTGCGCCATTTCCCGTGTGCCCGGCAGCAGCGTGCCGGGCGGCAGCCGTCCTTCGAGGATGGCCTGCACCAGGCCTTCGGCAATCTTGCGATAGGACGCCTGGGTGGTGCTCTCATCGAGCTTGAGCAGCGGGCGCCATTTACGCATCTGGACCATCTTAAGTATCCAAAACTGGAGGTTTTAATGGGCCTAGTCTAGCGCAACAATCAAGCCTCACTCACCCCTGAGGTTGTTATGAACACACGCCATGTCATCGAACTCGCCCCCTCGGGGAAAACCTTTGAAGCCGGCGATGAGCTGTTGCTCGACGCGATGCTCGCCAGCGGCCTGTCTGTGCCGTTCTCGTGCCGGCGCGGGGCGTGTGGTTCGTGCAAGGTGGTGGTCAAGCAAGGCCACTACCGCGCCAAGCAGCTGGCGCCCGGCGCGCCCGCGCCGTGCTACCCGCTGGCAGCGAATGAAATGCTCTTGTGTCAAAGCCACGCCTGCGCCGACATGCGCCTGGAGATTCCCGGGTGGTCGCTGGACACCCCCGCGCTGGTGGTCGAGGCGACGGTGCTGAGCAAGCGTGACCTCAGCCCCGACATCATTGAGTTGGTGGTGATGCCGGACACGCCGCTGGCCGTAAGGCCGGGCCAGTACCTCAAGTTCCGCCTGGTCGATGGCGACTCGCGCTGTTTCTCGATCGCCAACCTGCCGGCCGACGGCGATGGGCGCCTGGTGTTTCAGATTCGTCGGGTGCGCGGCGGGCTTTTTTCCGAGACCCTCCTGGACAGCCTTGAGGCTGGCGATCTGTTGACGCTGGAGGGGCCTTTTGGTGCCTGCACCTGGCAGGACGATGACGATGCGCCTGTGGTGCTGTTCGCCACAGGCACCGGCTACGCGGGTATCAAGCCGATCCTGCTGAGCGCGTTGAAGCAGGATGTGGAGGTGACGTTTTACTGGGGCGGCGCGCAGGCGGCAGACTTTTACGACCGCGTATTTCTGGACCAGGCGGTCATCGACCACCCGCGTTTTCACTGGCACCCGGTATTGGCAGCGCAGGGCAGGGTGCAGGAAGTGGCGCTGAGTCATGGGCACCGTTGGGCGTCGGCTCAGGTGTATGCCTGCGGTAACGGCGGCATGATCAGCCAGGCGCGTGCCGATTGCCTCGAAGCGGGTTTGCCGAGCCATCGTTTTGTCGCCGAAGCGTTTGTACCCAGTGGCCGGTCGAGCGCCGACACGCTGCTCAATGGACTGGATCAAACCTGGGAAAAGGTCGGCCCGCGGTACTCGCTGGACGGCATGCTCGCCGCGCGTGAAAAAACCATCCGCGCCCTGGCGGCGATTGCCAGCCAGCTCACAGTCGGCATGACCACCGGGCAAGCCCTCGACATGGCCGCCGCGCAATTGCAGGCCATGGGCGCCTCGCACACCTGGCACCCGACTTACATTCGTTTTGGCGACGACACGGTTCGCCCGCCCAGGGAAGGCATTGACCCACTGCGCACGCTGCGTGCCACCGATATTGTGGTGGTCGACCTCGGCCCGGTGTGGGACGGCTACGAGGGCGACTATGGCGACACCTTCGTCTTCGGCGAGTCAGCGCTGCACCGCGATTGCTTCAAGGTCTTGCATGAAGTGTTCGATGAAACCCGCGAGGCCTGGATGCGCGGCCTGACCGGCTGTGAGCTCTATGACTTTGCCGAGGAACGGGCCGTTGCCAAGGGCTGGCGGTTGTCGCGCAACCTGGCCGGCCACCGTATTGCGGATTTCCCCCACGCCTTGTTCGGCAACCAGGAATTGGCTGCGCTTGAGATCACGCCGAGTGAAATGGTGTGGGTGCTGGAGATCCAGCTCTGCCACCCCACCGAGCCGGTCGGCGGTTTCTTTGAAGATATCCTGATGCTTGAGGTTTGAAGGGTTAACCGCAGCCCGCCGCTGCGCGGGTTGCAACTGCCGGTGCTGGCCGCAACGGCCTGAGCTGGAGCGGGCGCTGCTAAAAAACAGCGGATGGCCGGTAAAGTAATCAGTATTTTGTAGGATGTTTCACCAGCCCTGTCGAACGGGCGAACCTGGTCCTCGAGGATGAGGTCCATAACGACGACGCACAGCTGTTACATCTATCGCCGGCAGTCCTGCACACCTTAATGGCCCAAGGGTCGACCCGTGCGGGTGCCGGTGATTGCGCGTAAATAAGGAGATTGATCATGTGGCTTAAACACCTGGCGTTAGGTGTGTTGATTGCACCTTTTGTCACTGCTTGCTTTAGCCAGCCATTCCAGCCCCCCACGGCCGATGCCGACTTATGGGAGAAACCCGGCGCCAGCCACCAGGATGTGGTTGCGTCCATGTTGGCGTGTGGTGAAAAGAATGGTTCCGGCATCGATCCCAATGCGAGCTTCCAGGAGCGGGCGCAGCGCTTTGTGTGTATGAAGCGTGCTGGCTACACGCGGCGTGACGGTTTCGACCTCTGTGCATTGCACCCCAAGGAGCCGTTGAGGGCCTGTGAGTCGGCGCAATGAAACCACAAAAACAACGCTCTGTTTTTAAGGGCTCGGCATTCAACGCGATAGGGACATCACCTGTGAAATATGCCATCTGCGCCACCTTGCTGCTGTCGCTGAGCGGCTGCCTGACCATGTCGGGTGAATACACTGTCACGGCTCACGACGCCTCCGGCGCCCAGATAACCAGGCTCGGCACCTTCACCGCCGAGGGCCATAACATTTACCCCATACGCAATGCGTTCTGCCTCAATGCGCCGGGGGCGACGGTCATCATTCGCGATGCCCGGACCGGCGAGGAACTGCGCAGCGAAAGCCCTTATCACTGCCGTTAAGCCTCAAAAAAAAGGATTTCCATGAGAGCGTTTTTGATAGCAGGCCTGGCCGTGGTCGTGAGTGGCTGCGGCAATATTTCCAATATCCGCGCTTACAACACGCCCTATGTTGAACCCACATCGGGGGATACCGCACGCTTGCGCGTGATCACCAATGGCATGGCGCGCGGTGTGCCGGGCCGTGACTGCATCGACTGGCGTGTGCCTGGCGCCGGGGTGATGGCCGTGTCCGAATCCGGCTTTGCGGGTCAGAATAATGGCCGCAGCCTGGGCATGCCCGAGAGCAACCGCCGGGTGGAGGCGCAAGGCTCGGCGCGTAGCGAACTGAAGGTGCCGGCGAACAAGCCCTTTGCCATGAACTTCCAGAGTGAGGGCTATGTTTCTGGCGGCAATGCCTACAGCTGCAGGCAGAGCTTTCACTTCACCCCCAAGGCCGGGCAAGACTACGAACTGATCCTGCTGGACGGTGGCCAGTGCCTGATTGCGCTGCAGCGCCTGAACCCGACGGGGAAACCGCAGAACGTGCCGGTAGAGAAGGCCAAGCTGTGCAATGCGATGGATATGTTTTAGGTCGCGAGCCAGGCCTGTTTAACCACAACGCCGATCAATCTTGATCGGCGTTGTGGTGTTTACCTTGGCTTATCAGAGCTTCGGCAGTTGCCCCACACGGCCCATCATTTCCGTGACGATCTGCAGGTCCAGCAAGAACTGCTCGACGGTCTTGAACTCACCGTCGGTGTGCCCGGTGTACTTCACGTCCGGCTTCGCCAGGCCGAATTGCACGCCATTGGGCAGATCATGCACGGAAGTCGCGCCGGCCGAGGTGCCGAACGTGTGCTCCATGCCGAGGTTTTCGCTGGCCACGGCCAGCAGGGCTTTGACCCACTCACCTTCAGGGTTGCGGTACATCGGCTCGGCCACCGAGTAGGTGACGTTCATCGCCACTTTGGTGTGCGTGTCCCAGGCGCTGATTTTCTCTTCGATTTCAGTTTTGAGCACCTCCGGCGATTTGCCTTTGGGGATGCGCAGGTTCACCGCCAGCTTGAAGGCTTTGTCATCCTGGCCGACAAACGTCAGCGAGGTGGTCAGTGGTCCCATGAACGCATCGGAGAAGCCCACACCCAACTTGCCGCCCAGGTAATCCAGGCCCCAGTTGTCAGCTGCATAGTGTGCAGCGTCGGTGATGTGGTTGTGCTTCAGCGCGATTTTGCCGTCAATGCTGTGGATCAGTTCCAGCATGCGTGCGACCGGGTTGACGCCCGCTTCCGGCTCGGAGGAGTGAGCCGACACACCGGTGAGCGTCAACTTGACCTCTTTGCCGACCACCTTGGCTGTTACGTCGAAATTGCCACCGTTTTGCTTGACGTAGTCAGCGCCGGCTTTCTGCAGGCTGGCGGCCAGTTCAGCAGGCTTGTCGCTGAGCAGGGTGGCGACCGAGACCGACGGAATCTGGTTGGTGGCCATGCCGCCGGTCATCGAGATAATTTCTGCGCCTTTGCCAGTGCCTTTGCGCACCGGGAAGCTCGCCATGACGGTGCCGTAGCCTTTCTCGGCAATCACGACCGGGTAGCCGCCATCCAGCGCCAGGTTGTATTGCGGCACCGGGTTGTGTTCGAAGTAATAGGGGATCGCGTCGCCCATGGTTTCTTCAGTGGTGTCCACCAACAGTTTGAAGTTGCGCGCCAGCGGCAGCTTCTCTTCCTTGACCACCTTCATGGCATACAGGGCTACCACGATGCCGTTTTTGTCATCCTCGGTGCCGCGGCCATACATGCGATCGCCAATCAGCGTGACCTTGAACGGGTCGAGCTTGGTGCCGTCCTTGAGCACCCAGTTTTCCGGCGTCACCGGCACCACGTCGGCGTGCGCGTGAATGCCGACGACTTCATCGCCGCTGCCTTCCAACGAAATTTCGTACACGCGGTTGTCGATGTTGCGGAAGTTCAGGTTGAAGGCTTTGGCCAGGCTCTGGATCTTGTCGGCGATCTTGAGGAATTCCGGGTTCTTGTACTGCGGCAGGCCGTCGACGTTGAAGGTCGGAATTTCCACCAGCTCGCGCAGGGTTTCGAGCGCGGCTTTGCCGTATTTAACGCGGGTGTAAATACCCAGCAGGCGGTTGATTTCGTTCTGCTGGTCGGCGGTCAGGGTTTTGTTGGCCAGGAAGGCGTCGATGGCCGGGCCGACGTCATCGGTTTTCGCCAGGTCGCTCTTGGCGAGAGTGCCGAGGAAACCCCGGAAATCGCTGGCTGGGGTTTCACTGAAATGTTTGATAATGGTCGCGCTTTGTTCGGCGCTGATGTTGGCGAATGCAGGGGTGGCAATGGCCGAAAAGCTGGCCGCGAACAGGGTGGCAGCCACCAGTTTTTTCAGTGGAAAATGCATGACTAGAGGCATTCCTTTGCAAAAGAGGAGTGGGAAAATTTCTGATCGAAATGTCAGAAACAATTTCACACACTACCATCACGAAGGAGTGGTAGGGGAGACCCGGATGAGGGAAATGTCCTACCTCCGTATTTGAGCCACCAAGCATCAACGGTGGGAGCGGGCTTGCCCGCGAAGGCGGTGTGTCAGTCAGCGCCTACGTTAGCTGACACTCCGCTATCGCGGGCAAGCCCGCTCCCACTTTGCTTTTTTGCGTAGGGAGAATCGAGTTCAGCTCACGGCTTGCCAGGGTACGGGTCCGGGTACTGCGCCGCTACATCCAGCGCTTTTGGCATACGGCCCATCCCACAATTGCGCATGCAGCTCGCCCACCCGCTTGGCCATCGCCGCGTCATGCATCACCACTTCCATTTGAGCCACCAAGCATCAACGGTGGGAGCGGGCTTGCCCGCGAAGGCGGTGTGTCAGTCAGCGCCTAGGTTGGCTGACACTCCGCTATCGCGGGCAAGCCCGCTTCCACTTTGCTTTTTTGCGTAGGAGGAACCGAGTTCAGCTCACGGCTTGCCAGGATGCGGGTCCGGGTACTGCGCCGCTACATCCAGCGCTTTGGCATACGGTCCCTCCCACAATTGCGCATGCAGCTCGCCCACCCGCTTGGCCATCGCTGCGTCATGCATCACCACTTCCAGGTTGCGCGAGTTATCCAGGTACCCGCCCAGCCAGTTGCTGGTGCCGACCCATGCTACTTGCCCGTCAATTTCCATGGTCTTGCTGTGGATCACCCGCGCGTAAGGGATAAACCCCTGCTTGGCCTGCGGCAGCGTGACGATTTTGACCTCTACGTTCGGCAGCACGGCGAGGCTTTTGAGGTAGGGCAGTTCCAGCGAGTCGGTGTTCCAGTTGGACACCATCAGCTTGATCGACACCCCACGCGCGGCGGCGGCGCGCACGGCGTTGTCGATCACCGCGTAGTACGGCCGGGTTCGGTCCGGCCCGTAGGACAGCGGCGCGTAGTCGAGCAGTTGCACGCGCACTTCTTTCCTGGCCTCGCTCAACAGGCGCGGCAGTTCCAGCTGTGAATCGCCTACGCCGGGCGGGTTGTAGCGTTGCGGGCTGGCCACCAGATAGTTACCGGTGCGTGCCGGCTCCTGGCCCGCAGCCGGCAGCGGCACGGGTTGCTTATCTGCAAGCGCGGCCTGGGCCTGCCAGTCCTGATTGAAGATCGCCTGCACCTGGCTGACCACGGTGGCATCGCTGATGCGCAAACCGGTCTCGTGGATATGTTCCAGCGAACGCCAATCGAAGTTCTGGCTGCCGACAAACGCCTGCTTGCCGTCCACCACCATGTACTTGGCGTGGATAATCCCGCCGCTCAACTGCCCATAGGCCAGCACACGGAAGGTCAGGTTGGGAATCGCGCGCAGGCGTTCCAGGGTAGAAGCCTCCGACAGCCGAATGCCTTTTTCCTCAAGCAAAAAGCGAATCTTCACACCACGTTTGCCGGCAGCTTCCAGATGCTCAATCACCGTGTCCATCACCGAGCCAGGATGGTCGGCGGCGTAGAACTGGCCGATATCAATGCTGTTTTTTGCGCCATCAAACAAGGCGATCCACACCGGCCCCGGCTGGCGCAAATCGGCCGTGCCCAGCGTGGTATCCACCGGCACGGTGTGCACCAGTTCAAAGCCTGGAATTGAAAAGTCCGCCTGGGCCAGCGGACTGAGGAGCAAGCCGGTGAGGCCGGCAATACGCAACTTCATCGAAAGGGACATAGGCGTCTCATCGGGCAAAAAACGGCGGGCGCAGGTTGCGCCCGCCGTGGGAGGGTCACGCCGTGCGGCTGTGCAACGGCGTCGGCACCAGGTGCGGCACTTCACTCTGCACGCGGGCACCGGTGGCAGCACGAATCAGCAGGATTTTCAGCTGGTCGTTGATGCGCTCCAGGCTGTCCTGAAAGAAGTTGTGGAACACCACGCAGAACAGCGCGATGGCGATGCCCAACCCGGTGGCGAACAACGCCGTCCCGATGCCACCGGAGATCTGGCCTGGGTCGGACACGCCGGCACTGGCCAGCGCCTTGAAGGTGTCGATGATGCCCAGGATGGTGCCCAGCAGGCCGAGCAGCGGCGCGGCGGTGGTGATGGTCTCGATGATCCACAGGCTGCGCGACAGCGGCGCGCGGGTCTTCAGGTACTGGGTTTCGATTTCGTCGTCCAGGTCCTTGCGCGAACCCTGAGAAGCCTTTTGCGCCAGCACCGGCAGCACCATGTTCAGTGGCAGGCTGTCGCGACGGGTCAAGCCTTGCGGCAAGTCGCGCTCGCTGTGCACGTTGGCGCCCAGCACCTCGGTCAAGGCCCGCGCCTGGCGACGCACGTAGGCGAAGTAAATGCCGCGTTCGATGGTGATGAAAATCGCAATCGCCATGGCGGCGTACATCACATAAAAGGTGATGTCGTGAAGCAGGTTCATGTCCATGATCTATAGCCTCGCAGTTAGAAATTCGCTTCCAGAGAAACAGTGACGGTACGGTCCAGGCCAACGATGTAGGCCGGGTCGCCATCGCGGAAACCGCTGTAGCTCGCCGCGTTGGTTTTGGTGGTGTACACGCCGTCCAGGTACTTCTTGTCGAACAGGTTGTCGACGTTCAGGCGCAGGGTCGCGTCCTTGACGACTTTTTTATCCACGGGCAGGTAGATACCGGCGCCGAGGTTGAAAATGGTGCGCGCCGAGATGGCTTCGTCGTTGGTCAGGTCGCCATAAAGCTTGCTGGTGAACTTGCCGCCGAAGGTGCCGTAGAAACGCCCGTCGTCGTAGCCGACGTTGGCCGCCAGCATGTTGGTCGGTACGTTGGCGAACTGCTTGCCACTGGTGGGCAGCACGATGGGTTTGCCGGCGCTGAAGACGGTCAGGTCGTCCTGCTGCTTGGAGCTGGTGTAGGTGTAGGAGGTGTAGTAATTGAAGTTGTGGGGCAGCTTGCCGCTCCACTCCAGTTCCAGGCCTTTGTTGATCACGGTGCCGGCGTTGATGTCGGCCGAATCCCCGTTGCTGTCCAGGGACGTGAGCTGGCGGTTCTTGAACTGCATGTAGAACAAGGTGGCGGCCAGGGTCATGTCTTCGCCGGTGTAGCGCCAGCCCAGTTCCTGGTTCCAGCTCAGTTCCGGTTTGGAGTCCAGCGAGCCGACGCCTTTGTCATACAGCACGTAGTTCTGCGGAATTCGCATGTTGCGCGACAGGCTGTAGAACAGTTGGTCACGCTCGTCGAGCTGGTACTTCAGGCCGGCATTGGGCAGCAATTTGTTGTAGGTCTGGTCGGCTTTGCCTGGTTGCTCGGTGAGGCTGCCGTGGTTGGTGCCTTCACGCTCGACATTCATGTAGGCAAGGCCGGCGATCAGGGTCCAGTCCGAATTGATGTACCAGGTGTCCTGGGCCCAGACTTTTTGCGCAGGCGTCACGGTGTAGCGGTCGCGGCCTTGTACGGTGTTGCCGTTGGCATCGACCACCGAGTCGCCATCCGGCCAGGTGTCGCTGGGCTTGCCGCTGTTTTTGAGGGCAATGAACGGCTGGGTCTGGCTTTGGCGCGCGCGTTCGTACCAGTAGCCGAACTGCAGGCTGTGGTCGCCCAGGTCCCAGTTGAGTTTGGTGGTGATGCCCGGGCGCCAGGTCTGTGTGCGCGAAGGGCGGTAGTAAACGCCCGTGGTGGACGAACCGTCGGCGTTGTACTGGGCCGCCGTCGGCAGGTTGCCGAGGTCGAAAACGCCGCCCTTGTTCGAGCCGCTGTTGAGCGCATAGGCAGAGGAGCCCACGCCGCTGCCGTTGCCGTAGTAGTAATACGGGATCACCGACAGCGCCAGGTTGTCGCTCAGCTTGTACTGGGTGTTGAGCACGGCGGTAAAGGTCTGGAACGGGTTCTGCGCGAGGTCGTAGTAGCTGCTGATCTTGCCGTTGGCGCCCAGCGCCGGCTTGGCCGGGTACGGGTCATATTTGCGGCCGAACTGCTGGAACTGCGCCTTGGTCAGCTGGCTGTAACTGTTGTTGTCCTGCTCGTGGTACTTGAGGATCAGGTTGGCGGTGTTGCCGTTGCCAGCGTCGAAAAAGCTGTTCCACTCCACCTTGTCCGCCCGCACGGCGCCCGAGCCACGCCACATCTGGCCTTCGGTGTGGGACGCCGACAACCAGTTGCTCAGGCCGTTGACCTCACCGGTGTTGAGGCGCGCAAAGGTCTTGCGTGTGGCGTTGCTGCCGACCACTTGTTTAACGAAGGCCCCGGTTTCCTTGGTCGGGCGAATGGTCACGATGCCGATGTTGCCACCGCTGGAACCGATATGCGGGCCATCCGCTTCCGACGAACCCTGGGTGACAAAAATCTGCTCGATGTTTTCCGGGTCGCCCAACAGGTTGGAATACAGCGCGTAGTTGCCGGAGTCGTTGATCGGCATGCCGTCGACCGACATGCCGACCTGGTCGGAGTTCATGCCGCGCATGGTGAAGCGAAAGCCCGACAGACCGGTATTGTCCTCGCTGGAAATGTTCAGGCCCGGCGTGTACTTGAGCTTGTCGATGGCGTTGCCGGTGGCGGTTTGCTTGTCCAACGCTTCCTTGGTGACGGTCGAGCGACCCTTGGCGCTCTCTTCCTGGACCATGTAACCGCCCCCCGCGGTTGCCTTGCCCCCCTGTACCCCAATAGTCCCGACGTCACTGTCACTGGTATCTGCCATGACCACTCCGTGGCTCATGCTAGTCGCGGCAACGAGTGCCAGATGAATACGGGTGAACCTCATCACTGTCGTCCTGGTGTCGGGTGCTTATTGCACGCTGTAGTTGAAGGTGGCGGTGAAGCGTTGCTCGTTACGTCCACCGAAGGCTTGTTCGGGGAACGGCTTGACCTGCTTGATGCGACGCAGGCTATTGGTGGCGGCCCGATTGAGCAGCATGCTCGGCGCCGGGGTCTGGATCCCGGCATCGAGCACGCGACCTTGTCGGTCCACCATCAACCAGACCACCACCTCGCCACTGGGGCGTTCGAGAGATGCCTGGCGGCCGGTGGGGTATTGCTTGTACGTATCCAGCTCGTTGCGCAGGCCTTTGAGGTAGCCGCCTTCCAGTGCCTGGCCATCGACTTTGGGCGGCGCCGGCGGGGCGGGTGGCGCAGGTGTCGGCGCTACGGCGGCCTGTACCGGCTTGGCGGCAACCGGCGCCACTGGCGCTGGCGCTGGCGTCGGTTTGGCGGCGACCACCGGCTTGGGCTTGGGCACCGGCTTGGGTTTGGGTTCAGGTTTTGGCAACGGTTTGGGCGGTGGCGGCGGCGGGGCCGGTTCGGCCTCTTCATCCTCGATCACCGGCGGCGGTGGCTCCTGCTCCACCACGGGCTCGGGCACCACTTCTGGCTCGGGCTCGACCAGGGCAAGTTCAACCGCCGACTCGTCATACTGCGGCTGGATTTTCAGGGGTTGGGACTGGATACCCAGTGCAATCAGCACCAGGGCGATCAGGGCCGGGACACTGCCCAGCAGCCGACGCGCACGAAACAGGGCATACATGATCAGGACTTACGCGTGGCGATGGACACGGAGGTAAAGCCACCCAGGCGCAGGGTGTCCATGACTTCCACCAGGCGCGCAACTTCCACGCCTTTGTCGCTGTTGACGATGATGGTCGACTTGGTATCCGGCTTTTCAGCGGCCTTCAACGCAGGGACCAGGGCGTCGACCGTGAGGTCCTTGCCATCGAGTTGCAGCTGGCCTTGCAGGCCCAGCGTGAGGATGAATTTGTTCTGCGGCTTGAGTTGCTGCGCGCTGCTTGCGCTGGGCAGTTGAGTCTTCATGCCGAGTGCCGGAATCACGTTCAAACTCACCAGTACGAAAAACACCAGGAGGAACATCATCACGTCGATCATCGGGATCAGCTCGATGTGCGCCTTGCGTTTCTTGGGTTCATCCCAGGTTCTCATTCTGTTGCCCCGTCATTGAATTAGGGGCGACACGCTAACAACCAAAAATGACCGAATGGTTAACTTTAATTGACGTTTTGAAGGCTCTAGGACGCGTCTTTCAGGGGATTTGCCTTGCAGTTTTATGACGTAATGCAATTGACATGAAGGCCATACATTCTTGAAGAATTTATCTCCAGAGCCTGCTCGTATGCCCACTGCATTGCCGCATTTACCCACCTCGCGACTACTATTGCGCGCGCTGCAAATGGACCAGGCCGAGGTGCTTTACAGGCTCGCCAATGGGCCGAAAATTGCTGACAACACGGCCAATATTCCGTCGCCCTATACCTTGCAGACCGCCCAGGACTTTATTGCCGGGATCGCCGAAAAATACCGTGCGGGTGAGGTGCTGAACCTGGGGATGCATGTGCGAGCAACCGGCGAGCTGATCGGCATGGTCAGCCTGCGTCTGAATGCCCGTCATCACGCCGGGCATTTGGGTGGCTGGGTGGCGGCGCACGCTCGCAACCAGGGGTATGCGGCGGAAGCGGCGAACGCGGTGATGGACTTCGGGTTTGCCACGCTGGGGCTGCAGCGCGTCGGCAGCCAGTGTTTTGGTCGCAACAAGGAGTCGGCGCGGGTCATGCAGAAAATTGGCCTGCACTATGAAGGCTGCCTGCGCGAAGCGTTTTTCAAGAATGGTGTGTACGAGGATTTGCTGACATTCGCCAGCGTGCGCAGCGACTGGGAGCGAGCGTTGTGAGTGGCGCAGTGGATCATGATCGGCGCCGGCTGCTCGCCGGGCTGGCGGTTGCCACCGCGTTTTCGATCCTCAGCCCGTTTGCGCGCAGCGCCGGTGTGGATTACCCGTTCACCCTCGGCGTGGCCTCCGGCGACCCGTTGCCGGATGGCTTTGTGATCTGGACGCGCTTGGCGCCGCTGTTTAATGCTGCGGACGGGCGCGGCGGGTTGAGCCGCGCCGTGCCGGTGCGTTGGCGCGTGGCCAGTGATGCGGCGATGACGCGTATCGTCAAGCAAGGCGAGGTGATGGCAACGCAGCATTTTGCTCACTCGGTGCATGTCGAGGTGGCGGGGCTGGAGGCTGGCAGGCCTTACTGGTACCAATTCGACGGCCTCGGCGCACAGAGCCCGGTGGGCCAGGCACGTACCGCGCCGCCGCTGCACGCGATGGCGGCGGCCACCGTGGGGTTTGTCTCCTGCTCGCACTGGGAGCGCGGTTATTTCAGTGCCTATCGCCACCTGGCGGCGGAGCAACCCGACTTGGTGTTTTTCCTCGGCGACTACATCTACGACAGCTCGTACGCAGCGGACTCAGGCAAGATCATCCGCCCGCACGGCAGCGGCAATGCCGTGAGCCTGAGTGATTACCGCAACCGCTACGCGCTGTATAAAACCGACCCGGACCTGCAGGCTTTGCACGCGGCAGCACCCAGCGTGGCCACGTGGGACGACCATGAGGTGCAGAATGACTACGCCAACCGCTGGTCACAGGACCCGAAGATTCCGGTTGAGCAGTTTTTAAGGCAACGGGCGGTGGCGTACCAGGCGTTTTACGAACATATGCCACTGCGTGTCAGCAGTGTGCCGAAAGGGCCGGACATGCGTATTTACCGGCGCCTCGATTATGGCCGGCTGGCGCGTTTTCATGTGCTTGATGGCCGCCAATACCGCTCCGAGCAGCCGTGTATTCAGGCTAACGGCAGTCACCAGGGGCATATCGCCGCCAACACCTGCAAGGACCTGCGCGACCCCGGCCGCACGATGCTTGGCTGGCAACAGGAAGCCTGGCTCGACCAGGGTTTTGCCCAGTCGAAAGCGCAGTGGAATGTGATCGCCCAGGACTTGCTGGTGGCGCCGCTGATCCAGCGTGACCTGACCAGCCATCAGGTCGGGCATTGGACGGATGGCTGGGACGGCTACATGGCCAACCGTACTCGGATGCTGGCGTCCATCACGCGCAATCAGGTCAAGAACCCGGTGTTCTGGGGCGGTGATATCCATTCGTTCTGGACCACCGACCTGCATGCCGATGGCAACAACCCGGACTCGCCCATCGTCGCAACCGAATTTGTCGGCAGCTCGGTGACCTCCGACGGCCCGCCCTTTGACGCCTTCAGTCAGATCTTGCCGCTCAATCCGCACGTGAAGTTCTTCGACAGTCGCCAGCGTGGGTATGTGTCGGTGAAGCTTGAGGCGTCAAAGATGCTGACGAACTTCCGGGTGATCACTGACCCACGTGACCCGGCGGCGACGGTGTCGACGCTCAAGTCGTTTGTGGTGGAGCCGGGGAGGGCGGGGGCGATTGCGGTTTGATGCACAGTGGGGTGTGTGCAGGTTGGGTGTGGCGAGCGGGCTTGCCCCGCGTTGGGCTGCGAAGCAGCCCCCAAAACCTGACAATTACCTCTTTCCGAAAAATGCGGTGACTGTATGGGGGCCGCTTCGCGCCCCAACGCGGGGCAAGCCCGCTCGCCACAGGAGGCCCTGTCGCTGGGATTTTAGTCGAGGCTGTAACGCACCGACAGCGCGCCCTTTTTCTCCGACAAGGCCAGGATGGTCACCTGGCCCAGCTCGCTCAACGCTTGCACGTGCGTGCCGCCACAGGCGTAGGCCGGCAATGCACCGAAACCGACTTCGCGGGTGCCGTCTTCCAGTCTCATGTGGCGCGGGTAGTCGGCGGCGATCCATTGGTCGATTCGGGTTTGAAACGCCTCGGCGTCCACGGCTTGCGCCGCTTGCCCGCGGATAAAGGTGATTTTGCATTCGCCCGGCCAGTGATGAGCTTTGATCGGCATCCAGCCCAAGCTTTCCCCGGCATTGCCAATCAGATGCCCGGCCGAATGCAGGCGCGTGTACAGGGCGCGGCGCTGTTCATCGACCCGTGCGGTGATCGGGCCGGGCGCCACGGGGCGGTCAACATAGTGCACGACGCGATCGGCTTCCTGGGTGACGCGCACCACCTGGCTGTCGCCGAGCCAGCCGGTGTCGAACGGTTGCCCGCCGCCCTGCGGGTGGAAGAGGGTTGACTGCAGCGTGACGGCAAACTGGTCCTCGTGCGGCGTACAGGTCAGCACTTCAAGCTCGGCGGTCAGGTGGTCATGGGTAAAAAACAGGCGCTCGGTCATCATCTACATCCGCATCAGGGTTCTACGGGCAGTATAAATAGTGCGTAGATGGGTGATAATCCGTTCAATTATCAATGGACCTGTGCGTCATGAACATCAATCTTCCTCTGTCCCTGCTGGGTGAAATGGCGATTTTCGTCAAAGTCGTGGAAACCGGCAGCTTCTCTGAAGCCGCGCGGCAACTGAGCGTTTCACCCTCGGCGGTGAGCCGCAGTATTTCGCGTCTCGAACAGGCCCTGGCCACGCGGTTGCTGCAACGCACTACGCGCAAACTGCGCCTGAGCGAGGGGGGTGAAGAGGTGTTCAAGCGTTGCCAGGAAATGGTCAACGCGGCGCGTTCGGTGATGGAAATCAGCGGCCAGTTTACCCATGAAGCCGAAGGGCTGGTGCGGGTCAGCGTGCCCAAGGCGGTCGGGCGATTCGTGGTGCATCCGCACATGCCGGAGTTCTTGCGCCGCTATCCCAAAGTCGATGTGCAGCTGATTCTTGAAGACCGCCACGTGGACTTGATCGATGACAATGTCGACCTGAGTATCCGCATCACCGACAGCCCACCGCCTGGGTTGGTCGGCCGACAATTGTTGCCCATTGAGCATTTGCTGTGCGCGACGCCGCAGTACCTGGCCGAGCACGGCACACCGGGCCATCCGCATGATTTACTCGAGCACAGCTGCATTTACCTGGGTGAAACCCCAGGCGATTCGCGCTGGAAATTCCGCCAGGGCGCCAAGGCGGTGACGGTCGGCGTGCGCGGGCGGTATGCGGCGAATCACACCGGGGTCCGGCTGGACGCGGTGTTGCAGCATGTGGGCATTGGCAGCTTGCCGTACTTCACTGCGCGGCATGCGTTGGAGGAGGGGCGTTTGGTGCAGGTGTTGCCGGCGTGGGATTTTATTGCCTCTTATCATGGCGAGGCGTGGTTGCTGCATTCGCCGACGCGGTATCTGCCGCCGAAGTTGCGAGTGTTTATTGATTATCTGGTCGCGTGTATGGCACGCGAACCGACACTGCGTCGAAGGTAGGGAACGCGGTAGAAAGGTGGGAGCGGGCTTGCCCGCGATGGCGGCGTGCCAGTCAACGTTTTCAGCGACTGATCCGTAGCCTTCGCGAGCAAGCCCGCTCCCACATTCAGAGGGGCAGCGGTCTGAAAAAATCAGTGCTTGCTCTGGTCTTGCGGCATGGCCAGCAGCTGCTTTTCCTGGTTCCAGTCGAACGGTTCGTCGTTCTGTTCGGCCTCGAAGCGCCGCTCTTCCAGGGCCTGGTACAGGTCCAGTTCTTCATCCGGCATGAAATGCAGGCAATCACCGCCAAAAAACCACAGCAGGTCGCGCGGCACCAGGTGGGCGATCTGCGGGTAGCGCAGGATGACTTGGCTCATCAGGTCCTGGCCCAGGTACTGGCTCTCGATCGGGTCGATCGGCAGCAGGGCGCGCAATTCGTCGAAGCGCTCCAGAAATAGTGTGTGGCTTTCCTCGGGCACCTGTTCGGCTTCGCCGACGGCAACCAGGATGCTGCGCAAGTGGTCGAGCAAGACGAGATGATCGGCAACGACGTTGGACACGAGATAAGTCCTCTAAAGCAAAAACGGGCGCGAGAGTATATAGCTCAAGCGCCCGTTTTTATATGACCGCTGGTATCAGCGGACTTTACCCTCAGCCTGGGTCAGCTCTTCCTTGCTGAAATCGTCCACGTCGATCACCTTGCGCCGTGCAGCTTCGGCGTCGCGCAGGGTTTGCGCTTCGCCCGGTTGCAGCACGCCGGCCTGCAGGGCGGCGTCGATGACGTGTTCGCCAGCGGTGGGTTTGACCTGACCGCTTTTGAGCGCCGCGTGGAGTTTTTTCTGCAGCGGATGGCTGGCACCGAGCAGGTCGTAGGCGTGTTGCAGGGCGCCGACCGGGTCTTCTGCCGATTGCGGGCGGTAGCAGCCCGCCAGCAGCTCTTCGAGGGTCGGGTCGCCTTTGGCACGCCCAATCACCGCGGCCACCTCGGCGTCCAGTGCGTCGGACGGTCCGGTGTGGCGGCGCCCGAACGGGAACACAATGACCCGCAGCAGGCAACCGAGCAGCCGGTTCGGGAAGTTGCTCAGCAGCTCATCCAGCGCACGCTCCGACTCGCCAAGGCTTTCTTCCATGGCCCAGGCGAACAGCGGTTCCAGATGGTCCGGCGAATCCAGGTCGTGGTAACGCTTGAGCGCCGCCGACGCCAGGTACATATGGCTCAGCACATCGCCCAGGCGTGCCGACAGGCGTTCGCGACGTTTCAACTCGCCGCCCAGCAGCATCATGCTCAAGTCAGCGAGCAGGGCGAACGCGGCAGCCTGGCGGTTCAGTGCGCGGAAGTAACTCTGGCTCAGGCGGTTGCCCGGCGCTTTCTCGAAGTGACCTACGCCCAGGTTCAGCACCAGCGTACTGGCGGCGTTGCTCACGGCAAAGCCGATGTGTTGCATCAGCAGGCCGTCGAATTCCTTCAATGCCTGATCGCGGTCTTCGCGGCCCGCCAGGGCCATTTCCTTGAGCACGAACGGATGGCAGCGAATCGCGCCCTGGCCGAAGATCATCAGGTTGCGCGAAAGAATATTCGCGCCTTCCACGGTGATGAAGATCGGTGCGCCCTGCCAGTTACGGCCCAGGTAGTTGTTGGGGCCCATGATGATGCCCTTGCCGCCGTGCACGTCCATGGCGTGGCTGATGCATTCGCGGCCGCGCTCGGTGAGGTGGTACTTGAGAATGGCCGACAGCACCGAGGGTTTCTCCCCCAGGTCGACTGCATTGGCGGTGAGGATGCGTGCGCTGTCCATCAGCCAGGCGTTGCCGCCAATGCGCGCCAGGGCTTCCTGGATACCTTCGAACGCCGACAGCGGCACGTTGAACTGCTCACGCACCTGGGCGTATTGGCCCGTTACCAGGCTGGTGAACTTGGCCGCACCGGTGCCGACCGCAGGCAGGGAGATCGAGCGGCCCACCGACAGGCAGTTCATCAGCATCATCCAGCCCTTGCCGAGCATTTCCTGTCCACCGATGAGGAACTCCAGGGGGATGAACACGTCTTTGCCGGAGTTGGGGCCGTTCATGAACGCAGCGCCCAGCGGCAAGTGACGACGGCCGATTTCCACGCCGGGGGTATCGGTCGGGATCAGCGCCAGGCTGATGCCCAAGTCTTCCTTGTCGCCCAGCAGGTGGTCCGGGTCATGCGCCTTGAATGCCAGCCCCAGCAGGGTCGCGACCGGGCCGAGGGTGATGTAGCGTTTCTCCCAGTTCAGGCGCAGGCCAAGGGTTTCCTTGCCTTCCCATTCACCTTTGCAGATCACGCCGGTGTCGGGCATGGCGCCGGCGTCGGAGCCAGCCAGCGGGCCTGTCAGCGCAAAGCATGGGATGTCATCGCCACGCGCCAGGCGCGGCAGGTAGTGGTTACGTTGCTCGTCAGTGCCGTAATGCAGCAGCAGCTCGGCCGGGCCGAGGGAGTTGGGCACCATCACGGTGGACGCCAGGTCGCCGCTGCGGGTCGCGAGTTTCATCGCAACCTGGGAGTGGGCATAGGCGGAGAAGCCCTTGCCGCCGTATTCCTTGGGAATGATCAGGGCGAAGAAGCCGTGGGTCTTGATGTGCTCCCAGGCGGCGGGCGGCAGGTCCATGGCCTGGCCGATTTCCCAGTCGCTGACCATCGCGCAGAGTTCTTCGGTGGGGCCGTCGATGAAGGCCTGTTCTTCTTCGGTCAGTTGCGCTTTGGGGTAGGCCAGCAACTTGTCCCAATCAGGGCGGCCGCTGAACAGTTCGCCATCCCACCACACGGTGCCGGCGTCAATCGCGTCGCGCTCGGTCTGGGACATCGGCGGCAGGACTTTCTGGAACCAGCTGAACAGCGGCTTGGTGAAATATTGGCGGCGCAGGTCGGGCAGCAGCAAGGGCAGGGCCACGGCCGCGATCAACACCCAGAAGACCAGCAGCAGCCAACCCGGTGCGTGGCTCCAGGCGCCCATCGCCAGCAGGTAAACGGCGACCACGCCCAGGGCGGGCAGGGGCGCAGTGCGGCGGTGTGCCAGGTAGGCAATCCCGACCACCAGAACCAGTATCCACAACAACAGCATATTCAATCCTCCGTGAAACCAGGGGCGAAACCACCATGGAGCTTAGTCGGCATCCGAAAAAGCGCGGTGATCAGGGTGTAACGAGTTGTACGCGAAGCACCGACCACCAGGCGCCGACATTTGGCCGAATCGTCGTTATCTCTGCGCCAAATCAGTCGTTAGACTCAAGGCTTCCTTCGGAGATAACGCGCATGGATACGTACCTGAGTCCCAGCCGCTTCATCGATAGTGACCACCCTGCGGTGGTGGAGTTCGCCGAAAAACATCGCGGCCCGAGCGCGGATTTACGTGACCAGGCAGTCAGTCTTTATTACGCCGTGCGTGAGGCGATTCGCTACAACCCTTACACCTTCAGCCGCGACCCAGGCACTTTGAGCGCCAGCTTCGCCCTCGCCGCCGGTGAGAGCTACTGCGTGCCCAAGGCCACCCTGCTGGCCGCGTGTGCCCGCCACTGCGGCATCCCCGCACGCATCGGCCTGGCGGATGTGCGCAATCACCTCTCGACACCGCGCCTGATCGCCCTGCTCAAAAGCGATGTGTTCGCCATGCACGGCTACACCGAGTTGTACCTGCGTGGCCGTTGGGTCAAGGCCACGCCGGCGTTCAACCAGCAGCTGTGCGAGGTGTTTGATGTACCGCCGCTGGAATTCGATGGGATCAACGACAGCGTGTTTCATGCCTTCAACCGCCAGGGCCGGCGCTCGATGGAGTACGTGCGGGACCATGGGCAGTTTTCCGACGTGCCGGAGGGTTTTTTCTTCGCGCATATTCAGCAGTGTTACCCGCACCTGTTTGCCGAGGACATGCCGACCCTGCTGGGGGACATGCAGAGCGATTTAAGCCGTGCCTGAACCGGCGTATGCTGCTGCGTTCATCAAGCCATGTTCATCAACGATAAGGCGCGGTCATGCTGAAAATCTGGGGTCGTAAAAATTCATCAAACGTCAGGAAAGCACTGTGGTGCGCCGAGGAACTCGGCCTGGACTATGAAGCAATTGATGCGGGCGGGGCATTTGGTGTGGTCGATACACCGCAATACCGCGCGCTGAACCCCAATGGCCGAGTGCCGATGATCGAAGATGGCGACTTCGTGCTGTGGGAGTCCAACACCATCGTGCGTTATCTCTGCGCCAAGCAGGCGTCGAGCTGGTACCCAATCGACCTGCAAGCCCGGGCGAATGCCGAAAAGTGGATGGACTGGACCACTTCAACTCTCGCCGAACCGTTCAAGGCGGTGTTCTGGGGCATCCTGCGCACCCCGGCTGAAAAACAGAACTGGGACAGCATCAATGCCGGGCGCCAGGCCTGTATCGACGCATTAGGCACCGTGGATAAGGCCCTGGCAGAGCAACCTTACCTGTCGGGCAACGAAATCGGCATGGGTGATATCCCACTCGGCAGCTTTATCTATGCCTGGTTCGAAATGCCTATCGAACGGCCTTCGATGCCCCATCTAGAGGCCTGGTATCACCGTCTGCAGCAACGGCCGGCGTACCGCAAAGCGGTGATGACCGCGTTGACTTAATACCCACTATTAATACGGGTGACTGTACTTGTGCGGCGCGGGCAAGCACCATGCCTGTCATGCGCCGCCGTTGAACTACCTGGGCTGCGCCCTCATCTATTGTTTCTATTCCCTTCTTTGGTGCGTATTCCGATATGAGTTCCGCTCTGTCCATCCGGCAGCTAACCAAAACCTACGGCAACGGTTTCCAGGCCCTGAGTGGTATCGATCTGGATGTTGCCGAAGGTGACTTCTTCGCCTTGCTCGGCCCTAACGGCGCCGGCAAATCCACCACCATCGGTATCCTCTCGACGTTGGTCAACAAGACCAGCGGCACGGTGAATATCTTTGGTCATGACCTGGACAAATCCCCGGCGGCGCTCAAGCGTTCCATCGGCGTGGTGCCCCAGGAATTCAACTTCAACCAGTTTGAAAAGACCTTCGACATCGTCGTGACCCAGGCTGGCTACTACGGCATCCCGGCGAAAATCGCCAAGGAGCGCGCCGAGCAGTACCTGACCCAGCTGGGCCTGTGGGACAAGCGCGACGTGCCTTCGCGTTCGCTGTCCGGCGGCATGAAGCGCCGCCTGATGATCGCCCGCGCGCTGGTGCACGAACCGCGCCTGCTGATCCTCGACGAGCCCACCGCAGGTGTGGACATTGAGTTGCGTCGCTCGATGTGGACCTTCCTCACCGAGCTGAACGAGAAGGGCATCACCATCATCCTCACCACCCATTACCTGGAAGAGGCTGAGCAGCTGTGCCGCAACATCGGCATCATCGACCACGGCACCATCGTCGAGAACACCAGCATGCGTAACCTGCTGGGCCAGCTGCATGTGGAAACCTTCCTGCTCGACCTGAAAAACAACCTGTCGGTGGCGCCGCAGCTGCTTGGCTACCCAAGCCGGCTGGTCGATGGTCATACCCTGGAAGTCCAGGTGGACAAGGCCATGGGCATCACCGCGCTGTTCACCCAATTGGCCGCCCAGAACATCGAAGTGCTGAGCCTGCGTAATAAAACCAATCGCCTTGAGGAGTTGTTCGTGTCCCTGGTGGAGAAAAATCTGGCGAAGGTGGCGGTATGAGTTCCGAACTGCAACCCAACATTGTCGCGCTGCAGACCATCGTCTACCGCGAAGTGAAGCGCTTTACCCGGATCTGGCCGCAGACGCTGCTGCCGCCGGCGATCACCATGGTCCTGTACTTCGTGATCTTCGGTAACCTGATCGGCCGTCAGATCGGCGACATGGGTGGCTTCACCTACATGGAGTACATCGTGCCGGGCCTGATCATGATGTCGGTGATCACCAACTCCTACGGCAACGTGGTCTCCAGCTTTTTCGGCAGCAAGTTCCAGCGTTCCATCGAAGAGTTGATGGTGTCGCCGGTGTCGCCGCACACCATCCTGATCGGCTACACCCTCGGCGGCGTGCTGCGGGGCTTGATGGTGGGGGTGATTGTGACCTTGCTGTCGCTGTTCTTCACTCATCTGCAAGTGCATCACCTGGGCGTCACCATTTTGGTGGTGGTGCTGACGGCGACGATCTTTTCGCTGCTGGGCTTTATCAACGCGGTGTTTGCACGCAATTTCGATGATATTTCGATCATCCCGACCTTCGTGCTGACGCCGCTGACGTACTTGGGCGGGGTGTTCTACTCCATCACCTTGCTGCCGCCGTTTTGGCAGACCGTGTCGCTGGCCAACCCGGTGCTGCACATGGTCAATGCCTTCCGCTACGGCATCCTGGGCGTGTCGGATATCAAGATCAGCGTGGCGATCACCTTCATGCTGGTGGCCACCGTGGTGCTGTATGTCGGCTGCGCGCGGTTGCTGGTGAGCGGGCGCGGGATGCGAACGTAAGCAGTCAGTTGCCATAAAAAAAGGCCTCTTTATGAGGCCCTTTTTTTTGGCGTGCAGAAAAGCCCTGTGGGCGCTGGCTTGCCTGCGTTCGGCCACTGGGGTTGACGGGGCCTATCAGATCAAAAGCAAGATCAAAAGCAGAGCACGGCGGCCTGGTAGCCGACCTGAGTGGTAGAAGCGAAAGCAGCACAACACCACATCAACCTGATACACAGAGATCCAAATGTGGGAACGGGCTTGCCCGCGAATACGGTGTGTCAGCTACACATGAGCGACTGACCGACCGCCTTCGCGAGCAAGCCCGCTCCCACAATTTAATCGAGTTCAGCGCTCAAGATCAGTGGGCTGTCAGGCTGCCGAGCTCTGCTTTTCTGTAGGCGCTGGGCCCTTAGTCTTTCAGAGCCAGCTCGATCAGTTCATGCAGTTCTTCAACCGGTAGCGGCGCACTGGCAAACAGGCTGCGGTAAACCGTGGGCGCGGCGATCAGGTTGAGCAACCGGTCCAGGCTCGGCAGTGCGTCGTGGGTGCTCTGGTAGCGGTCGAGAATGACCTGCATCTGGCCCATCAGGATGTTGCTGCAGTAGTCCCGGGGATGGCTGCACTGCACGTCGCGCATCATGTTGCGCCCAAGCTCGGAACTCATTTCGTCCAGGTATTGCTCGCCCCACGCACGCAAATCGCCGCGCAGGCTGCCGGTGTTGGCGGGTTCACTGTCTGGGCGCAGGCGTTCCAGCGCCACGTCGGCGAGCAGCGCAGACAAGTCACCCCAGCGGCGGTAGATGGTCGACGGCGTGACGCCCGCGCGCGCAGCGATCATCGGCACGGTGACGCTGGAACGCTCATGGGCTTCTAGCAGTTCGCGCGCGGCGTTATGCACTGATTCTTGAACCCGGGCACTGCGGCCCCCCGGGCGAAGGCCTTCTTTAATCGCCATGCGTAAAACCTTAACACAAAGAATTTGCTTTAAGCGCTTGCGGGTAGCACACTCTGCAAAAGCAAAATATTAGCTTTAGCGGAGTGTGCACATGTCTAGCGTCATTTCTCAACGTTCCAGCCTGGCGTTCCTGGTCATCACGATGTTGACCTTTCTGGCTGCGTCCAGCGCGCCGACGCCGTTGTATCAGGTGTATCAGGACAACCTGCATTTCTCCGCAGCAATGCTCACGGTGATCTTCGGCGTGTACGCCGTGAGCTTGCTGGCGGCGCTGTTGAGCGTCGGTTCGCTGTCGGACCACGTGGGGCGCAAGCCGGTGATTTTCGCCGCGTTGCTGCTGAATATTGTGGCGATGCTGCTGTTTATCAATGCTGACAGCACCGCCTGCCTGATTGCCGCTCGGGCGCTGCAAGGTTTCGCCACCGGCACGGCAACTGCAGTGTTGGCGGCAACGCTGCTGGACACCGACCGCCTGCGCGGGCCGATGCTCAATAGCCTCGCGCCGCTGTTGGGCATGGCCAGCGGCGCCTTGGGCAGTGGCTTGCTGGTGGAATACGCGCCACGCCCGACCCAATTGATCTACTTCACGCTGCTAGGCCTGATGGTGCTGCAGGCGCTTTACGTGTGGCGCATGCCTGAAACCGTCAGCCGCATTCCGGGTGCCTTGAGGTCGTTGGCGCCCACCCTGCATGTGCCTGCGCAGGCGCGCCGGGCCTTGTGGCTGGCGATGCCGCTGAATGTGGCAGTGTGGGCGCTGGGCGGGTTCTTTTCATCGCTGGCGCCTTCGCTGGTGCGAGCGGCGACGGGCTCGACCTCGCATTTGATCGGCGGCGGCCTGGTCGCAGTCGTGACCTTGAGCGGTGCGGTGATGATTTACAGCCTGCGCGATCACCCGGCACACAAGGTCATGCGTCTGTCGGCGGTCCTGCTGGCGGTGGGCGTGGCGTTGTTACTGGTCGCGGTGCAGAGCGCCAGCCTGTGGCTGTTCTTTGTTGCCAGTGTGATAGCAGGCTTTGGCTTCGGCGGTGGGTTCATGGGCAGTGTGCGCAGCATCGTCAGCTTGGCGTTGCCCCATGAGCGGGCCGGGTTGATGTCAGCTTTTTATGTGCTGAGCTACCTGGCGTTCTGCGTGCCGTCACTGCTGGCGGGCAACCTGAGCCGCGTGTTTGGCCTGATCGCCACCACCGATGGTTATGGCGCAGTGCTCATCGTGTTGGCGCTCGGCGCGCTGGCAGGCTTGCTGATGCAAGGGGCGGCGCGGGCCAAGGCTACGGTTTAGCCGACCTCCCTATATTGGCAAAGTAGATAACAGATAGAGATATTACCCGTTATATAGATATTCAATCCGGCTCTATGATGGTCTCAACCTCATGCGAGGAAGAGGATTGCCATCATGACCTGCTCAACTGCCATTACTTACAAACCCTTCAGTCACCTGGCCCGTCCACGGGAAGTGATTCGCCAGTTCACGCCCAACTGGTTTGCCGCCACCATGGGCACCGGCGTGCTGGCCCTTGCGCTGGCCCAAGTGCCGGCCCACTTGCCCGGCCTGCACACCATTGCCGAAGGGCTGTGGATGTTCACCGTCGGCCTGTTCGTGCTGTTCAGCGTGTTGTACGCGGCCCGTTGGCTGATGTTTTTCCACGAGGCGCGGCGGATTTTCGGGCACTCCACCGTCTCGATGTTCTTTGGCACCATCCCCATGGGCCTGGCGACGATTATCAATGGTTTGCTGTTGTTTGGGCTGCCGCGCTGGGGCGCCAATGTGGTGCCGTTGGCCGAAGCCTTATGGTGGCTGGACGTGGCGATGGCCCTGGCCTGCGGCGTGCTGATCCCATTCATGATGTTCACGCGTCAGCAGCACAGCATCGACCAGATGACCGCCGTGTGGCTGTTGCCGGTGGTCGCCGCTGAAGTCGCTGCCGCCAGCGGTGGCCTGCTGGCGCCGCACCTGGCCGACGCTCACTCGCAACTGGTGATGCTGGTGACCAGCTATGTGCTGTGGGCGTTTTCCCTGCCGGTAGCCTTCAGCATCCTGACCATCCTGATGCTGCGCATGGCCTTGCACAAACTGCCTCACGCCAACATGGCCGCGTCCAGCTGGCTGGCCCTCGGCCCTATCGGCACCGGTGCATTGGGTATGTTGTTGCTGGGCGGCGACGCACCGACGATCTTCGCGGCCAACGGTTTGCCAGGCGTAGGGGAGATGGCCAACGGCCTCGGCCTGGTGGCCGGCATTACCCTGTGGGGCTTTGGCCTGTGGTGGATGCTGATCGCCGTGTTGATCACCCTGCGTTACTTGCGCGCCGGCATTCCGTTCAACCTGGGCTGGTGGGGTTTTACGTTCCCGCTGGGGGTTTATGCCTTGGCCACACTGAAGCTTGCGAGCCTGCTGCACCTGGGGTTCTTCAGTGTGTTCGGGTGCGTGCTGGTGGTGGCGTTGGCGCTGATGTGGCTGATCGTTGCCACGCGCACTGTGCAGGGCGCCTACAAAGGTGAGCTTTTTGTATCGCCCTGCATTGCAGGACTAGGGAATAAGTAAGCGGGATTAGGTAAAGTCGTGGCCTGTCTTTTTATAAAAAACCGGCAATCAAGCCTACCAGGCCACGCAGGAACACGGACGATGAGCCACCCCTCACAATTTACCTTGCTGCGCACACGGCGTTTCCTGCCGTTTTTCATCACCCAGTTGCTGGGCGCCTTCAACGACAACATCTTCAAGCAATCGCTGATCCTGGCCATTCTCTACAAGCTCACCATCGACGGTGACCGCTCGATCTGGGTCAACCTGTGCGCATTGTTGTTTATCCTGCCGTTCTTCCTGTTCTCGGCGCTGGCGGGGCAATTCGGCGAGAAATTCAACAAGGACGCACTGATCCGCGCGATCAAGATCGGTGAGATCGTGATCATGAGCGTCGGCGCCACCGGGTTCCTGTTCAACCACCTGGAGCTGATGCTGCTGGCGCTGTTTGCCATGGGCACGCATTCGGCGCTGTTCGGGCCGGTGAAGTATTCGATCATGCCCCAAGCCCTGCACGACGATGAATTGGTGGGCGGTAACGGCCTGGTGGAAATGGGCACGTTTCTGGCGATCCTGGCCGGCACCATTGGCGCCGGGATCATGATGTCTTCGACCCATTACGCACCGATCGTGGCCGTGGCAATTGTCGGTGTGGCGGTGCTGGGTTATTTGGCCAGCCGCAGTATTCCGCGCGCGGCGGCGTCTACCCCAGGGCTGCGCCTGAACTGGAACATATTCAGCGAATCGTGGGCCACCTTGCGCCTGGGCTTGGGGCAGACCCCGGCGGTGTCGCGTTCGATTGTCGGCAACTCGTGGTTCTGGTTTGTCGGCGCGATTTACCTGACGCAAATCCCGGCCTACGCCAAGGAGTGGTTGTACGGCGATGAAACTGTAGTGACCTTGATCCTCACGGTGTTCTCGGTCGGTATCGCCCTGGGCTCGATGCTCTGTGAAAAGCTCTCCGGGCGTAAAGTGGAAATCGGCCTGGTGCCCTTTGGCTCATTTGGCCTGACAGTGTTCGGGCTGCTGCTGTGGTGGCACTCCGGCGGCTTCCCGCAAAGTGCTCAGGAACATGACTGGCTCGGCGTACTCGGCTACGGCCAGGCCTGGTGGGTGTTGTTCGATATCCTCGGGCTGGGCGTGTTCGGCGGCTTCTATATCGTGCCGCTGTATGCGCTGATCCAGTCGCGCACCGCTGAAAACGAGCGTGCGCGGGTGATCGCGGCCAACAACATTCTCAATGCGCTGTTCATGGTGGTGTCGGCCATCGTGTCGATCCTGCTGCTGAGCGTGGCCAAGCTGTCGATTCCCGAATTGTTCCTGGTGGTGTCGCTGCTCAATATCGCGGTCAACACCTACATCTTCAGGATCGTCCCCGAGTTCACCATGCGTTTCATGATCTGGCTGCTCAGCCATTCCATGTACCGCGTGGAGCACCGCAACCTTGAGCTGATTCCAGACGAGGGCGCGGCGTTGCTGGTGTGCAACCACGTGTCGTTTGTCGATGCGCTGTTGATCGGCGGCGCAGTGCGTCGGCCGATTCGCTTTGTCATGTACTACAAAATCTACCGTTTGCCGGTGCTCAATTTCATCTTCCGCACTGCGGGGGCGATTCCGATTGCCGGGCGTCATGAGGATATCCAGATCTACGAAAAGGCCTTCGCGCGAATTGCCCAGTACTTGAAGGAAGGCGAGTTGGTGTGCATTTTTCCGGAAGGCAAGCTCACCGGGGACGGTGAGATGAATGAGTTCCGCGGGGGCGTGACGCGCATTCTGGAAGAAACGCCGGTGCCGGTGATTCCAATGGCGTTGCAGGGCTTGTGGGGGAGTTTTTTCAGTCGTGATCCGAACAAGGGGTTCTTCCACCGGATCTGGTCGCGGGTGGTGCTGCTAGCGGGTGAGCCGGTGACGGTCGAGGCGGCGACGCCTGCGCAGTTGCAGGAACGGGTGGGGGTATTGCGGGGGAGTGTCAGGTAGTTTTTTACTGACTGTTCGGGCTTCTTCGCGAGCAAGCCCGCTCCCACCGTTGACCGAGTTGTTCAAGCGAACGCGGTTTAATATGGGAGCTGGCTTGCTGCGACAGCGACAGTGAATTAGGCGCTGATCTTAAGGCCAATCAGCCCGCAGATAATCAACGCCACACTGGCCAACCGGAACAACGCCATGGACTCGCCAAACAGGATGATCCCGGCGATCACCGTGCCCACCGCGCCGACACCGGTCCAGATGGCATAGGCGGTGCCCAGCGGCAGTTCTTTCATGGCAAGGCCCAGCAGGCCGAGGCTGATGGCCATGGCGGCAATCGTCAGGGCGGTGGGCAATGGCTTGCTGAAACCATCGGTGTACTTCAAACCGACCGCCCAGCCCACTTCAAACAGCCCGGCAAAAAACAGGATGATCCAGGACATGATGACCTCTCTTCTAAAAGTGGGGTCGTCCCCTGGAATAGCGCTCGACAGCGTCGCGGGGTCGTCCCCGCGAAGCTCGGTAGAGTGCCGAATATCGATCAGGCGATCAAGTTTTCGGCGTGTTTTCCAATACCCGGCGGTCTTCCTTTTCGCTCATGCGGCGGAAGTAGGTCGACAACAACGCCCCGGAAATATTGTGCCAGACGCTGAACAGCGCGCTGGGTACCGCCGCCAATGGCGAAAAATGCGCACTGGCCAACGCGGCGCCCAGCCCGGAGTTCTGCATGCCGACTTCCAGCGCCAGCGACTTGCGCTGGGCCAGTGGCAGTTTGAACAACCGGCCGGTGAAGTAACCCAGTAAGTAGCCGAAGCTGTTGTGCAGCATCACCACGGCCATGATCAACAGGCCCGATTCGGCGATCTTGGCCTGACTCGCCGCCACCACGGCCGCAACGATGATCACGATGCTCACCACCGACACCAGTGGCAGTACTTGCACCGCATGGCGCACGCGCTCGCCGAGCACACGTTGCGCGATCACGCCGAGCACAATCGGCAGCAGCACCACTTGCAGGATCGACCAGAACAACTCCATGAACGACACCGGCAGCCAGGCCGACGCCAGCAGCCAGATCAGCGCCGGCGTGAGCAGCGGGGCGAGAAGGGTGGTAACGGCGGCAATCGCCACCGACAGCGCCAGGTCACCACGGGCAAGCCAGGTCATCACGTTGGACGAGGTGCCGCTTGGGCAGCACCCGACAAGGATCACGCCGACGGCAATTTCCGGCGGCAGGTGGAAGGCCTGGCACAGCAACCACGCCATGCCCGGCATGATCACAAAGTGCGCGACCACACCCAGGGCCACGCGCCACGGATGGCGGGCAACCTCGGCGAAGTCTTCAAGTTTCAAGGTCAGCCCCATGCCGAACATCACCAGTCCCAGCAGCGGCACAATGGCGCCTTTCAGGCCAATGAACCAGCCGGGCTCAAGGAAGGCGAGCACCGCGAAAATCAACACCCAGTAGGCGAAGGTATTGCCGACGAAACGGCTCAAGGCGGCGAGTGCGCGCATGGGGATGTCCTTGTTATTAGTTAAGTTCGGTAACGCGGATGTCTGCTTGGAAACCCAATCAAATGTGGGAGCGGGGTTGCTCGCGAATGTTGTGAATCAGTCAACCTATCCAGTGACTGACCCACCGCATTCGCGAGCAAGCCCGCTCCCACATGTTGACCTTGAGTCGACTTAGATGCCCTGAGGGGTTTCTTCGCCGCCCAGTGCCTCAACCAGCGCCGGCAGAAATTCGCCGAACGTCAGCATCATCAGGGTAAAGCTGGCGTCCAGTTGGCCCAGGGCTTCGTCGCCGCCGTCCTGTTCGGCCTGGTCTTGCAGCAGGTCTTCGAACTTCAGGCGCTTGACGGTCATTTTGTCGTCGAGCATGAAGGACAACTTGTCCTGCCAGGCCAGTGACAGTTGGGTCACGACTTTGCCCGTGGTCAAGTGCAGCTGGATTTCTTCACCGGTCAGGTCCTGGCGCTTGCAGCGCACAATGCCGCCGTCTTCATGGGTGTCGCGCAGTTCGCATTCGTCGAGGACGAAGAAGTCATCGGCCGGTTTCTGCGTGGTAACCCAATCGGTCATGATCGCGGTTGGCGCGGTTTTTACCGTGAGTGGGCGAACCGGCAGGGTGCCGATCACTTCACGCAGGGTCGACAGCAGGTCTTCGGCGCGCTTGGGGCTTGCCGAGTTGACCAGGATCAGGCCCTGTTTCGGCGCAATGGCGGCGAAGGTCGACGAGCGACGGATAAAGGCGCGCGGCAGGAAGGCCTGGATGATTTCATCCTTGATCTGGTCGCGTTCCTTTTTATAGACCTTGCGCATTTGCTCGGCTTCGATCTCTTCGACTTTCTCTTTGACTGCGTCGCGCACCACGCTACCCGGCAGGATGCGTTCTTCCTTGCGCGCGGCGATCAGCAGGAAGTCACCGCTGACGTGAACCAGGGGAGCGTCTTCACCCTTACCAAAAGGGGCGACGAAACCGTAAGTGGTCAACTCCTGGCTTGCACAAGGGCGCGCCAGTTTGGTGGCCATGGCCGCTTCCAACGCCTCGGCATCAACAGGCAGATCTTGGGTCAGGCGATAGATAAGCAGGTTCTTGAACCACATGGGGTGAGTCTCTCCTTTATACAAAGGGGGGCATTATTCTCTTGATAGCGCTCGAGGCCAACCCTGCCTAAGCCATTGGAAGGGCTGAAAAAAAAGATTTAAGAAAGTGCTTGCCAGACCTAGGGTCGCTCCGTAGAATGCGCGCCACACCGAAACGAAGGGTGATTAGCTCAGCTGGGAGAGCATCTGCCTTACAAGCAGAGGGTCGGCGGTTCGATCCCGTCATCACCCACCATTCGCTTCATGTGTTACGCGCAGCGGTAGTTCAGTCGGTTAGAATACCGGCCTGTCACGCCGGGGGTCGCGGGTTCGAGTCCCGTCCGCTGCGCCATATTTGCTTCCACTAAGGCCCACTGAACGCCTGGAAGCTACGGAAATAGCGGCCTTGAGCCGCTTTTTTCGTTTTCTGAATTCCATTGGAATCCATCTCCAGCCACGGTTTTTAAGTACACATTTAAGTACACCGCTGGCACAGCCTTTTACGATTCCTTGCGCATCAATTTTCTTATTGGTCCGTCTACCGCTGGGTTGTATTCCCCTCCTTGATGCAAAAGGAGGTGTCTGATGGCTCTGACAGATACAGCGATCAAGCAAGCCAAGCCCGCCAGCAAGCCTTACACGTTAACTGATGGGGATGGCTTATCTCTGCAAGTGCCCACGACGGGTTCGAAGCGCTGGCATTTCCGCTTCTATTGGCATGACAAGCAATTGCGTATTTCCCTTGGCATCTATCCCGACGTCAGTCTCAAGGAGGCTCGCCAGCGGAGAGAGGCTGCACGCGCGCTGGTGGCCAACAATATCGATCCCCGCTCACATCGTCGCGCCGAGCGCCAAAAAGCCTCTCACGCCGCCAACAACACGTTTGAAGCGGTTGCTGGTCGCTGGCATGAGTTCCGAAGTAAAAAGCTGACGAAAAGTAAGAGGGGCAGTGCAGGGCAAGCGAGCAAATACCTGAAGAAGGACATGCTGCCGTGTTTGGGCGATCTTCCGATCTCAGATATTTCTCGTGGTGACGTGCTGGAGCTCATTAGGCGAATTGAGCGCAGAGGGGCGCTGGTCTCTGCTCGAAAGGTGCGCACCTGGCTCAACCAGATCTTCCGTTTTGCCATGGCGGAAGGGCTCCTTGATGTGAACCCAGCAGCAGATCTTGATATCGTTGCCGAGACGCCGCGGCCAGTTCGCCATAATCCTTTCCTCCAGGTAAATGAACTTCCAGGACTGCTAAGGACCGTAACCAACTATGGGTGTGCAGAAGCGACACGACTTGGTATCCGTCTATTGCTGTTGACAGGGGTGCGTACAGGAGAGCTACGTGCGGCGACGCCAGACCAATTCGACCTCGACAAGGGGATCTGGCTGGTGCCGCCGGAGGGTGTCAAGCAACTCCGGAGTCGTGTTCGAACCCAGGGGAATGAGATCCCACCTTATGTAATTCCACTGTCTACCCAAGCAATTGCAATTGTGCAGCGGCTAATGCAGCTAAGGGCGCGCGGTGCGCGGTACCTGCTGGTTCACCGATACGAATCGCAGGAAATGATCAGTGAAAATACCCTTAACACCGCGATTAGCCGTATGGGTTACAAAGGAAGGCTCACCGGTCATGGCATCAGGGCTACCATCTCCACGGCGCTTAATGAGGTTGGCTTTGTAGAAGAGTGGATTGAGGCGCAGCTTTCACACGCTGATACCAACCAAATTCGGGCTGCATACAATCATGCAGAATACGTCGAGCCGAGACGTAGGATGATGCAATATTGGGCGGATTTATTAGATGCGCTAGAGGGCGGCGTTTCTCCGCCTACGCCCGAAGCATACATGCCGCATACCGGGCGAATTTCAATGGGGTGTCTGAGTGCACAGCGGGAGTCGGCTGATTAATAGTATCGGGTGCTAGGGGTCGAGTGTTCGAATCACTCCGTCCCGGCCATATTCTATGACTTAGCCCAATCTTCACCGGTTGGGCTTTTTCATGTCTAAAAAATACTCCCACGGATATTTTGGATCTGGATAGCGTTGCCATTCCGAAGGCGCAATTGTGTTCTGATCTCATGTCCGGAGGCTCTCCGTGCCAAGGCGATGCTCTGAAGTGGCAAGTGCGTTCGTCTACTGCATTGCCCATATCGGAGGTCCGAGAGGCGAGCACCGGGGGATGGGTATTGGCGGGTGATAGTCTCGGTTGCTGCGGAGGCCATTCAGACAATCTCTCAGGCCGGCAGAGGTATTAGGTATCACGCAGTTTCAGCGGCGTGACGTGGAGAGGGCTGATCAAGCATGATCCCGCTCAGCGAGCCGCAACCATCAGCAGCAACCACGGGTGGACGTGGGTATAGCATTTTGCTAGCTTCGATTCATTTTCCGTTACTCCCTAGGTGACCTTTTCGGCGTCGACTGACCCGTTTTACAGCTCTGTTGGGTACAACCAAGTACCGCCTAGGGTTGAGATCGCGCGCAAGGACAGTCTTCCAGCCCCTTTCACATCAGTTGCGTGAGGCAAACAAGGAGTTCAGTTTGGCGGCCGTATTTATCCACCTCTCCGATATTCACTTCGGACAAGAAAAAGCTAGCAGCATTCGGATAGTCAACGAGGACGCTCGCAGGCAGTTAATCGAAGATGCGGCCGCACACGTGGCTACACTACCTACCAGAACAGCTTCGGGCATCTTAGTGACGGGAGACATCGCATATGCGGGCAAACGTCATGAGTATGACGCAGCTGGATTGTGGCTTGATGAACTTGCCTCCCGCGTTGGTTGTACGGCAGCTGATATTCAAATGGTCCCAGGAAATCACGATGTCGATCGAGATCAGATCAAAGGATTGACTGAAATGATGCTCGCGGCGATCGGTAACGAAGGTGAAGCGAAGCTGGATGACTTTCTTGAAGAGGCGGTGGCAAGAGAGGTCCTTTATCGTCGCTTTGAAGAGTACCGACGCTTCGCCGACGCTTACCAGTGTCCGCTCGACTGCAGCGGCAATAGCAGTGCAGAGCGTAGGGTGGAGCTCGCCAATGGACGAGCGATTCGCTTTGTCCGACTAAACTCCGCTTTGATTTGTTCGAGGCGTAAAGACGAAAAGGGAAATTTGCTTCTGGGAGCCCGCCAGCGGGTTATGAATGAGGCGATCGGCGAAGAGCTGGTGGTGCTAACTCATCATCCACTTGATTGGTACGCCGACTCGGCTGAGACCAAGAGGTTCTTAAGAAGCCGAGCTCGAGTTTTCATTTCCGGCCATGAGCACCTGGCAGCAGTAGATGTCCAAAACGTAGAACCTGGGCGCGACCTCATGATGCTTGCCGCTGGAGCTACGACACCTGATAGCTTCGATGACACCTACACTTATGCTTACAACATTATCCAGTTTGACTGGGATGAGAACGACGATGCTCTTGCCGTAACACTGTACGCCCGAGCATGGAACGACGACATGAAGCGGTTCGAGTCGGACGATATGCGTCTTGGTGGGCATGGGCAACGAACCGTTTTAGGTTCACCCAATTTTCTTAAGGCAACAAGGCCTTCCATCGGCACCAGGGTCAAAACAGGCCAGGATATGGAGCCGGCGCCGGTCGAGATTATCTTACCGCCGGAGGAAGAGATGGCCGGCAACTCGCGCGTTGATGAGACGGAGTATCAGAATCTCCATTTGCGTTTCTTCCGCGATCTTACAGAGGGCGAACGACTTCGTATTTTGGTGGAGCTTGACGCCGTACCTAATGAAAATATGGATCATTTTACTCACGAGACGGAAAGCAAACTTTTCCGAAATATCGCTAAAATGAATCGTTTCGATCAACTGCGCGAAAAGGTGGAAGAAGCCCTCACCAAGCGTAAAACCAACAAGGACAATCAATGAGCAACATGGCCGAATATGCTCGTATTTTTGATACTGGTACTGACGACGGATTGGTGGAGAAACGATTAAAAGCTGTGGCTGAAATCAAAGCGTGGTTTGAAAGTCTCACCCCGGATTTGGCCATTAGTACGGCGAGTCGTATTTCATCCTCATTCGGCACCAGCACATGTCTTCCCGATGAAATTGCAGTCATTGGTGAAGAAATAATTCAGCGGCATGCTGTCTCATTTGTTCGGTCCGCTAATCCAGATGATCTGCAAATCAAGGTGGTTTTGGCAGTCGCCGCAATCGACGTTTTTCAAAGTGTCACTGCTAAAAGCGGTGGAACTTCGGTGGATGCTCTGGCGGCGGCCTTCTGGTCAGCCCTTGCGTTTCAGCGCCCTCTTGAATTGGAGAAGGTTGAACGCCTTCGTCAAGACTTGCTGACAGCCAGCCGCACGCATGCGCTGAAAATTGCCGATGCCGCGCGTGCGCGGCAGACGGTGCCATCAATCGGTCTCGTGTCCATCAGTCAGGATTCAACACAGCCGTCTAGAGTCAATAAAGCCTTTAGCCAGGCCGTAGAGCCAATGATCTCGGCGATGCGTGAAAATGCTGTACTCGACCGTGAAGAGCTGGACTTTATGTGGTGGCTCCTCTCCGGGCGGAGCGAGTTGCTGGACGAGCCGCTCGATAGCTTGCCGGGTGCAGTTCGCGCCGTCGCCGCCGGATTGGATGGGGCGCTCAAATTGAGAAGACTTCCAGCAGACGCTCACCGCAACATCGTTCTGCGTAATATTGAGAATGGCGAACCGTTGTCACTCATGGAGCTTATCGAGCTTTTAGGTGAGCGCCGTACTAAATTAGCCACAAATTTTGGTTCGATTAAGGCTGATGAATCCGCGGTATTTCCGCTTATGGCGGCGATTAAAACCGGGAGTACTGATGCTTGCGCATCGGAGGAAAAGAGGACCGCTTGGGAATGGGGGGGCCGCGCATTACTGGAGGGGGCAATTCAGCATTTGCGTAAAGGGACGGCCAACGGACTATGACCGAGCCAGTGTGTACAGTCCCGGAATGCACATACTCACAGACTGGGGTATGCATGCAGAGCTATGCCACGCTTGAGGAGTGCCCAGCTCATCACGCATTTTTGTCCGTGACTGACGATTTGGACCTCTTGAGGGATGAGACGAGCACCGATTATGAGGGGAAGACGGTCTATGAAATTAAGGCAGACCTTGGTCTAGGCGAGGCCGTCCTAAATGCGCCCATGCACAAGGCTCAGTTGCCACGCAGTGGCACACTTGGATTAGCAGAGGCTGATCTACTGATGAGCGAGAGATACGTCAACCTGATCGGCATTGTTGGTCTACCCGATGCCGGTAAAACAGCCTGTATTGCAAGCCTTTATCTACAACTGGCTCATGACTCCCTCGAGGGCTTCAGCTATGCAGATAGCATGACGCTCATGGCGTTGGAGGAGATTTCCCGCGGTTCACGACGCTGGAATGATGGCCGTCCTCCTAGACAGATGACGGTCCATACAGAACTGCCCGATGACAGGCAGGCGGGCTTTTTACATCTGAGGTTGCGACGCCATTCAGACGCTCACAAATTCGATGTTTTGATGCCTGACCTCCCAGGCGAATGGTCTCGGAGCCTGATTCAATCTGGCGATTCAGAGAGATTCACCTTTCTCCAGGCCGCCGAGGTTGTTTGGATTATGGTGAACGGCCGAGACTTTCTTGACGTTAAAACTCGCGAACTGGCAATCCATAGGACGACGAATCTCCTCGAGCGTCTTTCTTTGCTGCTTCCAGTCTCACGGCCAAAAATTATTCTCGTCGCCAGTTGGCGAGACAGCGGAAGCATCCCTGAGCAGGTATTAAAGCGCGTGCAGGACTCGGGCGGAGAATTTGGTTTCAAGATTGAGCTTGCTTCGATCGCATCTTTTTCTGAGAGTCACGAAGTAGCACCGGGTTCTGGTTTTGCTGAGCTAATTAGTCGGTCGCTTAAGCTTTCAGAGAAAACTCCGGATCCATGGCCTATGGACCAAGCGTCAAATTCGCATCGGGCGTTTCTCAACTTCGGAAAGAATTTATGAATCGGAAGTCTATAATTCTTGTAGGCGGGCCTGACTCCGGTAAGAGCAATTACGTAGGGAGGCTTTGGGCCGCGCTGAAAGCTGGCAAAGGGCAACTGCAACGCGCAGGTATGCCGCAAAATATTGAGTATGTAGAGAGCATCTGCGAAAACTTGCTTCAAGGCGAATTCGCTGGTCGAACGGATACCAATACTGAGCGGCAGGATTTTTGTGTACCGCTCAAACTTGAGCAGAGTAATAATCCGACTGAATTAATCGTCCCGGATTTTACTGGTGAGCTTTGGCGAGACGCTGTGAAAAACTCAGACATCCCACGTGAATGGTTGGACACGTTGGAGAGCGCTGAGGGTGCGCTGCTCTTTGTGCGAGTACTTTCACCCCTGAACGTGCAACCGCTCGACTGGGTGGCCACACGAAGTGCCCTTAGCTTCATCGGAGAGGGGAACGAGGAGGTGGAGCTGCCTACTCAAGTGATTCTTTGTGAGCTCTTACGTCTCTTGCAGCAGCGTCTCTCTATGAGACCAGATGGTAAAAAACCACGAGTGGCCATTGTTGTGACTGCTTGGGATAAGTTAGACGCTGCTAGCCAAGAAGCTGGTCCGCAGGCCTATTTACGTAAGCAATTTCCATTATTTGCTGGGGCGCTAGAGGATGCTCGGCGAGTCGAGGCGCGAGTCTACGGGGTCAGCATCGTGGGCGGAGATCTGCAGTACGACCCTGACTTTCAGGAAAAATATCAGAGTATGATCATGGCTGAGAGTGGTTCCGTTACTCTCGAGCGTGATGGCGCATGGTATCAAGATGCTGATGTCACAATACCTGTAGCTTGGGCGATTGGCGCCCAATGAAATCATGACAATTTTAGATCAGCAGCTACATGGCTACCGTAATGGGCATCAGCTCCTCTCTTCTTCGGCCAAGCTGTCAAAGGCCGATCAGGATTTGGTTGACCGCCTATCTGACGTGGCCGGACCGCTTCGACCTGGCGAGCATTTTGATTCCTACCTCACCTGCTACCCACTTCCATCGGGATCGTACTACGTCATTGCACGAACATGGCAGGACTTGGATGCGCCGAGAGCGGGTTGTGTTCGAACCCGAAGTTATTTCATTCCGGTACCGGATTGGACCACTAATGTTGACATTCTGGCATTGGTTAAATCGCTTACTCTCGAAGGACCCACTGCGCCCGCTAAGCGAATTCATCTTGCTCGAGAAACTGGTACGTTTGCGTCAGTTGACGCCTCTGAATGCATCGAATTGGTCGAAGCGTTGTTCCTTGAGGATCGTAAACCGATTGTCGTTTTCGACGCTTCTAAGCCGGAAGGAATTACGCTTCGGCTTCTGACAGCGCTATGGCCGTCTTTGCGAACAAGATTTGCTGTCTCCACTTTTGCTCTATCACCTCGATCCATCGGCAGCATCAGCTTTGACCTAGTGTTCGCGCCCAAGAATGCCAGGTCTCGCTTCAGTGATTGGCCGGGTCGTCGCATTGATGGGCGCAATTTTGCTGAAGGCCGTCACCGATGGTCTCGAAAAATTGTGCAGAGCGTATTTCAGGATCAGCCGCCTGTTCTGCTGAGCGACGACGTGTTGGGTGAGCTATCGACAGCTCAAGGTGGAACCGAGGCGGATTTGAGGATATCTCTTCTTTGGAACGAGCTGTACGAAAAGCTGGAAGTTTCACCCAACGCAGCATTGGGACTGTTGGACATTGCAAATAGCCGATCTCCTCGTAATATCAGGGCAATTAAGCGACTTGAGCCGGAACTCGGTAGTGCGGCAATACGTGCCGCTGAAACGCTCCCGTCCACCGACGCTTGGCGCTTTTTATTAGCACTTACGGAAAAGCTGAATGGCGTACGGCTAAAGCTTTCATCGGCCAAGGCTATCCGGAATGCGGCGATGAACTTAGCCGCGAAGTCCCCAAACGATGCTATTCGCAGTGTCGAAATGCTTGCTTCTAGTCGAGGTCGTAAGCTGCTGATTGGTGCGATTGGAGACGGATTGTCCCAGCGGTTTGACACTGATGTTGCTGAAGGGATAGCCGCGCTTCAGCCGGCGAATGTACTTCAACTCTTATTGCTAAGCTCCCCGCTCTCTAAAGTGGCCCTAAAAAAATTTCCGAGCCTCTCAGAACCGCTTGCGACGGCAATTGCTAACGCATCGAAATCAACTCGTGACTTAGCGACGCGGCGTATTCTGAAATACTTAGTCGAAGAACTATATGCTCCGGCCGCGCGGTCCTTGATCGCTGAACTTGATGAAGAAGAACTGTTGGCGGAAACCAGCTTACTCTTTGAGGCAAACCGTCTCGCTGCTGAGAGCCTGCACCGACCTTTGGCTGAAAGGGCAAAGGAAATAGGCGCACTATCTCCTTTACGCACCCTGACCGCTAGTTTTCCAGAGAGTGCGGGAGCAGATGCGCTCCTTACTCATCTTATAGCGCCAGTCAGGGAAGACCTCGAATGGATGATGACTCTTAGTCTGATCACGGATCAGCGACGGCTTCAACATGTATCCCGATTGTTGCAGTCAGCCAGTTTAGGTCAACTAAGATCTATGCTCGGAGGTGTGAACGAAGCTGACGTGTTAGAACTATTGATGAAGGATCTTAGTGAAAACGTCGATATTGTTAAACGGATCCTGAACGCCAATGTTCTGTCTGCGTCTTCAACGATCAATATGACGCTGCATCTGCTGCCATATGCAGCTGGTGATGATGTCGCAAGGCTGGCTTCGCGCGCGGTGGAGGTTATTCTAGCGCGCGAAGCGGGTGAGGTTGACAGTACTGCATTAGCATTGTTACTTCAGACCGCCGGTGATTGCCTGGACGGGCGCAGAGCTATCTTCATTGGATTGAACAGGAAGACATCGGCTAATGTATTTGCAGGGCATTTATCAGCCTTTAATCATTCATCGAGTGAAGTTCGCCAGCAAATAATGTCTGCAATTCCCGAACTTGCTACAGCTATTATCGCGAGAGGACGAATTGATTATCCGGAGTCGGCGGTCTTGGATGCGGCCAACTTGCTTTGGGATTCTGGTGCCCGCCACCAGCGCGGGTTTCTCGACGCATCTGCGGCGTTAATGCCATTCCTATTGCAAGCGAGGCACGATCCTGTTTCGCCACTGATAGCGGCTGCATTTCCACCAGTTTACAAGTTGTTGATGAAAGAAAATAACGCACCTGACATCCTGAAGTTTTTTCTTTTCGCTGATTGGGACAAGTGCAAAACTGCGCGCCATCATTTGGTAGATGCGTTTATGCATTCAAATTGGCGCGCTACGGACATAGCGCTGGCTGCCGCACGTGCAGGAGATCTCGACAAGATACTTCATCGCATCGCTGAACAAGCTGGGGGAGGGCAGCGAATTTTAGAGATTGAACGCGATCTATTACTCATCCCCAATCCATGGTCAAACCAAATCCGAGGAGCATTGAGATTTCTGACTCGCGATGACTCGTTATCAGATGGACCGAGTTTTTAAGTTTGTCAACTTCTCGCAGGAAACTGGTCAGAACCTGGATTTTCTTTGGGCCTCCCTAACCTTGGCGCATTGTTGAAGGTGGTGTGTCAGCCGGAAGACTTCGGGAGGTATCAAATGACTGACCGACGCCCTTCAACAAGGGCGTCACCTCCATACGCGGCAGTTGTTGGCCGCTTGCTGCCTATGCTTAAGGTCGGTAAAGGACCCGTTGAGGCCCGCCATGAGTGGCTGTGCCATAACATTTTTATCGGTCGCTAAAGGGTATCCGTCCGGCCAACTCACCTTCCGAACTCCAGCATTAAGGGTAAGCGATCCATAAACCCCACCTATCCCAAGGTGGGTCAACGGTTTACCGTGGCATCTCCGGTGAGCAGTTCCACGGCAGCAAGGCTTCGTAGTCTTGTAACCGATCCATCACTCACACATTCAAAGCCGCCCATTGAAGCCCGATGCTGCGCTCCCGATCTCTTTCTGGAGCCAGCACCTCATGATGCGTCCCGACGCCAAAGTCGAAAAAGTTTACCTTTAC
>NZ_JCBCUX010000022.1:0-82043 GCF_059862645.1 Pseudomonas sp. MF08831 | reverse complement strand
CCGGGCCGGTCAGCAGCTGGCTAAGCACGCTCCAAATATGGGAGCTGGCTTGCCTGCGATAGCGGTGGATCAGCCAACCTGTTTTTCACTGACAGACCGCCTTCGCGGGCAAGCCCGCTCCCACAGTTTTGACTGCATTTCAGGCCACGCCGATCAGCAGCTGGCTAAACACACTCCAAATGTGGGAGCTGGCTTGCCTGCGATAGGGGTGGATCAGCCAACCTGTTTTTCACTGACAGACCGCCTTCGCGAGCAAGCCCGCTCCCACAGTGTTGACTGCATTTCAGGCCGGGCCGGTCAGCAGCTGGCTAAACACGCTCCCACAAGTTTTACTGCATTTCACATCAAGTCAGGTAGGGCACGGCAATCAACAGGATGGCCGTGCCATGGGCCACGGTTGCCGGCAACACGCCATAGCGCATGCGCACCAGCGCGCAGGCCAGGCCTTCGATCAGGGTGAACAGCAATACCGGCCAGCCCAACTGGGTGACACTCAAGGCCAGAAACGCGTGGCAGGCCGCAAAGGCTACGCCGCTGATCAATGCCGCGCGCAATGGCGTCACCTGCTGTTCGAGGTAGCCCTGCAAAAAACCGCGAAACAGCACCTCCTCCAACGCATTCGCGCCATAGGCCAGCACCAACATCCCCGGCAGCCAGATCCAGTAGCCGTGAATCTCGAACGCCTCGATGCCCTGGTAAACCCGCAGCGGCACACCGAGCAAACAGCCCACCACAAGTCCCACGGCCAAACCCAGCGCAGGATTGCCGATGGTCCAGCGCATCAGCCGCCATAACTCCGGCGCCGTGCGTGCAAGCACCATAATCAGCAGCACTGACATCCCACCCAGCGCCGCCAATACAAAGGCATTCGCGCTGAACGCGATCTGCACTTCGCTGCTGAGCGACCACATCCCAAGCGGCGTCATCGCGTCACGCGTCAACACAAATGCCGTCAGCAGTATCAGGATGCGCATCGCCAGCATCGCCCTGGGCGTCAGCGCAAACCACAGCCCAAACAGCACCAGCCCCGGCGCCAGGTGAACGCCGTAGTTGGTCAGTACGCCCATGCCTTGGGTGATCATGCCGGCCTCAACCGTGGGCGACAGCAATCATGTCGATCTCGACCGCTGCCGATTTCGGCAACTGCATCACCCCCACCGACGTGCGGGTGTGCGTGCCGGCGCTGCCGAGAATTTCATGCAGCAGGTCCGACGCACCGTTGGCCACCTCGCTTTGCTGATCAAAGTCTTCGGCGCTGCGCACGTACACGGTGATACGTGCGATGGCCTTGACTTGATCCAGCGAGCCCAATGCCTGCTTGAGCAAGCCCAGGCAACGCAGCGCGCTGATGCCGGCGGCGATTTGCGCCTGGGCCAGGGTCAGGCTTTCGCCGACTTTGCCGGGCAGCACGATCGTGTCGCCGACCCGGGGGATCTGGCCGCTGATGTACAGGTGGTGACCATCGCGCACCAAGGGTGTGTAATTGCCACCGATTTTGAACTCGTCCAGTTGATAGCCGAGGCGCTGCTGGACTGCCTGGTATTTTTCGTCTGCTGTCATGCTCGTCAAACCTCGTTGCGACGTTGCCACTCATCCACCACATCGCCCAGGGTCTTGGGGATGTCGCTGCGAATCCAGGCCATGAAGGGCCGGTCGAACTTGAACCCCGGGCCGCAGTGTTCAAGCATGAAACGGCGAACGTTCTGGGTATTTTTGTAGTGTGGGGTGACGGGGGTGGCGCGGGTAATAACGTCGCTGTGCCAGTTAAAATCCATTTTTCCCTCGGGGTTCTTGTTGTGTCGGCAGTAGCATAGCGATGTGCTACTTGAGCAGGAAGCGGCACGGTAAAACTCACACCCCTACACGACGTGTTGACATGTCGTACAAGACTCTAAAGCGCTTACAACGCGTCATCGCCTAACCTTTTCAAGATATTTCAAAATTTCACTTTCCTTCCCCATCAGAAATATTGCATGGTTGTACGACGACTTAAATAATCGTGCCCGATCCTAACAACAATAAGGAAACACCCATGCAAAACGTCAAAGTGCTGATCGGTTTTCTGTGCCTGTTCACCGGCTACGTCGCAGCAGCGCCTGCCCCCGCCGAAAAGGATGTGGCCCAAGCGGTCGACCAACTGACCCAAGCCATGTTGCACCTGGACCTCAAGCAGCTTCATGCGTTGACCTCCGACAAACTCACCTACGGCCACTCCAGCGGCAAGGTGCAGAACAAAGCGCAATTCATTGCTGATCTGGAAACCCACACCAGCGCGTTCAAGACCCTCGAAATGCAGAACCAGACCATTACCCTCGACGGCGACACGGCCCTGGTGCGTAACCACTTTCACGCACTGGCGGTGAACAGTGGCGTAGACACGCCGACCGACATCGACAACTTCCAGGTCTGGCAGAAGCAAAAAGGCAAGTGGCTGCTGATCGGGCGCCAGGCTTACAAATACTGATGAACGGTGGTGAGCTGGCGCGCGTCAGCTCACCATTGCACCACCTCGCGGACCTTCACCAGCGCCTCGCGCAGCGCCGACATGCTCACCGAGCCCAATGCCAAACGCAGCGCGTGGGGCACGGTTGCCGAAACCGCAAACGGCTCGGCGGTGGACACCGAAATGCCTTCGCGCTGCAAGGCCATGGCGATTTGATCGGCCCTGGCCTCTTCACCCAGCGGCAACCACAGAAAATACGATGACGGGTGGCTGATGTAATGCACGCCCTTGAGCACGTGCGCCGCCAAAGCCTGTCGCGCTTTGGCATCCTGGCGCTTTTGCGCTTCCAGCTGGTCGACCGTGCCGTCCTCGATCCAGGCCACGGCCATCGCACTCATGACGCCGGGTACGTTCCAGGTGGTGGCCATGATGGTGCGTTCCAGTTTCTTTACCCAGGCCGGGGGCGCGGCAATAAAGCCGACCCGCAACCCGGTCGCGACGCTCTTGGAAAACCCGCCGACGTACACCGTGCGCTCAGGCGCCAGGGTTGCCAATGGGGGCGGCGCCTCCTGCGCCAGAAACGCGTAGGCCGCGTCCTCGATGATCATCAGATTGTGTTGTCGGGCAATGCCGACTAATCCCTCGCGCTGTTCCAGGCTCATCACCCAACCCAACGGGTTATGCAAGGTCGGAATGCTGTACACCGCGCGCACCGGCCGCTTGCTGCACAGGCGTTGCAGGGCGTCCAGGTCCGGGCCACTGGCGGTGACCGGGATCGCGACGATTTCCAGGTGCAGGGTTTCGGCCAGCACTTTAAAGCCTGAATACGTCAGGGCATCGACGGCAATCACATCCCCCGGCTTGAGCAATGCCATCATCGTCACCGCCAAGCCGTGCTGGGCACCGCTAACCACCAGCACTTGCTCGGCTTCCACCACCAGCCCTCGGTTCAACAGGTGCCGCGCCACCGCTGCCCGCTCGTGCAGGCGGCCGGCATGGGGCTGGTAGCGCAGAAGCGCCTCCAGGTCGCCCGACAGCGCCAGTTGGCGCAACGCCGTACGCAGCAAATCGGCCTGGCCCGGCAGCGACGGGTAGTTGAAATTGAGGTCGAGCATGCCCGTCGCTACCGTCATCTGCCCACTGCCCTGCCCCGGCGGCAACGAGATTTCGCGCACGAACGTGCCGCGCCCGGTTTCGCCACTGACCAGGCCCATCGCCTCAAGCTCGCTGTACACACGGCTGGCCGTGACCAGCGCCAGGCCATGGTCGGCGGCCAATTGGCGGTGGGTGGGCAGACGCGTGCCGGGTGGCAGCGCACCGCTGCGGATATCCCCGGCAAACGCATCGACCAGCGACTTGTAGCGAGCACGTGGCATAAGCGATGTATCCATGACAATTTTTTGATTGTCTTAATCTTCGACCCTAGGATGGCCGAACGCAACTTATCCTTTTCAGGCACGCCCTCATGGAACGCACCTTTGGCCTCAACAGGCTCGACAGCAGCACTCAAGGTTGGATCAACGGTTTTATCGGCGTGCTCATTTTCAGCGGTTCACTGCCGGCCACGCGCCTGGCGGTGATGGAGTTCAACCCGGTGTTCCTGACCATGATCCGCGCCACCCTCGCCGCCGCGCTGGGGCTGTGCCTGCTGAGACTGTTCAAGGAGAAACGCCCATCGCGCGCGCAATGGTTGCCGCTGGCAATCGTCGCGCTCGGCGTGGTGATTGGCTTTCCGCTGCTCACGGCACTGGCGCTGCAATACGTCACCTCGGCGCACTCCATCGTCTTCATCGGCCTGCTGCCACTGGCCACGGCGGTGTTCGGCGTGCTGCGTGGCGGCGAGCGGCCGCGCCCGGTGTTCTGGCTGTTTTCGATACTCGGCAGCCTGTTGGTGATGGGCTACGCCGTCGCCCAAGGCTTGAGCGCCGCGCCCGTGGGTGACGTGCTGATGCTGTTGGCGGTGCTGGCATGCGGTTTGGGCTATGCCGAGGGCGCCAAATTGTCACGCACCCTGGGCGGGTGGCAGGTGATCTGCTGGGCACTGGTGGTGTCGCTGCCGGTGGTGGCGCCGCTGAGTCTGATCCTCGCCCCCGCGACCTTCAGCGGCATCAGCCTGCCGGCCTGGCTGAGCCTGGGCTATGTGGCGTTGTTCAGCATGCTCATCGGCTTTGTGTTCTGGTACCGCGGCCTGGCTCAGGGTGGCATCGCCGCCGTCGGCCAGTTGCAGTTGCTGCAACCCTTCTTCGGCCTGGCGCTGGCGGCGGGCCTGCTGCATGAGCAGGTCAGCCTGGGCATGGTGCTGGTAACGGTTGCGGTGATCGGCTGCGTGGCCGGCGCGAAACGGTTTGCACGTTAACGCTGCGGCGCGACCATCTTGAACTTGATGGTGATGTCGTTGGACACCACGCTGTTGCCCGCCCACTCACCTTCGCCAATCTTGAAGTCGTCGCGCTTGAGCACGAACTCACCGTCGAACACGCCGATGCCGCTTTGCTCCTTGAGCAGCACAGTGATGTCCACCGGCCGCGTGATGCCCTTGATCGTCAGGTTGCCGGCGATCGTGTAGCGGTTGTCGCCCAGTGCGGTGGCGCCGTTGGATTCATACACGCCGACCGGATAGGCCGTGGTGTCGAACCACGCGGGCTGCTGCAATTGGGTATTGGCGTCCGGGCTGCCGGCGTCGATGCTGGCGAGCTGGATTTTGAGCAACGCATGCGCCGCCTCGGGCTTTTGCGTATCGAACGTCAGGGTGCCTTCAAAGTCGCTGAAGGTGCCATACACTCGCTGCCCGAACTGCTGGAAGGTAAAGCTGATCTGGCTGGCGGTGCGGTTGACGTCTTTGTATTCCACAGCCTGCGCGCTGGAAAACCAACCGAAGACGAGGGCCAGCAAGAACACCTTGGACATTCGACGCTTCATGAAACGCTCCGCGAGAGAAAAGGACACACGTGCTGAGCTAACACGCCATGGCATGGATTTATTCCCATCGGGCGCGCGTCCTGCTAAACAGAGTAGTCGCGAAAAACAATAAGGACTTTTCATGCCCACCCCTTCTCTGCAGGACACCACCGCCCCCGAAGGCATCTGCTACGGCTGCGGCGGCAGCAACCCGCATGGCCTGCACATCAAAAGCCGTTGGGACGCCGATGGCATCCATGTCATCGCCGAGCATCAGCCCGAGGCCAAATACAGCGGCTGGCCCGATCTGGTCTACGGCGGCCTGATCGCCATGCTGGTGGACTGCCATTCCAACTGGACGGCCATGGCTTATCACTACCGCGCCGAGCAACGTGAACCCGGCAGCTCGCCGCGCATCGATTGCGTCACCGGCAACCTCGGCATCAAATTCATCAAGCCCACGCCCATGGGCGTCACGCTGAGCCTGCGCGCGCGGGTTGAGGGCGAGGTGGGGCGCAAGAGCCGCGTGGTCTGCGAGGTGTACGCCGGTGAGGTGCTCACCGCCATCGGTGACTCGGTGTTCGTGCGCGTCGATACCGGCCAACTGGCGGCTGCCGCCCATGGTCGCGCGGGCTGATCCTGGTCTACATTGATTGCCACCGCTAATCGAGGAATGCACCGATGACTCGTCTCACCGCGAAAGACTTTGCCCCCGAACTGCTGGAACTCTACGACGGCTACGCCCATGGCAAGCTCAACCGCCGCGAATTTCTCGACCGCGCCGCACTGTTCACCTTTGGCGGCCTCACCGCCTCTGCGCTGCTGGCGGCCCTGAGCCCCAACTACGCGCTGGCCGAACAGGTCAAGTTTACCGACCCGGAGATCATCGCCGACTACATCACCTACCCCTCGCCCAAAGGCAACGGCACGGTGCGCGGCTACCTGGTACGCCCGGCCAAGGCCAGCGGCAAGGTGCCGGCGGTGGTGGTGGTTCACGAAAACCGTGGCCTGAACCCCTACATCGAAGACGTCGCCCGCCGCCTGGCCAAAGCCGGCTTCATCGCCCTGGCGCCAGACGGCCTGACCTCGATGGGCGGCTACCCCGGCAACGATGAAAAAGGCGTGGAACTGCAACAGAAAGTCGACCCCGAAAAACTCATGAACGACTTCTTCGCCGCCATCGAATGGCTGATGCACCACGACAACAGCACCGGCAAAGTCGGGATTACCGGCTTCTGCTATGGCGGCGGCGTGACCAATGCGGCGGCGGTAGCCTATCCGGAGTTGGGCGCGGCGGTGTCGTTCTACGGCAAACAGCCGGAGGCCAAAGATGTGCCGCGCATCAAGGCGCCGATCATGCTGCACTACGGCGAGCTGGATACGCGCATCAACGAAGGTTGGCCGGCGTATGAAAAGGCGTTGAAGGCGGCGGGCACGACGTACGAGGCGTACATCTACAAGGGCGCCAACCACGGGTTTCACAATGACTCAACGCCCCGGTATGACGAGGCGGCGGCGAATCTGGCGTGGGAAAGAACCCTAGGCTGGTTCCACAAATACCTGGCCTAGCCCCGAGCTGAAATGTGGAAGCTGGCTCGCCACAACAAGTCAGCGCTCAGCTTGGAAATAACCCCACTTCTCCTGTCACGACACAGAACCCACGTGGGAGCCGGCTTGCCCGCGAACGCGGTGGGTCAGCGCCCAATCAGCCGGCTGGCACACCGCCTTCGCGAGCAAGCCCGCTCCCACATGGAGTAGTCGCTGTTTTCCAGATTAGTGTTCGAGGGTAGAAATAAGGGACATAAGAGGGACATAAGGGTCAGACCACGGTTAATGCTAGAACCGGGGCCTGACCCCGCCTCTCCCAGCCCAACGCGGGGCAAGCCCGCTCGCCACAACAAGTCAGCGCTCAGCTTGGAAATAACCCCGCTTCTCCTGTCACAACACAGAACCCATGTGGGAGCGGGCTTGCCCGCGAATGCGGTGGGTCAGCGCCCAATCAGCCGGCTGGCACACCGTCTTCGCGAGCAAGCCCGCTCCCACATGGAGTAGTCGCTGTTTTCCAGATCAGTGTTCGAGGGCATACCGCCGGCAATGGTTGAGATAACCCTGCTCATGACTCCCCACCAACTGCACCACACTGGTCCATAACCACGACGGCGCATCCAGCTGTTTGGAGCGGTTTTCCTGCAGCACCGCCATCCACTGCTTGCGCGTGTCACGGTCCATCTGCCGGGCATGGGCGATGCCGACCACGCGGGCCAGGTAACCGGCGGCGTGCATGGCGTCGGTTTCGCTGAGTTCATCCAGTTCCAGCTTCATGTCCTGGGGCAGCAACTCACGGATAAAAAACCCATGGTCGAGAAAACGCGTCGCCAGCATGCGTTCTCCGAGGCCCGGTGACAGCTGACGCGCGCCCTCCACCACCCGCCGCCCATTGTCGCGGGGCATCTTCGCGCGCGGTGTACGCGGTGCAGCCGCGCCAACCGCCTCCTTGATATCGATCAGGCAATATTCCTGATCATCCTTGTCACCAACGCCCAGCAGTGCTGCATAGCGCAGCAAGCCGAGGGAACTGCAGCCCTTGACCCAATAGGCTGAGTCCAGCAGCTCAACCTTGGCGTCTTTGGGCCGGCCTTTGAGCGAGGTGACCAACTGGTGGATTTCATCCGAGGCGCAGAGGGTTTGCAGGGCGCCCTTTTCGGCCCGCGACAAAGCCCAGAAGTGCTTGCCCAGTGGAATCGTCGGCCGCACGTTTTCAATGCGTTCACGCGCCAGGTTTTTCCAGGTGCGCTCCACCGCGCTGCGCATGCCGGCCTTGACCTGGGAGGGACGTGGCGGTGCTTCGTCGGGCTTGTCTTTGAAGGCTTGTTCGTAGCCGCCGATCATCTCTTCGAGCATGCGCGCGGTGGTCACTCCCGGCAGGTCCGAGCCGCGGGCGGCGGTGGCCAACGACAAGGCCAGGCGCACCAGGTCGTGCGCCGGATTGCCGATCACGGTCTGGTCAAGGTCGCGGATGTGCATGTCGATACGGCCCTTGATATCGCCGGTCGGGCCCAGATTGCCTGCGTGGCAGTCGCCGCAAATCCAAATCGCCGGGCCATGCGGCAAGCGACGGCCGGGCTGGCTGTGCAGCCATTCATAAAACTGCACCGTGCTGCCGCGCACATAGGCGTGGGCAGAGCGCGCCATTTTCAAATTGCGCAGTTGCGTGAGGTGGGGCATGCGGTCGGCGGGGCGCGGGGTCTTCATGGATGAACTCAGTGCGGGAGATACAGTAGAGCTTCGCCGCCAAGAGATGTTTCATTTTGTTTCAAGATAGTGGCATTAAGACAGTTTTCCCGGCTGTGCACACACGTCCTGCAGCCACGCCTTGAACGCCAGCATCGCCGAGGTTTCGGCCCGCGACTGCAAGCGCGTCAGCCAATAACTGCCGGTGGTGATGCCGATGCCGAACGGCTGGCGGATCACATCGCTTTCCAGTTGCCGCGAAAACATCATCGCCGGCGCCAGCGCTACACCGATGCCTTGCAGCGCAGCCTCCATCATCGCCAGTGAGGAGTCGAACACAATGCTGCGCGGTATCAGGGTATCGGCGGGCAAACCGGCGGCCTGGAGCCACAGGCTCCACTCATCGGCGCGGTAGGAGCGCAGCAAGGTGTGTTTCAACAAATCGACGGGCGTGCGCAACTGCTCAGCAATGCTTGGCGTACACAGCACGGTCAACGGCGCCGCCAGCAGTTCGCAGGCGTCGGTGCCATGCCAGGCGCCGGCACCAAAGCGGACCGCGTAATCCAGGCCTTCGGCGGCCACGTCGACGCGGTTATTGTGGGTGGACAGGCGCAGGTCGATAAACGGGTAGCGCGCGTGGAAGTCCGGCAAGCGCGGCAGCAACCAGCCCACGGTAAAGGTGCCGACGGCCCCCACCGTGAGCACTTCGCGGTAATGTCCGCCTTCGAACTGGCTGAGGGTCTGGGCAATACGATCAAACGACTCACGCACCACCGGCAGCAACGTTTCGCCTTCACGGGTCAGCATCAAGCCGCGTGGCAGGCGCTTGAACAAGACTACATTGAGTTGGGCCTCCAGGCTTTTGACCTGGTGACTGACCGCCGCCTGGGTCACGCACAGCTCAATGGCCGCGCGAGTAAAACTCAAATGGCGGGCCGACGCCTCGAAGGCACGCAAGGCATTGAGCGGCAAATGGGAACGCAGCATGCTTGACCCCAGATTTTCTAATGGCTGGTGCGAGATATCATCGGTTGTTCGCGATGGGCAAACTGCCTACATTTGCGGCGCCTGCGCAGGCTATCTATTCAATCGATCATTCTCATGGAAGCCACATCATGCCCCAACTGTCTCTGTTTGGAGTGCGTAATTTAACCGCGCTGGCCGTATTGGCGGCGGCCGGCAACTGCTTGGCCGCCACCGACCTGCAGGCCGTGGTAGATGCCAACGTAAAACCGTTGATGCAACAACAGGCCATTCCGGGCCTGGCGGTCGCCGTGGTCCAGGACGGCAAGGTGCAATACTTTAACTACGGCACTGCGTCAAAGGAAGCCAAGCAGCCGGTCAGCGAAAACACCCTGTTTGAAGTCGGCTCGGTGAGTAAAACCTTCACCGCCACCCTCGGCGGTTACGCCCAGGCGACCGGCAAGCTCAAGCTCTCGGACACCGCCAGCCAGCACCTGCCGGCATTGGCCGGCAGCGCCTTCGACAAGATCAGCCTGCTGCAACTGGCAACCTACACTCCCGGCGGCCTGCCCCTGCAATTTCCCGACGCTGACGACAGCGCCGAGGCCATGCTCGGCTACTTTCAGCACTGGAAGCCCACTTACGCACCGGGCGCACAACGCCTGTATTCCAACCCAAGCATCGGACTGTTCGGCTATCTGGCGGCGCAAAGCCTGGGCCAGCCGTTCAACGTGGCCATGGAAAAAACCCTGCTGCCCAAGCTGGGCTTGACCAACACCCACGTCAGCGTGCCCGCCGAAAAATCCGGCTTGTACGCCCAAGGCTACGACAGCAACCAGAAGCCGGTACGCGTCAGCCCCGGCGCGCTGGACAGCGAAGCCTACGGCATCAAGACCAGCGCCCAGGACCTGGCTCACTACGTGATGGTGAACATGCACCCACAAGCCCTGGAAAAACCCCTGCAACAGGCGATTGCCACCACCCACGCGGGCTATTACACCGTGAACGGCATGACCCAGGGCCTGGGCTGGGAACGCTACCCCTACCCGGTCACGCTGCAAGCCTTGCTGGAGGGCAACTCCACGCCTATGGCGATGGAGCCCCACAAGGTCAACTGGCTGACGCCCGCACAGCCGCAACCGGCCAACGTGCTGTACAACAAAACCGGCTCGACCGGCGGTTTCGGGGCGTACGTGGTGTACGTGCCGAGCAAGGACATGGGCGTGGTGATGCTGGCGAACAAGAATTACCCCAACGCTGAACGAGTCAAAGTGGCACACGCGATCTTGAGCGCGATAGATCACTAAGGCCTCGCACACATCAACTGTGGGCGCGGGCTTGCTCGCGAAGGCGCAGTGTCAGTCGGTGAAAGTGTTGCCTGACACACCGCTTTCGCGAGCAAGCCCGCGTCCACATTTTTGACCGTGCTACATCCCCAACCAGTGCGGCAGCGCCAGCGAGATAAACGGCAAGTAAGTCACCATGATCAGGAACACCAGCAAGATCATCAGCCACGGCAATGCCGCGCGGATGGTCTGCCCCAAGGTCAGGCCAGTCACCGCCGAGGTCACGAACAGGTTCAACCCCACGGGCGGGTGCACCAGGCCGATTTCCATATTCACCACCATCACAATCCCCAGGTGAATCGGGTCGATGCCCAACTTCATGGCAATCGGGAAGAAGATCGGCGCCAGGATCAGCACAATGGCCGACGGCTCCATAAAGCTGCCCGCCACCAGCAACACGATATTGACCATGATCAGAAAGCCGATCGGCGTGAGGCCTTCAGAGATCACCCAGGCCGTGATTTCCTGTGGGATCTGTTCAGTGGTCAGCACGTGGGCGAACAGCATGGCGTTGGCGATGATAAACATCAGCATGATCGCCAGGCGCCCGGACTCCAGCAACACCTTGGGGCAGTCACGCAACTTCATGTCCTTGTAGATGAACAAGGCCACGAACGCCGAGTACACCGCCGCCACCGCTGCGGCTTCGGTCGGGGTGAACATGCCGCTGTAAATGCCGCCGAGGATGATCACCAGCAACAGCAAGCCCCAGAAGGCGCGACGCGCGCAGGTCAGCCATTCACGAAAGGTGGCACGCGGTTGAGCCGGCAGCTTCTTGATGCGCGCGACGATGTAGATCGCGACCATCAACATCAAGCCCAGCAGCAAGCCTGGAATGACGCCGGCCATAAACAGCTTGCCCACCGAGGTTTCGGTGGCCGCCGAGTACACCACCATCACTATCGAGGGCGGAATCAGAATGCCCAGGGTGCCGGCATTGCAGATGATCCCCGCGCCGAATTCCTTCGGGTAACCGGAGCGCACCATGCCCGCCACGGCAATCGAACCCACCGCAGCTACCGTCGCCGGCGATGAGCCCGACAGCGCGGCAAACAGCATGCACGCCAACACCGCCGCAATCGCCAGGCCGCCACGGATGTGGCCGACACAGGCGTTGGCAAAGTCGATCAAGCGCTGCGCCACGCCGCCGGTGGTCATGAACGCACCGGACAGCAGGAAGAACGGAATCGCCAGAAAGGTGTAGGCGTCGGAGGTTTCAAACAGCTTGATCGCCAGCGAACTCACCGAGTCCTGGCTGAACATCAAGATCGACACCGCGCCGGACAGCCCGAGGGAAATCGCAATCGGCACGCCCAGGAACATGAACACAAACAACAGCAAAAACAGACAGAGCACGGCCATCAGTGACGCTCCTCATGGCTGCCGGCCAACTTGCTGGCCTCGCCGGCCTCGTCGGCAAGGCCCAACCCGACCTGACGGTGGGTGAAAATGCGGTAGAAAATTTCCAGGTAGCGGATGAACACCAGGGCAAAACCAATCGGCACGATGATCACGATATCGCCGACGTCCACGCCGTATTGGTCGAGGTCTTCGGCGCCGATATGGGCGCTCATCACCGCGCTCACCCACTTGTAGCTGGCGACCATGAACAGCCCCGCGTAGGCCAGGCAGCACAGGCACGCGAGCATGCCGAGCAAGCGTTGCACCGGGCGCCTGGTCAGCTTGACCAGCGCGTCCACGCCAAGGTGGCCGGCAGTGCGCACACCGTAGGAGATGCCGAAGAAAATCAACCAGCCGAACATGGCCTTGGTCAGCGCCACGCTCCAGGTCATGTCCTGGGCCCAGGTCATGGTGTGATCGCCCAGGGCATTGAAGAAATTGCTGCTCCACGCCCACTTGTCCGCCAGGGAAAAGAACAGCGTGTAGATGTTGTTGAGCATGACGTAGACAAATGTCACCAGGGTCATGGCGGCCAGCAGGAAGGCGATAAAACCTTCCTCCAGGTGCTCCCAGACGCGCCTTAGCGTTTGCATGGCAAAACCTCGCGAAGCGGGAATGATGTCGGGGTGGAAACCGGATCAACAGGTGTGAGCGAACCACTGTGGGAGCCGGGCTTGCCCGCGATGGGATCAACCCGGTTCCACAGATCCACCGAGTCGCCTGCATCGCAGGCAAGCCAGCGCCCACATAAAGCCGTTTCCACAGTAGGTTTGGGGGCTCGCCCAACTACTGGTTGGACGCGTCCGCCGCCTTGATCAGGTCAGCGCCAATCTCGCCCTCAAACTTCTGCCACACCGGGCGCATGGCTTCGCGCCAGAGCTGGCGTTGCTCGGGGGTCAGTTCGATGATTTCGCTGGTCTTGGCGTCGATGATCTTGTGCTTGGCCGACTGGTTCAGCGCCTCGGCCTGCTTGTTCACCTCCACAGTGACCTCAAGCATGATCTGGTCCAGGGTGGCGCGGATGTCCGGCGGCAGGCCGTTCCAGAACGTGGCGTTGGTGATCACCATGTAGTCGATCAGGCCGTGGTTGGACTCGGTGAAGTACTTCTGCACCTCGTTGACCTTCTGGCTTTCATAGTTCGACCAGGTGTTCTCGGTGCCGTTGACGGTGCCGGTCTGCAGGCCTTGGTAGACCTCGGCAAAACTCATCTTGCGCGGGTTGGCGCGGATCGCCTTGAACTGCTCCTCAAGCACGCTGGAAGCCTGCACGCGGAACTTCAGGCCACGGGCGTCCTTGGGTTCGTGCAGGGCTTTGTTGGAGGAGAGTTGCTTGAGGCCGTTGTGCCAATACGCCAGGCCGAGGATGTTCTTGTCCTGCATCGAGGTCAGCAGGTCCTTGCCCTGGGCGGCCTGGAAGCGGTCGACGGCGGCCAGGTCGTTGAACAAAAACGGCAGGTCGTAAATCTGCACTTGCTTGGTGTACTGCTCGAACTTGGCCAGGGACGGCGCCAGCATCTGCACGTCGCCCAGCAACAGCGCTTCCATCTCCTTGCCATCGCCGAACAGCGACGAGTTGGGGTACACCTCAACCTTGACGCGGCCCGGCAGGCGCTCTTCGGCGAGCTTCTTGAACAGCAGCGCGCCCTGGCCTTTGGGGGTGTTTTCGGCGACCACGTGGGCGAACTTGATCACAATCGGGTCCGCCGCCTGGGCCAGGCCCGCGGCAAACAAAGTGGCGGCGCACAGCAGCGCCCGAGAAAGCTTGAGCATGGACAATCACCTTCTTATTGTTGTGTTGTAGGGCAAGGTGCCTGATGTCACGTGTGTAGTGAATTTCGAATTTTAGATACCTGCGTTCGGCGTGGGCGAACGCCGATCTTCAGAACAGTGAAGATCAAGTGTGGGAGCTGGCTCGCCTGCGATAGCGGTGTGTCAGGCAGCAGATTTGTTAGCTGAGCCACCGCATTCGCGGGCAAGCCCGCTCCCACATTTTGATTCGGTTTCGTCAGTCAGCGTCGGGCCGCCAGCAACCTCTGTGCGCGCAGCAGCACCGGCGCATCCACCATCTGCCCATCAATTTGATAGGCCCCTGCCCCATGCGCGCCGGCATCCACCACGCGTCTGGCCCACGCCAGGTCTTCAGCACTCGGCGCCAGGGCCGCGTGGATCACCGCAACCTGCTTGGGATGAATACACAACGCGCCGGCAAAGCCCATCTCGTAGGCGTGCCGGATCGAACGCCGTAAACCTTCCGGGTCATCGATAGCCGGGTGCACGCCATCCAGCGGCGCAACCAGCCCTGCCGCACGCGAATGCACGATCAACGCCAGGCGTGCCTGGTCGAGGGCGAACTGTGCGGCCGCGGAATGGCTGCTCAGGTTCAAATCCAGCGCCAGGTCCAGGCCCCCAAACGACAGGCGCTCCACCTGCGGCGCACGAGCGATTTCAGCCACCGCCAACAACCCCCGCGCACTTTCGATAATCGGCCAGATCAGTTTGCCGGTGGCCGCGACCACGGCGACCTGCGCCGCGCTCTCGACCTTGGGCAGCAGCACGCCTGCCACATTTGCATGGGCTTTGCAGAACGCCACGTCCGCAACATGCTCGGCATGCTCCGGCGCGTTGATACGCACCCACACCTGGGCCTGAAGATGGCCTTGCAGAAACGCCCCGAGGTTATCCCGCGCCTGGCGTTTGAGCGGCTCTTCGACCGCGTCTTCAAAATCGACAATCACCGCATCGGCGCCACTGGCCAACGCTTTGGCAAACCGCTCCGGGCGACTGCCGGGCACAAACAAGGCCGAACGAACCAAAGGCTTTGGCATCACTTGAATTCCTTATTAGATAACGCCGCGCGCACGCAAAGTATCGATGGCTTCACCCGAGTAGCCGAGCTGTTCGAGGATGCCCTGGCTGTGCTGCCCCAGCGCCGGTACGGCATCCATACGCGGGCTAAACGCGGCATTGCGCGCCGGTGGCAGCAGCGACGGCAATGGCCCGGCCGGGCTCTGGACTTCGCGCCAGCTGCCTCGCGCCTTGAGCTGCGGGTGGTCCCACACGCCCTGCATGTCGTTGACGCGCGCACTGGCAATCTGCGCGTCTTCCAAACGCTGGATCACCGCCTCGGCGTTCAGCTGCGCGAAGCTGTCGACGATGATCTGGCGCAGCACCTCACGGTTGGCCGAACGCTTGAAGTTGGCCGAGAAACGCGCATCGGTGGCCAATTCAGGCGTGAGCAGCACCTTGTCGCAGAACGCCGCCCATTCGCGCTCGTTCTGCAAACCGAGCATCACCGTGCCGCCGTCGCCGGTGGGAAACGGCCCATACGGGTAAATCGTCGAATGCGCCGCCCCGGCGCGCGGGGGTTGCGGCGCACCTTCGAACGCGTAATACATCGGGTAGCCCATCCACTCCACCAGGCTTTCGAGCATGCTCACGTCGATGCGGCTGCCCTTGCCCGTTTTGCCGCGCAACAGCAGCGCCGAGAGGATGCCGCTGTAGGCGTACATGCCCGCCGAAATATCGGCGATGGAACAACCGGCCTTGGCCATCTGGTCGTCACCGGGGCCGCCGGTCACCGACAGGAAGCCGCCCTCGCTCTGGATCAGCAAGTCATAGGCCTTCTTCTTCTCGTAAGGCCCGCCCTCGCCATAGCCGGAAATATCGCAGACGATCAGCCGCGGGAAACGCGCGTGCAGCGCCTCGAACGACAAGCCCATGCGCGCGGCCGCGCCGGGTGCGAGGTTCTGCACCAGTACGTCGGCGTCGGCCAGCAAGGTGTCGAGGATGGCGCCCGCCTCGTCCTGCTTGAGGTCCAGGGTCAGACTTTCCTTGGAGCGGTTGGTCCACACAAAATGCGAGGCCAGGCCGCGCACGCGCTCGTCGTAGCCGCGGGCAAAATCACCAGCGCCAGGGCGTTCGATCTTGATGACGCGGGCGCCCAAATCGGCCAGTTGCCGCGTGCAGAATGGCGCGGCAATCGCGTGTTCCAGGCTGACGACAGTGATGCCGTCCAGCGGTCGTTGATGAGTCATCACAATTCCTCAAAGCCAGTGGGCCATGGACGCGGCGTTACGCAGGTTCCAGGCCTTATCGATCAGTGCATCCGCCTGGGCCGGCGTGCGGGCGCCGCTGAAGTGGGTCAGGCGCTGGAATTTGTCCGCCAGCGCCTCACGGTTCAAGGTGTTGCCCGGGTCGCCCTTGGGCTCATCGATGGCGCCGTGCAGCGTGCGCCCGTCGGTGGTGGTGACGCTGACACGGCCCAGCCAGCGTTGCGGGTAGGCGCCGTCCACTTCTGGGTCCAGCGTCATGCTGACCTTGTCGCGAAAGCTCGCAACGGCGGGATCGGTCAGCGCCAGGTGGTGAAACTCGGTGAGCCCGGCCTTGCCATGCACGGCGATCAGGCCGAGCACCGTGCCCATGGAGAACTTGGCCTGGTGCACGGTCGTGGGTACTGCCACGCGGCCCAGTACATCAATGGCGCCCTGATGCACACGGGTTTCCACGCGCGCAATGTGATCGGCGCCCAGCCCTTCGCGCTGCATCAAATCCAACAGCGCATCGGCGGCAGGATGGGTGTGGCGGCACGAGGCGTGAAACTTGAACGAGGTTTCCAGCAGCGCCCAGCGCGTGCCCAGGCCGGCCGACAATTGGCTCGGCTGCGCATCACTGGACATGCCCGCGGCCAACCCTTGGTCGCCTTCAAGAATATTGCGCGCGCCGGTCAGGCCGTCCGCGGTCAGGTACGCGGCGAGCAAACCATCGGCGGCAGCCTTGGCGGTGTGCAGTTGCTTGGAGTCGGCAGCGTCACGCAGGAATTCCCACAGCCCCGCGGCCTGAGTACCAGCGCTGCCGAGCAGATTGATGAATTGTTCTTCGTTGAAATCCAGCAGCTTGCCCACCGCAACGGCCGCCGCCAGGGTGCCGACAGTCGCCGTGGTGTGGAAGATGCGGTAGTGAGAACGCCCCATGAATTCGCCGATGCGAATCCCGGCCTCATAACCGGCCACCGACGCCAGCAGCAACTCGCGACCGGACTTGCCGAGGTCTTGCGCGGCGGCCAAGGCTGCTGGAAACACCACCGTGGCCGGGTGCAGCACCGAGCTGTTGTGCAGGTCATCCTGCTCCACCAGATGGGACGAAGCGCCGTTTACCAGCGCGGCGAAATACGCGCTGCTGCTGGCGCCACTGACGATAATCTGCGCCGGGCCGCTGCTCGGGCCCATCTCGTGCGCATAGCGCTCGAACAAAGGAATCGGGTGCGCGCCCTTGCTCGCCAATGCGCAGGCGAGCCAATCCAGGTACAGGTCTTCGGTGCGCGCCAGCACGTTTTCGGGCAACTGTTCGTAGTTCAACTCGGCGAGGAACCGACACAGGGCTTGGGTATGGCTCATGGTCAGGCCCTCAGAAACTGCGTGGCAGTTCGAGCAAATGCTCGGCCACGTAAGACAGGATCAGGTTGGTGGAAATCGGTGCCACCTGGTACAGGCGGGTTTCGCGAAATTTGCGTTCCACGTCGTACTCGCAGGCAAACCCGAAACCGCCGTGGGTTTGCAGACAGGCGTTGGCCGCTTCCCACGACGCCTTGGCTGCCAGGTACTTGGCCATGTTGGCGCTGGCCCCGGCATTCTGGCCGCTGTCGTACTCCTCGCACGCGCGCCAGCGCATCAGGTCCGCTGCCTCAATCTCGATGTGCGCTTCGGCAATCGGGAACTGCACGCCCTGGTTCTGCCCGATAGGTCGGCCAAATACCACGCGGTCGCGGGCATAAGCGCTGGCCTTTTCGATAAACCAGCGGCCGTCGCCGATGCATTCGGCGGCAATCAGCGTGCGCTCGGCATTCAGGCCGTCGAGGATGTATTTGAAGCCCTTGCCCTCCTCGCCGATCAGGCTGTCGAGCGGCAGCTCCAGGTTGTCGAAGAACAGCTCGTTGGTTTCGTGGTTGACCATGTTGGCGATGGGCTGCACGGTCAGGCCGTTGCCGATGGCTTCGCGCAGGTCCACCAGGAAGATCGACATGCCCTCGGATTTTTTCTTCACCTCAGCCAGTGGCGTGGTGCGCGCCAGCAGGATCATCAGGTCGGAATGCTGCACCCGCGAGATCCAGACTTTCTGGCCGTTGATCACGTATTTGTCGCCGCGCTGAATCGCGGTGGTCTTGATCTTGGTGGTGTCGGTGCCGGTGGTGGGCTCGGTGACACCCATCGATTGCAGACGCAGTTCGCCGCTGGCGAGCTTGGGCAGGTAGAAGCTTTTCTGTGCGTCGCTGCCATGGCGCAGCAAGGTGAACATGTTGTACATCTGGCCGTGAACCGTGCCGGAATTGCCGCCGCAGCGGTTCACTTCTTCAAGAATCACCGAGGCTTCGGCCAGGCCCAGGCCGGAGCCGCCGTATTCTTCCGGGATCATCGCCGACAGCCAGCCGGCGTCGGTCAGGGCTTTGACGAAGGCTTCGGGGAAGCCTTTTTGTTCGTCGATCCTGCGCCAGTAAGCGGTATCGAATTCGGCGCACAGGGCGCGCACGCCTTCGCGGATGGCATTGAGTTCTTCGTTGTCATTAGGGTTCATTAACGGCTCTCCGCCTGTTGTTCTGGTTTTATTCGAAATGCAGTTCGGCTGTTTGCGCCACGCCCTCGGCATTGCCGGCCCACAACTGCGCCACGCCGGGTGCCGTCACGCGCCCGCTCAGTGCAAACGGCTGCGGCGCGATCAAAGGGCGCACGCCGCGATAGGCAAACCGGCGCAGGGTGGCTTCGGGATGGGCACGGCAAAACGCGCGCAGGCTCAAGGTGGCGATCAACGGCCCGTGCACCACCAGGCCCGAATAGCCTTCGGTGCCGGTAACGTAGGGGTAGTCGTAATGGATGCGGTGGCCGTTGAAGGTCACGGCGCTGTAACGAAACAGCAGGGTTGGCGTGGGGTCGACAGTCTCCTGCCATTGACCCTGGGCCAGTGCCTCGCCGCTGCCCTGCTTGGGCGGCGTGGGTTCGCGGTAGACAATGTCCTGTTCTTCGCGAATCGCCAGGCGGCCGCCCTGGGAATAGTCATGGCGCACGGTGACAAACAGCAGCGAGCCGGTGCGGCCGGTCTTTTCTTCGACGTGGGTGATGGTCGATTCGCGGGTGGCCGCCTCACCGGCGCGCAAGGCCTGCAGGAACTCGATGCGCCCACCGGCCCACATGCGATTGCGGTTATCCGCCGGCGGCAGGAAGCCGCCACGCGCTGGATGGCCGTCGGTGCCCAGCGCCGATTCCGGCAGTGGGTCTTGAAAGAAGCACCACTGCCACAACGGTGGAACGGCCTCGCCCTCCTGAGGCACCGCTTCGCCGAAGGTCGCGGCGATGCGCTTGAGCAGGTTGTGGCTCAGGTGGTCGTGGGCGGTTTCACTTCGGCCGATCCAATCGGTGGCGCTCATGGGGTAAAAATCCTCGGGCAGTGGCTGTCTGCCCCGGATCATGCAAGCGCCTGCCCGTTCTGAGAATTTGCATTTCAATAAACCAGCGTTCGGTTATGCTGAACGCCGACTCACCGATGCACACCCTATATCCCTGTGGGAGCTGGCTTGCCTGCGATGGCGGTGTGTCAGCTAGCACATGCATTGCCTGCTCCACCGCTATCGCAGGCAAGCCAGCTCCCACAGTTGATCTTCCCCGTTGCCGAATAGGTGTTCTGCATGCACTTCGATCTCGCTGACCTGCGCCTGTTTATCCATATCGCCGAATCCCCCAGCCTGACCCAAGGCGCCAAGCGCGCGTTTCTCTCGCCGGCCGCCGCCAGTGCGCGGATCAAGGCGCTGGAAGGCCAACTCGACACGCGACTGCTGTACCGCGACAGTCGGGGCGTGGAAATCACCCCGGCGGGCGAACGTTTGCTGCACCATGCGCGGCTGATCATGCGCCAGGTGGATTACCTGAAAAGCGAGTTCACCCAATACGGCGTGGATTCGGCCGGGCACATCCGCATCTTCGCCAACACCACGGCGGTCACCGAGTTTTTGCCGGAGGTGTTGGCGGGCTTCCTGTCCCAGCGCCCTGGCGTGACTGTCGACCTGCAGGAGCGCCTGTCGCGCGACATCGTGCGTGGCGTGCTCGATGGCACCAGCGACATGGGCATCATCGCCGGGCCGGTTGAAGCAGCGGGGTTGCAAGTGCTGCACTTCAGCACCGATGAACTGGTGCTGATGGTGCCCGTGGGTCATCCGTTGGCCGACCAGCCTTCAGTGACGCTGGACCAAACCCTCGCCTACCAACATATCGGCCTGCACGAAGGCAGCACGCTGTTGAGCTTTTTGCGTGAACACGTGGAGCGTCTCGGCAAACATTTGTCGTTGCGTATCCAAGTGTCGAGCTTCGAGGCGATCTGCCGGATGGTCGAGGCCGGCGTGGGCATCGGCATCATCCCCGAGTCGGCCGCTGTGCGGCACAGCCGGACCATGCAGTTGGTGGCGGTGAAACTCGATGAGCCGTGGGCGATTCGCGAGCGCAGTATTCTGGTGCGCGAACTGGAAGCCCTGCCCGGCACCATTCGGGCGCTGATTGCCACCCTGATGCCGGACCCACTCAGTGCAGGCTGATGTTGCGCTGGCTGGCGGTATCGATATTGATATGGCTCAGTCGGCCCTGCCCGTCGAACAGCAACAAATCAGACCCCAGGCGGCGAAGCTGGGCCGGCGATTGCGGCCAGTGCAACGTGACGCAAAGCCGATCGCTGGTACGGTGGATCACGTGCCAGCAGGTGTCGTGCTCCTCAACCCGATAACTGATCAGCAACCAGTCCTCAAATAGAAACGGGCTGACGGACTCATCCCATTCCTCGTCCGGCAAGTTGCCAGGCAGCCTGTAGCCCTTTCTAACCCCGTGCTGCTTAAGGACCAGAATGGGTGTGCCATCGTCGTGCTTGATCCGATACTGCGCCGATTCAGCGGTGGCACTGGGAACCTGGAAGTCCGTCGCCACAATGTCAAACGCGCTTTCGCGGCTGACCAGGCGCCGCTCCGGCAGACGATAATGCCACAGCATCAGGCACCCACCCGGCGCTGACAACCACAGGTATTCGTTGTGTTCATCGACCTTGATGGCCCGCACCGACTCCGGCAGATCACTCACATGCCAGAGCGTTTCAAAGCCACGATCAACATCCACCACGCGCAACTGCGGGCCTTTGCCGATGGTCCAGCGGCTGCCATCAAACGCGTTTGCAAAGACATCCATGGCCAGTACACCGAGGTCTTTGGCGACACGATTGACCAGGTCCAGTTTGCTCACGCGCCATACATTCCCCCGCCAGATCAGCACCAACGCGACCTGTCGGCTATGGGCAATCACGATCTTCTGCGCCGGCACCGCAAAGTGAAACAACGCTGCGCCCGCCGCATCCACTACCATCACCCCCGCCTCGCCCAGCGCCACCAGGTAACGCTCATCCTCCAGCGGCGCCGCGTCGAAAATCGGCCGGCTGCCGGCGGCCGGTGCAGACCACTCGCGGAGTACACCCAAACGCTCCAGCGAGACCACAGGCGTGCGCTTCAGCGCCTGGCCCGGCAAGTCTGCCTGAAGCGCTTTGTCGCGACTCATCTTGACCAGCGCTTGTAGCTGGTTATGGGTCAGTTGGCCCTGATCGCTGAATTGATCGGCCAGAATCGCGTGCACGGTGGCACCGGCCAGCCAGGCCAGGGCGGTGGTGTTGGCCTTGTGCAGCAATAAGGCTTGCGCCAGGGCGGCGCGTTCGCTGGCGCGTGCGGGGTCGTCACGCAATTGCTCGACCCACGGCCCGTAAGCGTGCAGCGTTTCGGGCAACAGGATCGCGCGTTTAACCAGCGCCTCAATGCCCAAGCGCCCGCCGGCCGCCTCGGCGTTAAGCAGCCATTGCGCAGCGCGTGGGCGTTCAGCCGGCAGGCTCCAGATCACATCGACGGCTTGCAGCCACAGGCCTTTGGCGATCAACGACTCGGCCCATTCCAGGCGCAAGCGGTCGGCGGCTTCCGGCGACTTGGCCTGGAGCATCACCACGGCGTCGGCGAACGCGTTGTCGCGCCGCGCCACCAGCACGGCGCGCTGCCACTGCTCTGCCAGGCACAGCAGGCGCACGATCACCGCGGGCGGCATGTCCCAGGCCAGAGCCAGGTCGGCGGCCTGCTGATAGCGCGCGTGTTTCTCCAGGTAATCGAGGGCTTGCTGGTGCTCTTTGAGCAATTCGGCGAGTACAAACACCGCTTCCTCGATACGACCAGCACGGTCCAGGCGCTCAAAGGTCTGGCGATACACCTGGCGCAAGTGCTCGGTCAAGTCGTCTTCGAACAGCATCGAGCGCGCCGGGCCATGCTGCTGGCTGAGGCTCAAGTCCTCGCGACGCTGGGGCGTACCAAAGCTCTGTTCACCGCTGGAGGCACCACCGTTCAAGGGGATGGCGTGACGCAAGGCTTCTTCGAAATTGCCGTCTTCGAACATCTCCAACATGCGCTGCATGTAGGCGGCCTGGCGTTTGCCATACAGCTTGGAGAGCTGGGAATGCTGGGTCAGCCGGGTCAACAGGCGGCGCCACGCAGCAGGTTTGTGCCTGCGCGGGGTGGCACGCGCAGCGATGCCTGGGTTAGCGGGTGCGCGGGCCACCGGCCTGGGCGCCGCTTTGGCGGGTGCCGAGGCGCCACGGTGCAGGAAGCGGTTCAACCCGAACAGCAGCGCGGTGATCACCACCATCCAGATCAGCGCGCCCAGGAGCGTGCCGCCGAGGGACTGTGTGTGGGTGGCCAACATGGCGGCGGGCTCGCTCTGGCCGAAGAGGCGGACCAGCCCACCCAGCAGGAGCAAGCCGATCACGATTTTCAGCACCGGGGAAGAGACTTCGCGGGCGCCGTTTGCGTTGTTTTGCGCAGACGCCGCGCTGGCGCCCGGCCCTTTACTCGGCGGGTGACGCGGGCGCTCCAGCAGCGCTTGCATGATTGCTTCGCGCTCCGGGCTGACGGGCTCCAGTGGCCCGCCGAGGATTTCACGCAGGTCGGTGACCACCGCTTCCGGCAGCGTTGCCGGCAACGGGGTATGGCAGTCAAAGGTGTCAAGCAGCGTGTAGGTGCTGATGTCGAGCCACAGCCCGGGCTTCAGCACCTGTGCATCGCGCAACTGCAGGGCGTGGACATGACTGCCGCGCACCAGCCACAGGTCGGCAACGGGCAGCCCGCGCAACTCCTCCGGGTGCAGCGCGGCAGATGACAAGCCCCGGCCCTGGCGGATCAGCGGCCAGCCGAGCAGGCTTTCGCAATGCACCGGGCAAGGTCTGTGGAACTGCAACAAGTCGCCGTCGGCAAAGCGATAGGCACGCGCGTCGGTTTGCCAATAGTCGAGGATCAAGCGCCTGCGCTCGCCTTCGTCAAAACGCTCGGCGGCAAACCATAGGCCGTCAATCTGTTGGTGCCCGGTGAGTACCGGGCGGCGAATCAGCAGCTGTTCTGGCTCAAGCATTGGCAGCGTCCTGGGTGAGCTGCGGTGCCTGGTTGCACATCACTTGCAAGCGCATGGCGCGCTCGCCAACCGAGTAAACCAGTAATTCGCGGTCAGTGGTCAGTACGGCGATCAAGCCGCTCATGGGGCAAAAGCTCGCGCGGGCAATCGGCGCCGAGGTGGTGAACAACGTGCGCTGTTGCCCCTCGGCGTACAGCCCGACGCTGTGCTGGTTCGGCCCCAGCAGCACCAGTGAGTAACGCGACCGTTGGGCGTACGTGTAGTGCAGGCCGATGGCTTTCCAGCCGGGCGCCAAGTCGATCTGTTCGTGTTTGGTCGGAAAACTTTCATGGGTCACCAGGCGCCAACTCTGGTGGCCGCCCTCGGTGGTCAGCAGCGCGCAACCGCCGCAGTACTGGCGCCAGTAAAAGTTGGCGGCCAGCAACACCTGGCTGACGCCCGCTGCCGAGCCGACCGCATGACCATTGGTACGTAAACCGTCAGCAGACCCGGAATACGCGACGATCTGCCCGCCTTCGCTGCGCGCATAAGCGATGGTCAAGGGGTCGACCTGCACCAGGCTCATCACGTCATCCGCCACCCGGCAGAGTTCACGCGACTTCCAGTAGGCAAGCCGCCCCTGGCTGTCGAGCAAGTACACGCGCACGGAGTTCTGACTGTGCAGCCACACGCTCGGCAGGAACGTCGCAGTGCCCGGTGGCAGTTGCAGCTGTTCACGGTTGGGTTTGTCGACGGTGGGCATACCGGGGATGTTCCAGAACGTCAGGCTGTCGTTATCACTCAACACGGCCCCGAGGCTGCGGTGGTGAAAGGTGGTGCTCAAGACGCGCTGATGTTTGCCCCACAGACGGCGTCGAACCTCCAGGGACTTTTTCTGGTTCTTGTGCGGCAGCTTGATCACCACCATGCCCGGCTCATCGAGCATGCGCAGCGCCACATAGTTGCCGGCGCTGGAGATTACCGGCGGCAAGGTCAAGGCGACGCGTGGCACCGCACGTGCGAGCTTCGACGGCGTCGCCTGGCCTTCATCGTCGAACTGGCCTTTGAGCAGTTGCACCGCGCGCCCTTCATCCGGCATAGGTAACAGCACGCGCCGCACCGATCCGGCCTGCAATTCGAAGGACAGACTTTGGCCATCCAGGCTTCGCTGCACCTGCACCCGGTGTGTACAGGTCTTGCTCGTGTCCTTGGGCAAGCGCTGCCCGACGGTCCAGCATTCACCCAGCGTCTCACCCTGCGCGGCCAGCCATTCCTGCCAGGCGTGCCAGTGCGCCGGGGCGACACTTTCGTAGGTGCGCGCCTTGAGCAGCCGTTTGAGCTGCCCCGCGCTATCGAACGCATGCAGCACCGGCGCGCCTTGCAGGATGCCCCAACGCAACTGTGCGCCCGCCTCCTCGGCACGCCGGGCCAGCAGCATCAGCAAGGCGATATGCACCAGCCGCGCGGCGCCCCACTGCAACGGGCCGGCGTCGAACAGCACGACAATCAGGCGGTTGGCTTCACGGGCGCGGTATTGCGGCGCCAGGAACATATGCTCGCCGCCGACAGCCCGGCGCATAAACTCATCCGGCACTTCATCGGCCAGCAGCCATTCGCTGGAAAGCAGGCGCTCGTAAGGCCCACGGCGTTGCAGATCACCCACGCCATCCGGCTCCGGCACCCCGCCTTGCTGCCGACCGCGCAGTGGCCCGAGCACCGGGTTGAGGCGCCCCAGCAAGTCGGCGAACAGCGGTAGATGCTGCGGCGCAAACCACTCCAGCCACTGGCGCCAGGGTTGCAGGGCTTCAGGCAGTTGCATGGCGGGCTCCCCACTGCGTCGCGATGCGCTGAAGGTGTTCAACCGTCACCGGCAACAGGCGATCCAACGGCACGACGGCTTGCGGTTCGCGCCATAACAGCAAGGGCGAGCGCTTGAACCGTGCCGACAGCGTTTGGCCGAGCACGTCCACCGGCGCTGTCGGCTCCCAACTGGTGGGCAGCCACAGCCCCGGCGCACCGGGGTGCACTGCGGCGTAGGCCACGCCGTCGACCCACGGTAAATCCGCCGCCGCCCCGGTGACCACCAATACATTGCCATTGGCGGTAGCGTGCAAGCGCGCCGCCTGTTCATCGGCGAGCAGCCGCAAGCGCGCATGCAAGCGGCGCGCGGCGTCGCCCCAGGCAACGGCGGCTTGAGGGTCGGCCGGCACCTGCCTCGGGCGCCAGCTCCAGGCGTAGTGGTCGGCACTCATGGCGTCAGCATTCGGGACAGTTGCCCGCGTACCTGCTGCAAGGGTTCCGGCATGGTCTCGCTATTGAAGTTGGCGTCGATCTCGCGCAGCAGCCCTTCGAGCGCCGGGCTGCCGGGCGGCTCGCTGCGGGCCAGGTAGTCTTGGGCCGTTTCGAGCAAGCGATTCAAGCGCGACATCGGCTGCAAGGTGGCCTCTTCGACCGCGCTGAACAAATGGCTGTTGCTGGACGCGGCAAACAGGTCGCGCAGTACCTCGCGGCCATGCTGCTGAGCCTCTTTGGTCGGCAGCACATACAGCAGCGGCCACAGGTCAGCGTCGCTGGCTTGCAGCCGCCCGCCCAGCAGCGCGGCAGCCGCGATCAGCCGTTGGGACTTGACGATACGGCGGTCCGACAACGGGATGCCGGCTTCGCGCAGGCGCCGAATCGCCTGGGCCAGGGCCGGACGCACGGCGCCCAGGTCGACGTTTTTCAGGGCCTGGCTGAGCGTGTCCAACTGCGCCAACCCGAGCAACTGTTGCACGGGCCGCTGTTCCGACTGCCAACCGCCCGCCAGCATGGCTTCCAGTTGATTGTCCGGCACCGACTCGACGAACAGGTGCAACAGGAAGCGGTCGCCAAATGCCGCCAGCGCTTCATCGTCCGGCAAGCCGTTGGCCGCGCCGACGCACACCCGCAGCGGGCATTGGATTTGGGTATGGCCACGGCGAAAGCGGCGTTCGTTGAGCACGCCCAGCAAGGTATTGAGGATGGCGGTGGAGCCCAGGAAGACTTCATCGAGAAACACGATATCGGCTTCCGGCAGCATGCCGCTGACGTCGGTTTCCACCGTGCCTTCACGCAGTTTCTTCAGGTCCACGGCACCGAAAAGCTCCGACGGCTCAGTGAAGCGCCCCAGCAGGTACTCGAAGTAACGCCCGCCCATGGACTGCGCCACTCGGCGTACCACGGCGCTCTTGGCCGTGCCGGGCGGGCCGATGACCAGAATGTGCTCCTGGGCGACCGCCGCCAGCACAATCAGCTCGGCCAACTGCTCGCGCCCGACCAAGCCTTCGGTCGCCGTGCGCACAGCGTGGCGGATTTGCGTGGCAGCGCTTTGCAACTGAGCAATCATGGGTGTCTTCCCTGAAACCAAAGCGGGGAATCTTGCCTGAGGCTAAGGTATTAGCAAAGCGTTGTTACAACCTGCCTTGAGGAGTCAGCCCATGCAACTCGAAGGATCCTGCCATTGCGGCGCCGTCACATTCAGCCTGAACAGCCAGCATCCATACCCCTATCAGCGTTGCTACTGCTCGATTTGCCGCAAAACCCAAGGCAGCGGTGGCTACGCGATCAACCTTGCCGGCGATACCCATAGCCTGAAGGTGCAGGGGCGCAAGCACATCTCGATCTACCACGCCAGGCTCAAGCCCGAGGGCGCCAGCCGCGCGCACGCGAGCACTGCCGAACGGCATTTTTGCTCGCAGTGCAGCAGCGCCTTGTGGCTGTTCAGCCCGGAGTGGCCGGAGCTGATTCACCCGTTTGCCTCGGCCATCGACACGCCGTTGCCGGTGCCGCCGGAGCACACGCACCTGATGCTCGGTTCCAAGGCGCCGTGGGTGGAAGTCAGCGTGCGCAAGGGTGACCTGCAGTTCGACGAATACCCCGAAGAATCCATCGCCCAGTGGCATGCACGCTTGGGCCTGTCGCGTTAACAGTCTTTGACAGTTTCCCGACAAAGCTCACAAAGATTGTTGGCCTGCCGCGCCCTAGCATTCGAGCATCCAAATAAGCCTGCGGGTGCTCTTCATGTTTCGCACATTGCGCGGTATTCCGCTGTTGGGTTGCCTGCTGGGCACGCTCGGTTGCCATGGGCAACCGCCTGCCCCGCCGCCGATTCCCAAGGGCGATTACGGCGCGATCATCCGTTACCTGCAAGCGCGTATTCCGCGTGAAATGGGCCGGGAAAATGTGCCGGGCCTGTCCATTGCGCTGGTCAATGGCCAGGAGCTGATCTGGGCGCGCGGCTTCGGCATGGCCGACAAAGCCCAGGGCGTGCCGGTGACAGCCAATACGGCGTTTCGCGCTGGCGGCATCTCCAAACTGCTCACGGCCACGGCGGCCTTGCAGTTGGTCGAGCAACAGCGTCTGTCGCTGGATGCGCCGATCCAGCAGAGCCTGCGCGAGTTCCATGTCCGCTCACGCTTTCACGACGACCCGGCGGCAGCGGACCGCGCGATCACCTTGCGCCGCTTGCTCAGTCACCAGTCGGGCTTGCCCAGCGAACACTTGCGCGACCTGCGCAGCACCTTCGCCATGGGCCAGATGCCGATGCGCGTATCCGGTGTGTGGCTGAGCAGCCCACCGGGTGCCCAGGTGGCCTACTCCAACCTGGGTTATTCGTTGGTCGGCGCCGCGATTGAACGCAGCAGCGGCAAAGCTTTTGAAGCGCAGTTGCAAGGCAGCCTGCTCAAGCCACTGGAGATGAACCAGTCGAGTTTTGTCGGTACCGGTGCGCAGATGAGTTACCGCGCGCTGGGCTACGAAGACGGTGTCGCCAGTGCCGATGCGCAAGTGCGCGACCTCGCTGCCGGCGGTTTGTGGGCAAGCCCGAAAGACCTCAGCCGCTACGTGCAGATGCTGTTTGCGCATGGGCTCTACAAAGGCAACCGGGTCATCGGCAGCGCGTCGATCGATGAGATGTTCACCCAGCAAAACACCGGCAATGCGCTGGACTTCGATTGCCAGGTGGGCCTTGGCTGGTTCCTGGCACCCTGTGGCGATGAACCGGTTGCCCCGGGGATACGCACGTATCAGCACAGCGGGGGTGGCGACGATTTTGCCGCGCAACTGAGCGTGCTGCCCGATCAGCAAATGGCCGTGATCGTCATGGCCAATGACAGTAACGCCGAAGACCTGGTGGCCAGCCTTGCCACCGACACCCTGCGCATGATGCTGCAGGCGCAGACCGGCCAAGCGGTCTGCGCCGACGACTGCCAGGCACCCAGTCACGGGCTCAAATTGCGTCACGTGCCGGCTGCCATCGACCGCAAGCGCCTGGCCGGCTTTTATGCCACGGCCTGGGGCGTGTTCCGGATCAAGGATGAGCCTCATCAGTTGTCGGGCGAGTTGGCCGGTTTGAGCTTCGAGTTGTTACGCGACGATCAGGGCTGGCTGCGCGCACAGAAAAAAATCTTTGGTTTCTGGCTCAAGGACCTCGGCGACCTGGGCCGCGTGCAGCTTGATGTGGTGAAGGTGCAGGGGCGCCAGATGCTCACTGCGCGCACTCACGGCCAACGCATCGCCATCGGCGAGCGCATCGACCCGACGCCGCTGCCCCTGGCCTGGGCCGACACCATCGGCACGTATCAAGTGCTCAACACCCACGAGCCCGATGCGCCATTGAGCGGCATCAGCGTGCGTCTGGAAGAAGGATTTCTGGTGATTCGCGGCCAGTTGCGCGACGAGCCGCTGACCGACTACATCCTGCTCCCCGTCGACAACGCCCACGCGGTGCTGGCCGGCAACGGCTATGGCCTGGGCGACACCGTGAGCCGCCAGGTCAATGGCCTCAGCGCGTCGGGCTACGCCTTCAAACGCACGAATTCTCCCCACAACCGCTTGAATTTCTGACACGGACGAACCCCCTGATGCGCTCAAAACATTTCTGCCTGTCGTTCACCTCGCTGTGCCTGCTCGCCGCTGCCGACACCGCGTTTGCCGAAGACTGGCAATACAGCCTCAAGGCCGGCGTGGCCAACGCGCCGCGCTACAGCGGCAGCGACGAACGCATGACCGCGCCGCTGCTGGGCGGCGCCATCGTCAGCCCGTGGGGTATTTTTCTCGACACTGACAAGGGGCTTGGCTGGGGTTACGAAGGCCACGCCCTGAGCGTGAGCGCGTATGTGGGCGCCAGCGGCGCGCGCAGGGACAAAAACCAGAGCTTGCATGCCGGCTCCAAGCGCCTCAAAGGCATGGGCGAGATCAAGGCGCGTCCGCAACTGGGGGTGAGCGCCAGCTATAACCTGGGTGGCGTGATTGTCGGCGCGACCCTGGAACATGCGCTCAAGGAAGACGACCACGCGGACACCGGCAGGGCTTACACCCACCTGGAGCTGAGCCTGGGCACCAACCTGTATGAAGGCCGTTACGGTTCGGTCGAGGCCAGCTTGAGCAGTCACTTTGGTGATCGAGCGTACTTGCAGACCTGGTACGGCGTGACTACCGGGCAGGCGGCGCAGAGCCGCTTCAAGGCCTACAAGGCGGGCGCGGGCAATATCAGTAATGGCATGAACCTGGTGTGGAGCGTGCCGATCAGCGAGCACACGCAGTTCTCGACTTTGCTGGATGTGCAGTATTTGGCGGATGAGGCGGGCAAGAGCCCGATTGTGGAGCGGCGGTTGCAGGCGTCGGTGCTGGGGATGGTTGAGTACGCGTTTTGATGGGGTAATGGATGGGTGGGGGGCGGCGGCGGGTGTAGGTGATGCGTAGGTGTTGGGGACATATCCGGTGTTTGGGTGATGGCGGCTTATGGTTCCGCCCTTACGGCGGGTCACTTTGGAAAAGCCCCAAAGTAACCAAAGGGCTCTTGCCCCACCACTCGGCACCTCGCCTAGGCTCGGTGTGCCCGAACGAAGGCTTGAATCCGTGGGCCGCCGTGGTTTAACGGGGCGCCTGAGATCAAAATCAAAAGCAAAGCACGGCGGCCTAGTAGCCGACCTGAGTGGTAGAAGCAAAAGCAAAGGCGAGGCGGCCTGACAGCCGACCTGACCTTGAAGACTGAACACAATCAAAGGTGGGAGCTGGCTTGCCTGCGATAGCATCAACCCGGTGTACCTGACACACCGAGGTGCCTGCATCACAGGCAAGCCAGCTCCCACAAAAAAGCCAAGCAGTGCGGTGCTGGCAGCTGAACGCGGTCAACTTGTGGGAGCGGGCTTGCTCGCGAAAGCGGTATGTCAGTGACACATGAGCTGACTGAGCCACCGCCTTCGCCAGCAAGCCCGCTCCCACAGTTGGATCGCAGTGCATCAGGTAGATGGGTGCTGCTCGTTTGTACTCGATCAAAGGTGGGAGCGGGCTTGCTCGCGAAAGCGGTGTGTCAGTGACACATGAGCTGACTGAACCACCGCCTTCGCGAGCAAGCCCGCTCCCCTCCTGTGCATCGCTGATTCCACGCCAAGTCTTACTCGGCATACGCCCAGGTCATTCGAAACGACGCTCCGCCCCACTCCGAATCCAGCACTTCCACTTGTCCGCCATGCCACTGGCTGACCCGTTTTACCAATGCCAGGCCCAGGCCGAAACCGCCTGTGCGGCGGTCGCGACTGGCGTCGAGGCGCAGGAAGGGTTCGAAGATCTTTGCCCGCCCGTCCATCGGCACACCAGGGCCGTCGTCATTGACGCGCACTTCGTAACCGCTGCCAAAACTGATCAACGACACTTCAACACGGCGCTCGGCGTAGCGAATGGCGTTGCGCAGCAGATTGATCACGGCACGCGCCATAAAGCGTGGTTCGATTTGGATAAAGTCGACCTCACAGGTACGCAATGACAGCTGCACACCCGCCGCCTCAGCCTCCAGGGCCACGCTGCCGATCACGCTGTCGAGCCAACTGTGGGCCTCGATGTTTTCGCGGGTAACCTGGGTGGCGCCGCGTTCCAGGCTGGCGTAAGTCAACAGTTCGGAAACCATTTCCTCCAGTTCGCCCAGGTCGGCGTACATGTCGGCGATCAGTTCACGGCTCTGTCGCGGGTCGGCCTGTTGCCTGAGTTGATCAAGCTCGAACGACAAGCGCGCAATCGGTGTGCGCAGTTCGTGGGAAACGGCGTTGGTCAGTTCGCGCTGGTTGGCGATCAGGCTTTCGATGCGCTCGGCCATCTGGTTGAAGTGCCCCGCCAGCTCGCGCACGGTGGAACGGCGCGGCAGCAGGATGCGCGACGCCAGGTCGTTGTCGCCAAAGCGTTGCGCGGCCAGCCGGATATGCTCCAGGTCGCGCCAGTGCGGTCGTACCCAGAAATACAGGACGATGGCCAGGCACAAGCCGAGAAAACCATAGGCCCACAGGTACAGCCACTTGGGCTCTTCCGGCAGTTTGATCTCCAGCAGTTGCGGCCCGCCGTCGATATTGGTCAGGAATTCCATGAAATCCCCGCGCACCACCAGCAAGCCGTCGGCCAGCAGCTGCTGTTCGCGCTCGGTCAGCGCCTGGGTGTCGCTCTGCACCAGCTTGAGGCGCAAACCATAATGGGGCTGCAGTTCGTCCAGGCGCGCCTGCCGGGCCTCGCCGTGCAGGGGTCGCAACTGCTCCACCAGGCCGTAGGCCGGACCGCGCAGCGCCTCACGGTTATAGGTTTCGTTGGCCTCGGGCAGTAACTCGTCGAAGGTGTAGTTGACCAGCCAGATTGCGCCCGCCAACCCCAGCGCCAGGATCACGTACAGGCGCAGAAACAGCCGCAGCATCTAAACCTCCCACGCAAATGGATTGAACAGATAGCCCTTGCCCCAGATGGTCTTGATGCACACCGGCTCACGCGGGTTGTCATTGAGTTTGCTGCGCAGTTTGCTGATGTACACGTCGACGCTGCGGTTCAGGCCATCGAAGGCAATGCCGCGCATGCGGTTGAGGATGTCATCGCGCGAGAGGATCTTGCCCGCGCTGCTGGCCAGCAGCCAGAGCAGTTCGAATTCCATGGTGGTGAGGTCGATCTTGTCACCGCCCAGGCTGACCACCCGGCAACTGCGGTCAATCGCCAGCCGGCCAAACTCCAGCGAGCCGCGCACGGTGGGCTCGGGTACCTGGCGACGTTGCAGCGCACGCAATCGCGCCAGCAGCACCGGTGGTTTTATGGGTTTGATGACGTAGTCGTCGGCGCCGGACTCAAGGCCGAGGATATGGTCCAGGTCGTCTTCCTTGGCGGTCAGGATCACGATGGGCGTGTCGGACAGGTTACGAATCCCGCGACAGACGTGCAGGCCGCTCTGGCCGGGCAGCATCAGGTCGAGCACGACGATTTTCGGCTTGAAGTCGAGAAATGCGGCCAGGGCTTCGTCACCGCGGTGCACCACCCGCACCTCGAAACCGTGTTGCGACAGAAAGTGCGCGATCAGCCCTGCCAGCTTTTCATCGTCCTCAACGAGCAGGACCTTGCCCAGACCCAGGTTTTCCATAAATTCTCAGTGTGGCTGCGCGGATTGAAGTGCAGGCATTATAGGTGGCAAGCTGCTCAACAGAAGCCGCTGGCCATCAGTGACCGACCAAGCTTCATGCTTTTAAGAGTTTTTAACAAATAGCCTGCAATCTTTAACGCCATTCACAGGGAGTTGTATGCGCAAGGATTACCTGGCGTTCTTTGTTTCGCTGTTTCTGTCGCGGCTGGCGGACCAGATTCTGCTGTTTATCGTGCCTCTGATCGTGTTCCAGACCACTCGGAGTGTGTCCTGGGCGGGCCTGGCGTTTTTTGTCGAGTCACTGCCGCGTTACCTGGCCTTCCCGGTGTGCGGCGCGGTGTGCGACAAACTCTCACCGGTGCGCATTCTGCATATCAGCCAGGTCTACCGGGCGCTGGCCTGTGTGGTGGCCGTGGCCTTGTACGGCGTGTTCGACGGCATTTACTGGATCGTCATGCTCTCGGCACTGTGCGGTGTGCTGACCACCCAGGGCATCATGGCGCGCGAAGTGTTGATGCCGCATATTTTCAAGCAGTACACCTACGCCAAGACCCTTTCCTATTCACAAATCGCCGACCAGAGTGGCCTGGTGCTCGGCCCACTGCTGGCGGCGCTGATGCTTGAAGTCTGGGCCTGGCATTGGGTGGTGCTGGGGGTTGCCGGGCTATTTGTGCTGGCGGACCTGGCCATGCTGCTGTGGCAGCGCACCAGCGCGGTGAGCCTGCCAACCTTTGAGCAGCACCGGGACATCTGGCTTCAACCGCTGCGCATTGCCTTCGGGCATATCCGCACGCTCGCCGATTTGAAACGGATCATCACCCTGGCGGTGGGCGTGAATCTGATTATTGGTGTGACGCTGGCCACGTCGGCGGCGATGGTCACCGGCCACTATGGCGCCGGCAAGGACACCTACGCCCTGCTGCAAGCCGCGGGCGCCGTGGTGACGATCGGGATTCTGTTTTACCTGGCGCGCGCAACCTTGCCGTTGAAGGTACTGGGCGGCCTGTCGTATTCGATGATCGGCGTGGGTGCGCTGATCACGGCCATCAGCCCCGGCGTGTGGGCCTATACCCTCGGGTTCCTGCTGATCACCGGCTTCGACAAGATGTTTAACGTGTACCTGCGCAGCACCCGTCAGCGCGTGATTCCGGTACAGGATTTTGGCAAAACCGTGGGCGTGATCACGCTGCTCAACAACCTGTCGCAGCCATTGGCGGGTTTGCTGATTGGCGTGCTGGCGGCGCCGCTGGGCACACAAACGGTGATCCTGCTGCTGACCGGGATCACCGCACTGCTGGGCGTGGCCGTCGCCTCAGGCTGGCACGCCACTGTGAAAGCGGAACTCGATGTCGGGTGATTCGATCAGTTCCTGCTCGGTCGCCCTGACCCGCTCGATCACCTGGGCGATGTCTTTGGCGTCGCCGTACTGGTAGGCCAGTTTCAAGTACCCCTGGAAGTGCCGCGCCTCGCTTTTGAGCAGACCGAAATAAAACTTGCCGAGTTCTTCGTCCAAATGCGGCACCAGCGCTTCGAAACGCTCGCAACTGCGCGCTTCAATGAAGGCGCCGACCACCAGGGTGTCCACCAGTTTGACCGGTTCATGGCTGCGCACCACTTTGCGCAAACCCGAGGCATAACGGCCGGCGTGCAGTTGGCGCAGCTCGACTTTGCGCTTTTTGATCAGGCGCATGACTTGCTCGTGGTGTACCAGCTCTTCGCGCGCCAGGCGCGACATCATGTTGATCAGGTCAACATGCGCGTGGTACTTGGCAATCAGGCTCAAGGCGGTGCTGGCAGCTTTGAATTCGCAGTTCTTGTGGTCGATCAGCAGGGTTGCCTGATCGGCCAAGGCAGCCTGGACCCAGGCGTCGGGGGTGCGGCAGCCGAGGAATTCGTGGATTTCGGGCAGGTTCATCGGGCTCACGGGCAAATAGATCACAAAAGGGCGCCGATTATACCGACCCCACCGCAGACCACCAGCCACCGGCTTTGATGTGCATCAACATGACGTCTGGCGGGCAGCAACTATAGTTGTGCAAGGCCCCTTTTATTGCGTCTCTGGAGATCCGTCCATGCAAGCTATCCGCAGCATCCTGGTGGTCATCGAGCCCGAGCACTCGGAAAGCCTGGCGCTCAAGCGCGCCAAGCTGATCGCCGGGGTCACCGGCGCGCATCTGCATTTGCTGGTCTGCGACAAAAAACACGAGCATTCGGCGCTGCTGAGCCTACTCAAGTCCGGCCTGCATGAAGACGGCTACAGCGTAACCACCGAGCAGGCGTGGAATGAGAGCCTGCATGAAACCATCATTGATGTGCAGCAAGCCGAGGGCTGTGGGTTGGTGATCAAGCAGCATTTCGCCGATAGCCCCCTGAAAAAGGCCTTGTTGACGCCGGCCGACTGGAAGCTGCTGCGTTATTGCCCAACGCCTGTGCTGCTGGTGAAAACCTCGACGCCCTGGGCCGACAAGGTGGTGCTGGCGGCAATCGATGTGGGCAACAACGACACTGAGCACCAGGCGCTGCACAACACCATCATTGATCACGGCTTCGAAATTGCGAGCCTGGCCAAGGCGCAATTGCACGTGATCAGCGCCCATCCCTCGCCCATGCTGTCGGCCAGTGACCCGACGTTTCAGCTCAAGGAAACCATCGAGGCGCGCTATCGCGAGCAGTGCAAGACGTTCCAGGCCGAGTTCGATATCGACGACACCCATTTGCACATCGAAGAAGGCCCGGCAGATGTATTGATTCCCCATGCGGCGCATAAGTGGCAGGCGGCGGTGACGATTATCGGCACCGTGGCGCGCACCGGGATTTCCGGAGCATTGATCGGGAATACGGCGGAGGTGGTGCTCGACGAGGTGCAGAGCGATGTGCTGGTGCTCAAGCCGCAGGAACTGATGGATCATCTGGAAGCGCTGGCGACCAAGGCGTGACTCACTGAAAATCCCCTGTGGGAGCGGGCTTGCTCGCGAAAGCGGCGGATCAGTCAGTCAATTAATTGATTGGCTGACACTCCCTCTTCGCGAGCAAGCCCGCTCCCACATTTTTGCTGTGCGGTGTCAGCCAGCAAATGCATCGTTGAGGAACCCCGGGGCGATGTAGCGCTGGTAGTGCGCCTCCGAGAGGATAAAAAACTCCCGATCAATCGCATCGCGCAGCTCCGGCAGCGCCCAGTCGCGAAACTCTGGCAGCAGCACCATGCCATAGGCTTCCAGGTTGGAAATCACCCGTGCGCCCCGGGCGATCAATTGGTAGGCCCAGCAGTACTCGGACTGGTGCGGCACAAAGCGAATCTTGCGCTGCTCCAACTGCCCGCGCAGCCTCTTGGGGTCGAACACTTCGAGTTTACCGGCCATCACCTGCACCAGCAGTTGCTCGAGCCGCAGCCATACCGCGCGCTTTTCTTCCTCGTTATAGCCATTCCATAGGATCACTTCGTGGTGGAAGCGCTTGCAGCCACGGCACACGAGATCGCCGTAAACCGTGGAGCACAGGCCGACGCAGGGGGTCTTGATGGTTTGGTTGGGCATAGGCAACGACACACAAATCCGCGAAACAATGCCGCATGTTAGCCCTTTGTCTAAGGTTGATCACCCAGCAAACTTGGTTAGGCAACTTACCTTTAGATTTTTTTTGCCGTAGAATCATCCGGCCTTGTAAGGCGCCAATAATCCGCTGGAAGCTGTTTTCAAAGCGTCACGAGCACAGTCGTTCCTTCAGAACGGTGTTGGCGATGGTTATTACCCGGTAGGTAATTGCCAGCGCCAACCCTCATCAGCTCCGTTCTGCAGGCGTAAAACTTTGAAAGCAGCTTCTGTGAGGAATGCCGGCAGCGCTGGCTTTGCGGCCCAAAAAGCCCCCGAGCGCATGCGTGCCGTTCATTTCTGGATGAGCGTCCCGTGGGACCACTGATGAGGGTAATAACTGTGCTTGAAGCCTACCGCAAACATATCGAAGAGCGTGCAGCACTGGGTATCGTTCCCCAGCCGCTTAACGCCGAACAAACCGCAGGCCTGGTCGAGCTGCTGAAAAATCCCCCGGCTGGCGAAGAAGAATTCCTCGTTGACCTGATCACCAACCGCATTCCACCAGGCGTTGACGAAGCTGCCTACGTCAAGGCCGGTTTCCTGTCTGCCCTGGCCAAGGGCGAAGCCACTTCCCCCCTGATCGACAAAAAGCGCGCGGTTGAACTGCTTGGCACCATGCAAGGCGGCTACAACATCGTGACGTTGGTCGAGCTGCTGGACGACGCCGAGTTGGCGCCTGTCGCTGCCGCCCAACTCAAGCACACCCTGCTGATGTTCGATGCGTTCCACGACGTGGCTGAAAAAGCCAAGAACGGCAACGAGCACGCCAAAGCCGTGCTGCAATCCTGGGCTGATGGCGAGTGGTTCAAGAACCGCCCTACCCTGGCCGACAAGATCAGCCTGCGCGTGTTCAAGGTCACCGGCGAAACCAACACCGACGACCTGTCCCCTGCCCCTGACGCCTGGTCCCGCCCTGACATCCCGCTGCACGCCCTGGCCATGCTGAAAATGGCTCGCGAAGGCATCGTGCCGGACGAGCAAGGCAAGACCGGCCCGATGAAGCAGATCGAAGAGATGCGTGGCCAAGGCTTCCCGATCGCCTACGTCGGTGACGTGGTCGGTACCGGTTCGTCGCGTAAATCGGCGACCAACTCCGTACTGTGGTTCTTCGGCGACGACGTTCCTTACGTGCCGAACAAGCGCGCTGGCGGCTTCTGCTTCGGCAGCAAGATCGCACCCATCTTCTACAACACCATGGAAGATGCCGGCGCACTGCCAATCGAATTCGACGTCACCAACATGAACATGGGCGACGTGATCGACCTGTACCCGCATGCTGGCAAAGTCTGCAAACACGGCACCGATGAAGTCCTGACCACCTTCGAAATGAAGACCCCGGTGCTGTTGGACGAAGTTCGCGCCGGCGGCCGTATCCCGTTGATCATCGGCCGTGGCCTGACCGAGAAGGCACGTGCCGAACTCGGCCTGCCGCCTTCGACGCTGTTCAAGCTGCCGGAAGCACCGGCTGAAAGCGACAAGGGCTTCACCCTGGCGCAAAAAATGGTGGGTCGCGCCTGCGGTCTGGCAGAAGGCAAAGGCGTTCGTCCTGGCACCTACTGCGAACCGAAGATGACCACCGTGGGCTCCCAGGACACCACCGGTCCGATGACCCGTGACGAACTCAAAGACCTGGCGTGCCTGGGCTTCTCGACCGATCTGGTGATGCAGTCGTTCTGCCACACCGCGGCTTACCCTAAGCCGATCGACGTGACCACCCACCACACCCTGCCTGACTTCATCATGACCCGTGGCGGTGTATCGCTGCGTCCAGGCGACGGCATCATCCACAGCTGGCTGAACCGCATGCTGCTGCCGGACACCGTCGGCACCGGTGGCGACTCCCACACCCGTTTCCCGATGGGCATCTCGTTCCCGGCCGGCTCCGGTCTGGTCGCGTTCGCCGCAGCCACTGGCGTCATGCCACTGGACATGCCGGAATCGATCCTGGTGCGCTTCAAAGGCAAAATGCAACCGGGCATCACCCTGCGTGACCTGGTTCACGCCATTCCTTACTACGCGATCCAGGCTGGCCTGCTGACCGTAGAGAAGAAAGGCAAGAAGAACGCCTTCTCCGGTCGCATCCTGGAGATCGAAGGCCTGAACGACCTGACGCTGGAACAGGCTTTCGAGCTGTCCGACGCCTCGGCCGAACGCTCGGCTGCCGGTTGCACCATCAAGCTGTCGAAAGACTCGGTCACCGAGTACCTGAACTCCAACATCACCCTGCTGCGCTGGATGATCGGCGAAGGCTACGGCGATGCACGTACCCTGGAACGTCGTGCTCAAGCGATGGAAGCCTGGGTTGCCAACCCTGAGTTGATGGAAGCCGATGCCGACGCGGAATACGCCGAAATCATCGAAATCGACCTGGCTGAAATCAACGAGCCGATCCTCTGCGCACCTAACGACCCGGACGATGCCCGTCTGTTGTCCAGCGTTGCCGGCGAGAAGATCGACGAAGTGTTCATCGGTTCGTGCATGACCAACATCGGTCACTTCCGCGCTGCCGGTAAGTTGCTGGAACAGGTCAAGGGTCAGCTGCCAACCCGTCTGTGGCTGTCGCCGCCGACCAAGATGGACGCTCACCAACTGACCGAAGAAGGCTACTACGGCATCTACGGCAAGGCTGGCGCGCGCATGGAAATGCCGGGCTGCTCGCTGTGCATGGGTAACCAGGCACGCGTAGAACCGAACTCGACCGTTGTGTCGACCTCGACCCGTAACTTCCCGAACCGTCTGGGTGATGGTGCCAACGTCTACCTGGCCTCGGCTGAGCTGGCGGCAGTGGCTTCCACGCTGGGTCGCCTGCCGACCGTCGAAGAGTACATGGGCTACGCGGCCAAACTGGACACCATGGCCAGTGACGTCTACCGCTACCTGAACTTCGACCAGATCGCCGAGTTCCGCAAAATCGCAGCAAGCGCCAACATCCCGGTGATTCAAGCCTAAGGTGTGTTGATGTAGCTACACCGGGTAAATCAGCGCCGCGTATCGCAAGGTACGCGGCGTTTTTTATGCCGGGCATACAGCCTTCACACCCCAACAAAACACCTGTGGGAGCTGGCTTGCCAGCTCCCACACTTGACGCTTTGCACACTCAGGACGGGTGCCGCAGCGCCAATTGCACAGCGCCATCAACGCTCAGACCACTGAGCAAGACCTGTGGCGCAAGCGCCTCCGGCAAGCCTTGCAGCACGTCCAACGCCTCATGCCGCACACGCGCCAGCACCAAACGCTTGCCCTCCCCGCGCACCTGCGCAAAAAACGCCGCCAGCGCTTCGATACTGGTGCCATCCAAATCCGGAGATTCTTCCAGGCTCAGCACCACCGCCTCTACCGGCGACTGGCGCATCAGGCGCAATGCCGCACCCAGGATGCGCTCGGCATTCGCGAAAAACAGCGCCTCGCTGGGCCGTACGATCAGTAGACCCGGCACTTGCACGGCATCGGCGTGGTGCTCACGATCAACAAAGTCATGACTGTCACCCAAGCGCCCCAGCACCTGGATATCAGCCGCCGACATCTGCCGCAGCATCAGCACCACGCTGATCGCTACCGACACCAGCAAGCCATCCAGCACGCCCAACACCAGCACCGCCGCCACGGCACAGATCACCAGCAGACGATCGCGCCGCCAGAGAAAATAACGCCCCAGCGGCTGCAGGCTCAAACCACGGCCCAGCGCGTAGATGACGATGGCGGCAAGCACCGGCTCCGGGGTCAGCGCGACATAAGGCAGCACCGTCAGCACAATCACCAGCACCACTAGCGCGGCTACGATTCCGGCCAGGCGCGAACCGGCACCGGCGGCCTCATTGGCCGAAGTCGCGGAATAACCGGCACCGGCTGGCATGCCGTGAAACAACCCAGAGATCAGGTTGGCCGCACCCAGCGCGAGCAAGTCGCGGTTGGATGACACGCGATCGCCGTGTTTAAGCGCGAACGAGCTGATAGAGCCGTAGGACTCCGCATACAGGATCATCACCAAAGCAAACGCCAACTCCCCCAGGCGCAGCCAGTCGGCAAACGGCAGCACCGGCAAATGCCCCAACTCAAGACGCAGGTCGATCAGGCCGATCAGCGCCACGCCATGGGCCTGCAAATCCAGGTACTGCCCGGCGACGATTCCCAGAATCACCACCAGCAGCCCACCCGGCAGACGCGGAATACGCGCGCACAACCACAACACCATCAACGCAACCGCCGCGACCATCGCTGCCGGCCAGTTCCATCCAGGCAGTTGCTCTATCAGGTGCGGCAGGAAGCGGATCAGGTTGTTATCGGTCAGGTGCACGCCGACGACGCTGGCCAACTGCTTGAGAATGATGGTCAGCGCCAGGCCGAAGGCAAACCCGCGCAACACCGGCTTAGCGATAAACGAAGTCACGCCACCGAGCTTGAACAGCCCGGCCAACAGGAACAGCACGCCAGTGATCAACACCAGCCCGAATGCCAGGGCCAGCCTCAGCGCCGGATCACCACCCGCCAGACTGGCGGTGGCGGCCGCCAGTACGGCTGCCGAGGACGATGTGGCCGAGACAATCGCAAACCGGCTGGTGCCGAACAGGCCGTAGCACACCAGCCCGGCAAACAGCGCAATGACCCCGGCCTGGGGCGGTAGCGCGGCGATACTGGAATAAGCCACGGCCTCCGGCAGCAGCAAACCGGCAATGGATAACCCGGCGAGCAGGTCCTGGGTGCGATTGGGTGGCGCGGCAACCGGGTCAACTGTTTCAGTTTTCAATCGGCCCGACCCATCCCGGCAAATAACGTGCTTCCTGGCTGCGCGCCAGGCCCATGGCCTTGCTCAACAGCTTGGCGTTCGGCTGGCTGACCACGTCGCTGCCGATGCGGCTGCGAAAGAAGTCGGCCCACAGAAATTCGCTGAACGGCGTCGCGTCCTTGGCGTAGCCACCCGCCATGCGCAACAGGCCCGCCAGGCTGCGGTAGGGATCGTCCTGCAGGTCGGTAATCTTGCGCGGAATGGCTTCGTAGGTTCGACGCAAGCCACGCGCGTCGTAGGGATGCACCCACTGATTGAACGCCATGACATTCCAGAAGGTGCTGCGCTCCACAAACGACAAGTCCTTGAGCATCAGCAACGAAACACTCTTGACCTCTTCCAGCAGCAGCGCCAGGCCGAAATGGTGGTGATCGGTGATGTAATAACGCTCGTCCGGCCCCAGCACGCAAGGAAACCAGTGCTTGTCGAGCGCGGCGGCGCGTTCCTTGCGTTTGAGCTTGGTCCAGGCTTCGCGCTTGGTAGCGACTTCAGCCATGCCGACGGTCAATTGCGTCGGGTGCAGCTTTTCCAGTTTGCAGGTAATCAGTTGCGGGCGCGGCCGTGCCATGAATCTCTCCACAGGAAATGACTATGCCGACAGCTTAGCCCTCATTGCCTGCCCGGGGTCGAGACTCGACAGGTTTTCCAAGGCCAAAAAAAGACCGATTCGCGGAGTGCGCGAATCGGCCTTGGGCAGCGCAGCTCGGTGTCAGGACAGCAGCGAGTAGACCAGCGCGGTAATCGCGACCAGACCAACAGCAGTGACAAACACGTTGGACGCCTGCCCGCGGTACTTGGCCATGGCGGGCACTTTGCGGATCGCATACATCGGCATCAGGAACAGGATCGACGCAATGATCGGCCCGCCCAGCGTCTCGATCATGCCGAGGATGCTCGGGTTCAACGTGGCGACGATCCAGCACACCACCAGCATGAAGGCGGCGGTCATGCGGTCCAAGGACTTGGCCGCCGGGCGGCGACCGGTCTTGAGCACCAGGCCCTTGAGGCCTTCACTGGCGCCGATGTAGTGGCCCAGGAACGACTTGGCAATCGCCACGAACGCAATCAACGGCGCGGCGAAGGCGATGGTCGGGTTGTCGAAGTGGTTGGCCAGGTACGACAGGATCGACAGGTTCTGTGCTTTCGCTTCGGCCAGTTGCGCCGGCGTCAGGGTCAGTACACAGCTGAACACGAAGAACAGCACCATCACCACCATCAACAGGTGTGCGCGGCACAGGATCTGCGAGCTGCGCTCATCCGCGTTGGCACCGTACTGGCGCTTCTGGTCCACCGCAAAGGCCGAGATGATCGGCGAATGGTTGAACGAGAACACCATCACCGGAATCGCCAGCCACAGTGTGTTGAGCAACGCCGACGGCGCCGGTACTTCACTGGCGGTGCTGAGAATGCCGCCGGTCCAGTGCGGGATCAGGTACACGGCCAGAAACAGCAACGCGACGATAAACGGATACACCATCAGGCTCATGGCCTTGACGATCACTTGCTCGCCGCACCGCACCACGGCCAACAGGCCAAGGATCAGCACAAACGCCAGGATCGCGCGCGGCGGCGGCATGATGTGCAGCTGGTGTTCCATGAAACTGCTGACGGTGTTGGTCAGGGCCACGCTGTAGATCAGCAGGATCGGGAAGATCGCGAAGAAGTACAGCAAGGTGATCAGTGCGCCGGCCTTGAGACCGAAATGCTCTTCGACCACGTCGGTAATGTCCGAACCTTCACGGCCGGACAGGACGAAACGGGTCAGGCCACGGTGGGCAAAGAACGTCATCGGGAATGCCAGCAGCGCCAGGATCACCAGCGGCCAGAAGCCCCCGAGGCCCGCGTTGATAGGCAAAAACAAAGTACCGGCGCCGATGGCGGTGCCGAACAGGCCAAGCATCCAGGTGGTGTCCTGGCGGCTCCAGCGCGTGAGGGTTGCAGGTGTCGTTGCATAGCGTTCGTCGACGCTATTGGCCTGATCATTCATCCGGTCGGATCTCCGCATTTCCACAGCCGGGACGAGTCAGAAAAACCTGACAGGCAGCGCCCCGACCATAACAAGCGCGCGATTGTCCGGGATTCTCCTGAATAAGCAAAGACTTAGCTGAGGAACGGTGGCCTTGGACAGATCAGTCGGGGTCGCTGCAGGCAGCGGTTCCAGAGGGCTGCAGCGCCGTCGAGATAATACATGCCCAAACAAATCTATTTTAGAATCGCGGGCTTTGCTGTACTTTTCAGGCAACGCCCGCCTTTATTCTGAGAGCCCTGTCATGCCTCGCGTGTCCCGCAAACAAGCCGAACTCAACCGTGAAATCATCGTGGAGGCCGCCACGCACCTGTTTCGCGAGCGCGGCCTGCACGGCATCAGCCTGGCGGACGTGATGGCCGCCGCCGGGCTGACCCACGGTGGTTTCTACGGGCATTTCGCGTCCAAGGAAGCCTTGGCCAACGAAGCCTGCCAGAAGGCCTTTGAGCATTCGAACCAGGGTTGGCAGGACAAAGTCGAGCGCAGTGAAGACCCGCAATCGGCATGCGAGGCCATCTTGCGCCACTATTTTTCGGCCACCCACCGCGACAATCCCGGTGATGGCTGCCCGATATCGGCCTTTACCCCGGACATGTGCCATGAGCCCGCCAACACGCAATTACAGCGCACCTTCATTGCCGGTGTTGAACGGTCGCTGGAGATCTTTGCGCAGTTTCAGGCCCAAGACCGCCAGGCCATGCTGGCCAACTACGCGATGATGATCGGCGCCGTCACGCTCGCTCGTGCGACGCGCGGCAGTAGCTTGTCGGACGAATTCCTGGAGGCAGCACGAAATACGCTGCTACCCGAGGCGAAATCGACCGCGTCCGTTGACAGCCCTGCGCCCGTCCCAGCATGATCGGGCCATGAAGCCTATTGAGCTGCACCTCACCTGCACCACCACCACGACCGCTTATGGCGGGTCGTGCGGTTGCTGTGGGTGCTTGAGCTAAAACACCCGGATTCAACCCAAGGCCCCGCCAGCAATGGACGGGGCCTTTTTATTGCCCCGCCCTCTGGCCACTGCAAGGAGCAAGACCATGGCAAACGCCCTGCTGATCGTCGATATGCAAACCGGTTTATACGATGGCCCGGACAAACCTTTCCAGCGCGAACGGGTACTGGAGAACATCAACCAGCTGATTCAGCGCGCCCGCGCAGTCAACGCGCCGATCTTCGTCGCCCGCCACACCGGCCCGGCGGGCTCGCCGATTGAAGCCGGCAGCGCGCTCTGGCAGCTGTGGCCCGGCCTGGCTGTCGACGAAGCCCGCGACCACCTGTTCAATAAAACCCGCCCCAGCTGCTTTTTGGGCACTGACCTCGCCCGGCAACTGGCGGCGGCGCAGGTAAATGAACTGGTGATCGTGGGGATGAAAACCCAGTTCTGCATCGACACCACCTGCCGAGTCGCCGTGGAACTCGGGTTTTCGGTGATCTTGCCGGAAGACAGCCACACCTGCATGGACACCCCGGCGTTGTCGGCCGAGGCGATCATCGCGCATCACAATGCGACCCTGGCCGGGGCGTTTGTGAAACGGGTGAAAGCGCACAGCATCGCGTTCTAACGGCGTCTATGTGGGATTTTTCTGGCCGAACAAAACGTTCTGTCTTACAAATCCCGCATACTCACCTCTCAAACCCTTCAGGAAGAGCCTTCCGATGTCCACCACTGTTCTGGTCCTGGTTGAAACCATCAACGAATACCTGCAAATCATCGAGAGCAACGACTTTCACGTGATTCTGGCGCCGACGCCGGCCGAACGCGCCCAGGCGATCAAGGCGCATGGCGGGCAGATCAAGGCCGTGCTGACCCGTGGCCCGCTGGGGCTGTATGCCGAGGAAATCGCCGCATTGCCCCTGCTCGAGATCATCTGCGTGATCGGTGCCGGTTACGAGCATGTGGACCTGCAGGCGGCCAGCAACCGCGGGATCGTCGTCACTAACGGCGCCGGGGTGAATGCGCCGTCGGTGGCCGACCACGCCATGGCCTTGCTGCTGTCGCTGGTGCGCGGCGTCCCCCAGACCGACGCGGCAGTGCGTCGCGGCGAATGGCCGAAGGTGATGCGCCCGTCCCTGGGCGGCAAGCAATTGGGCATCCTCGGGCTCGGCGCAGTGGGCATGGAAATCGCCAAGCGCGCGGCACTCGGCTTCGGCATGGAGGTGAGCTATCACAACCGCCAGCCCCGCGATGACGTGGACTACACCTATTGCGCCACCGCCGTGGAACTGGCGCGCATCTCGGACTTCCTGATCCTGGCCACCCCCGGCGGTGCAAGCACCCGTCACCTGATTGATCGCCACGCCCTGGATGCGCTGGGGCCGAACGGCTACCTGGTGAACATCGGGCGCGGCAGCGTGGTAGTCACGGCGGACCTGGTGGCGGCCCTCGAGCAACGGCGAATCGGCGGCGCGGCACTGGATGTGTTCGACGACGAACCCAAAGTGCCGGACGCCCTCAAGCGCCTGAGCAATACCGTACTCACCTCCCACGTGGCCGGCCTGTCTCCCGAAGCCGCCCACGATACGGTGCAGCGCGTGGCCGATAACCTGGTGGAGTACTTTGCCGGCCGCCCGGTGCTTACCCCGGTGACGCTGCCGCCGCGCAACTAGTAGCGAATAGCCAGCGCCGATGTGAAACCTGACTACACTGCTTTGCGGGGATGCTCAGGACGTCGGTGCATGACCGGCGAAGGATCGCAGAATGTTTGGCCACGGACTCGGCCCGGCCCGCCAGCGCGGCGCCATCGGTTTGATCGGCGCGGTGACCCTTGGGGTTGCGCTGTTGTTTCTATTGCTGGTGGTCGACAGCGGTCGCTTGTACCTGGAGAAGCGCAAGTTACAGCGTGTAGTCGACACAGCAGCGCTCGAAGCGGTCAGCCGCAGCGGCACGTGCGCGGCGCCCAGTAACAATGCGGCCCTGTTTGCGACTCAAAGCGCCGCGCGCAACCACTTCAACATTGACGACAATCGCACCCTGGCAGTTGCCTGCGGCACCCTGGCCACGGGTGCTGACTTCATGCGCACCTTCAGCGCCGACCCGGCCAAAACCGATGCTATCCGGGTCATCGCCACCCACCGTGTGCACACCAGCCTCGCCCATGGCTTACTCACGCTGTTCTCGGCTCAACCCCTCACCATGATGACGCTCTTGAGCGCCACGGCGGTCGCTGCCGCGCCAGCCCCGACAGTAGCGTCACTCACCGTGCGCAGCACCTTGTTGACCGTCGACAGCACCAAATCCGTGGCCCTCAACGCCTTGATCGGCGGCTTGCTGGGCGGCAAATTGCAGCTCGACGCGGTGGGCTGGAACGGTTTGATCAATACCAATATCAGTCTGCTCAAGTACCTGGATGCCTTGGCCATCCGCCTGAACGTCAGCGCCGGCAATTACGATCAGTTGCTCAAGACCGACGCCACCGTCGGCCAACTGATCCAGGCCGCCATCGACGTGCTCAAGCTCGGTGGAGATGCGGTCACCCTCGTCATCAACAACCTCGAAGCCATCAAGCTGATTGCGCCGGGTACGCAAATCCTGCACTTGGGCGACCTGATCAATATCCAGAACGGCACGGACAAAAGTGCGCTGGATGTGAACCTGCAACTGTTTAACCTGATCCAGGGCTTTGTGCAGTTGTCGAACAAGGCCAGCGCCGTTGCCGTTGAGCTGCCGGTGGATGTGCTGGGGCTGCTGGGCGTCACTGTCTCGACCAAAGTGATCGAGCCTGGGCAACTCTCAAGCATCGGCGACCCGAAAAACATCGCCACACAGCCTATTTATGTGCGAACCGCGCAAGTGCGCACATTGATTTCGGTCAAGCTGCCGATCGTCACGCTGGTCAATAACGCGCTGGGGGGCGTGGTGCAGGCGTTGAATGAGGTACTGAGCGGCTTGTTGGGGCTGCTTGACCCCAATTGTTGCCTGGTCACCAGCCTTGAGATCGGCGACACACTCGACATTGCCCTGGAGGCCGCCGGTGGCAGCGCCAAGGTCACGGATTACAGTTGCGACAGTGGCAAAAAATCATTGTCGGTGCTCGGCGAAACCTCGGCCCTGCACGTGATGATTGGGCAGGTTGATCCGAAAAACCTGTTTTCATCCACCCAAACGCTGCACGTCGACGAGTACCCGGTGGTGGATATCGGTACCAAGACCTGCAAGCGCGGCACCGGCGTCTGCGGCGACCGGCAAGCCTTCGCGGCAGGCGGGCTGGGCGTGCGCGTCGACAGCGATGTGGCCCGGACCGAACGCGCGCACACCTACACCAACCCGCCGGCGGTCAATCTGCCCCCGACGTATTATCAATTCGCTGCCTCGAACGTCGTCAGCAGCCTTAAAGAAACGCTCACCGGCATCCAACTGATCAACCATCCACCGAAAATCGCCAGCCTGTTGGGCGCCGTGCTGGGTCTGGTCACGGGCCTGCTCAATGGCTTGCTGTCAATGCTTGGGGGCGTGATTGGCGGGGTACTCGGCCCGCTTCTCGACCCCATCGTCAATAACCTGCTCGCCGGCCTGGGCATTGACCTGGCAAAAGTCGAAATCGGTGCCAACCTGTCCTGCAACCCCGCTGGCCGGGCGATGCTGGTGATTTGAGCGCATCAGGCCCGCTGATCATCATCCAACACGCTAACCTATTAAGCCGCCCCGACCTTGTCGCTGGACGGCGGTGCGCATTAGATTAGCCAATAGTCCAAGGCCTTTAGAATAAGCAGAAGGGATAAGCATGGCGCTTAACGACCAATCGACCCAGATTCGCCCAGGCGAAGAACTTGATGCCAGCCTCATCGATCCCTACCTCAAGGCGCATATTGCGGGCCTGCACGGCGCGGTCAAGATCAGCCAGTTCCCCGGTGGCGCGTCCAACCTGACTTACTTGCTGGAGTACCCGGACCGGGAATTCGTGCTGCGCCGCCCGCCCTTTGGCCACAAGGCCAAGTCCGCCCACGACATGGGCCGCGAATACCGCATTCTCAACCAGTTGAAAGATGGCTTCCCGTATTGCCCCAAGGCCTACGTGCATTGCACCGATGAGTCGGTGATCGGCGCCGAGTTCTACGTGATGGAGCGCGTCAACGGCATCATCCTGCGCTCCGACTTGCCCGCCGAACTGGGCCTGGACGCCACCAAGACCGAGGCGTTGTGCAAAAGCTTTATCGACAAGTTCGTCGAACTGCACCAGGTGGATTACGCCGCCTGCGGCCTGGCCGACCTGGGCAAGCCCGAAGGGTATGTAGCGCGTCAGATTCGCGGCTGGAGTGATCGCTACGAGAAAGCCCTGACCCCAGATGCCCCAAGCTGGGAGAAAGTGCGCGCCTGGCTCAACGACAAGATGCCGGCCGACCATCCGACCTCCAGCATCGTGCACAACGACTACCGCTTCGACAACGTGATCCTCGACCCGCAAAACCCGATGCAGATCATTGGTGTGCTGGACTGGGAACTCACTACGTTGGGCGACCCGCTGATGGACTTGGGCAACACCCTCGCCTACTGGATCGAAGCCGCCGACCCGGCACCGGTGCAACTGATGCGTCGCCAGCCAAGCAACGCCCCCGGCATGCTGACCCGCCGCCAGTTCGTCGATTATTACGCCGAGCGCTCGGGCATTCAGATCGACAATTTCGACTTCTACTACACCTATGGCCTGTTCCGCCTGGCCGGCATCGTGCAACAGATCTACTACCGCTTCTTCCACGGCCAGACCCAGGACAAACGCTTTGCGCAGTTCATCCACATGAACAAGCTGCTGGAGCAAATGAGCCTGAACGTCATCGCCAAATCAGCCCTCTGACTGCTAGAACAAGGAACCCTTCATGTCCAAGACCCACCTGTTCGACCTCGACGGCAAGATTGCTTTTGTGTCCGGCGCCAGCCGCGGTATCGGTGAAGCCATCGCCAAGCTGCTGGCCCAGCAAGGCGCCCATGTGATCGTCTCCAGCCGCAAACTGGAAGGCTGCCAGCACGTGGCGGATGCAATCATCGCCGCCGGCGGCAAGGCCACGGCCGTGGCCTGCCACATCGGTGAAATGGAGCAGATCACCCAAGTGTTTGCCGGTATCCGTGAACAGTTCGGCCGCCTGGATATCCTCGTCAACAACGCCGCCACCAACCCGCAGTTCTGCAACGTGCTGGACACCGACCTCGGCGCCTTCCAGAAGACTGTGGACGTGAACATTCGCGGCTACTTCTTCATGTCGGTGGAAGCCGGCAAGCTGATGCGCGACAACGGTGGCGGCAGCATCATCAACGTGGCGTCGATCAACGGCATTTCCCCTGGCGTGTTCCAGGGCATCTACTCGGTGACCAAGGCCGCCGTGATCAACATGACCAAGGTGTTCGCCAAGGAATGCGCAGCGTTCGGCATTCGTTGCAACGCCCTGCTGCCGGGCCTGACCGACACCAAGTTCGCCTCGGCGCTGGTAAAGAATGATTCGATCCTGAAAATGGCGCTGGCGCAGATCCCGCTCAAGCGCGTGGCCGACCCGAGCGAAATGGCCGGCGCGGTGCTGTTTCTGGCCAGCGACGCCTCCAGCTACACCACAGGCGTGTCGCTGAATGTGGACGGCGGCTTCCTGTCCTGATTAAGCATTCGGCGGTTGCTGGCGAAAGCTCACCGCCAGGCGGTTCCAGCCACTGATGCTGGACACCGCCATGGTCAGGTCCACCAGTTCCTGTTCGCTGAACTCCACGCGCACTGCCGTGTAGAGTTCATCCGAGACACTTGACGTCGGCAGTGTCGCCACCGACTCGCTCCAGGCCAACGCGGCCTTCTCCCGCGCGCTGAAAAACGGCGAATCACGCCATACGCACAGTGCAAACAGGCGTCGCTCGCTCTCGCCACGCTGACGCGCTGCCATCGAATGCATGTCGGTGCAAAACCCACAGTGGTTGAGCTGCGAGACGCGGACCTTGATCAACTCCAGCAGCGGCTTCTCGATGGACAGCTCAAAGGTCGCCGCCTCCAGCATCAACATGCCTTTAAGCGCTTGCGGTGAGGCGGTGTAGTAATCCAGACGGCGTTCCATGGGCGGCTCTCGGGCGGGCAAGTCATTGTGCGCTAGCCTAGAGCCCACGCCCCATAAGCCCTATAGCCAATCGAGCGGTTTATGCGCAGACCATTTTGAGCGCGCTGCGCGAGCGAGTAGTCTTGGCCCAGAGTGACTGCCTTGGGATGAAACATGGAACTGCACGTGGTGATCAACGGCCGCAAAGACCTGGCCGAACAGCTGTACCGGCAGTTGCGTGAAGCCATTGCGTCCGGACGCCTGGCTGTCGGCGCGCAACTGCCGCCCAGCCGCCTGTTGGCCGAGCAAATCGGCGTGTCGCGCAAAACCGTGTCTGACACCTATGCCACCCTGACGTACGAAGGCCTGCTGGTGGGCAAGACCGGCCGCGGCACTTTCGTCAATGCCCATCCAGTGCAGACTGAGCGCGTGCAAACCGCCGCCGACCTGGCCTGTGCCGCCAACCTGGGCAAATGGGCGGCGCTGCCCTCGCCCATGCGCCATCCCACGCGCGACAGCACACTGCGCTATGAATTTATCGGAGGCGCCACCACCCGCAATCAGTTCCCCCAGGATGAATGGCGGCGCTGTACCCAGGATGCGTTGCGGCGTATCGCCCGGGACAGCGGCTTTTACAGTCAACCGGAAGGTTTGCCCGCGCTGCGCGAGGCCATCGCCGGGCACGTCGCATTTTCACGCGGGGTGAAATGCCGCGCCGACGACATCGTGGTGACCAATGGCGCGCAGCAGGCACTGGACCTGATCGCCCGCGTGGTGCTGGAACCGGGCACCACGGTCGCCATGGAAGACCCCGGCTACAGCCCTGCGCGCCAGCTGTTCATGGCCATGGGCGCCCAGGTTGCCGGCGTGCCGGTCGACGCGCAAGGCATTCAGGTCGACCTGATCCCGGACGGCACACGGCTGATCTACGTGACCCCGTCCCACCAGTTTCCCCTGGGCATGCCCATGAGCCTGGCGCGCCGCGAAGCTTTGCTGGCGCGCGCGTTCGAGCTGGGCGCGATCATCATTGAAGACGACTACGACAGCGAATTTCGCTACGAAGGCCGCCCCACCGATTCCCTGCAAAGCATGGACAGCCGTGGCGTGGTCACGTACGTCGGGACCTTCTCGAAAACCCTGCTGCCGGAGTTACGCCTGGGCTATGCGGTGCTGCCGCCGGCCATTTACGGCGCGGTGCTCAAGGCCAAGCAACTGACCGATCAGCACAGTTCCACCCTGCCGCAATGGGCCCTGGCCAAGTTCATCAGCGAAGGCTACTTGCTCAAGCACATTCGCCGCTGCCACACGGTGTACGCCGGGCGCCGCGAACGCATCCTGCAGCGCCTGGCAGGTGACTTGGCGCCCTGGTTTGAAGCGGTACCCAGCGTGGCGGGGTTTCACATGGCGGCGCTGTGCAAGGTGCCGGTGAATATCCCGTTGCTGATGGAACTGGCGCGGCGCGTGGAAGTGGGGGTGTACCCGGTGGATGTGTTCTTCCATGACACCCCCGTGCGCCAAGGTTTGATCATCGGCTTCGGCGCCATCGAGCTGCTCGACATCGACCCGGCGCTGGACCGGCTGCGCGATATTCTGCAGCAGATTGGCTAGCGGGTTTTCCCGCGCATTGGTCATTGGTCCGGTGCGCTCGGCGGCGTAGGGTGAAGAGGTCTCGAACTTCTCGGAAACCTCATCATGAAACGACTGCTCGCTGCCACCCTGATGCTCGCCTCGCTCAGCGCCCTCGCCCACGAGCCGGTTTACAACCAGGAATCCATCAAGGTGCTGCAGGAACACGCCTTGACCAATGTGCCCGGCAAGAAAACCATCATGCTCACCGTCGATTACGCCCCCGGCCAGGCCACCGTGCCGCACAGCCACACCGGCACTGCCGTGGCATATGTGCTGGAGGGTGAGATCACCTCGCGGGTCAACGATGAAAAGGCGATTACCTACAAGGTCGGTGAGTCGTTCTATGAAGCGGCCGGCTCGCGGCACTTTGAATCAAGCAATGCCAGCCAGACCCAGCCGGCCAAGCTGCTGGTGGTGATGGTGCTGGATGACAAGGCCGAGGTGCTGACGCCGCTGCCACAGTAATCAGCTACGCCACAAAACCCTTGTGGGAGCGGGCTTGCTCGCGAAGACGGCGGTTCAGCCTCCACAGCTGGAGACTGACACAGCGCCTTCGCGGGCAAGCCCGCTCCCACACTTTGGATTGGCTTGGGCCAGAGGTTCAGGGCCGTTTGAACTGGCGGCGCAGCTGCTCGATCCGCGGTCGGCAGGCACAGCCTTCCAAGTGATCATTGACCATGCCCGTCGCCTGCATCAACGCATACATCGTAGTCGGGCCGACAAAGGTCCAGCCGCGTTTTTTCAAGGCTTTGGATAAGCGCACCGAAGCCGGTGACGTTGGGTTGCCGGTCCAGTAAGCCATGTCCACCACGGCCGGGCGCTCCGCCTCGGCTGGCTCGAACGCCCATATCCAATGGGCCAGCGAGCCGGTTTCCTCCACCAGTTCGCACGCCCTGCGCGCGTTGTTGATGGTGGAGACGATCTTGGCCCGATTGCGCACGATGCCGGGGTCATTCATCAGGCGGGCGATATCCGCCTCGTCATATTGCGCGACGCGGCGAAAATCAAAGCCCTCGAAGGCTGCCCGAAACTGCTCGCGCTTGCGCAGGATGGTGATCCACGCCATGCCGGCCTGAAAGCCTTCCAGGCAAATCTTCTCGTACAGTTGAATATCATCCGCCACCGGCACGCCCCACTCGTGGTCGTGATAGCGCGGGTACTCCGGCGCCGCCGTGCGCCAGGTGCAGTGGGTCTGCCCTGTGGCGTCCGTGGTCAGTCCTGATGCATCCATCAATCACCTCGCGATTCAAGCCGCGGATGATAAGCGAATTTTTTTCCAGCCCGCCAACCGCTCAAGCGCCACGCTTGCCGACCAACTGGTCAGACCGGGACCTGTCAACCGCCGATTATTTACTTGTGATTTCAAAAAAACCCGGCGTAGACTGGCCGCGCACTGGACTTACCGGTAAGACCACAACAATTAAGCCCTGGAACCACCAGGGCACCGAATAGAGATCCCTCCCATGCTCAGATGGTGCTCGCGTTCGATTTTCCTGCAAGTCGTGATAGGCCTGATGCTGGGCATTATCTGCGGCCTGGCCCTTCCCGAATTCTCCTCGCAACTCAAACCCCTGGGTGACGGCTTTATCAAGCTGATCAAAATGCTGATTGGCCTGATCGTATTCTGCGTGGTGGTCAGCGGTATTTCCGGCGCCGGCGACTTGAAGAAAGTCGGGCGCATCGGCCTCAAGTCAGTGATCTACTTTGAAGTGCTGACCACCGTCGCACTGGTGATCGGCCTGATCATGGCGTTCAGCACCGGTATCGGCCAAGGCGCGAATATTCATCTGGAACAGCTTTCGTCCGCCGGGTTGAATGAACTGGCCGACAAAGGCCAACACATCCGCGGCACCAGCCAGTTCCTGATGGACCTGATCCCCAACTCGGTGATCGGCGCCTTCGCCGACAACAACGTGCTGCAAGTGTTGCTGTTCTCGGTGCTGTTCGGCAGCGCGCTGAACCTGGTGGGCGAAGCCGCCTCGGGCATTTCGCGGTTGATCAACGAGCTGAGCCACGTGATATTCCGCATCATGGGCATGATCGTGCGCCTGGCGCCGATCGGCGTGTTCGGCGCCATTGCATTCACCACCAGCACCTATGGCCTGGATTCGCTGCAACACCTGGGCAGCCTGGTGGGTTTGTTCTACCTGACCTGCTTTGTCTTTGTCGCGGTGGTGCTTGGCCTGGTGATGCGCGTGTCCGGCCTGCGCATGCTGCCGCTGCTCAAGTACCTGCGCGAAGAACTGCTGATCGTGATGGGCACCGCCTCCTCCGATGCGGTACTGCCACAGATCATGCGCAAACTCGAGCACCTGGGCATTGGCAGCTCGACTGTAGGCCTGGTGATTCCGACGGGCTACTCGTTCAACCTCGACGGCTTTTCGATTTACCTGACCCTGGCCATCGTGTTTATCGCCAACGCCACCGGCACGCCGCTGTCGATGACCGACTTGCTGACCATCCTGCTGGTGTCGTTGATTACCTCCAAGGGCGCCCATGGGATTCCCGGCTCGGCACTGGTGATTCTGGCGGCGACCCTCACCGCTATCCCGGCGATTCCCGTCGTAGGGCTGGTGCTGGTGTTGGCAGTCGACTGGTTCATGGGTATTGGGCGCGCATTGACTAACCTGATCGGCAACTGCGTCGCCACGGTGGCCATTGCTCGCTGGGAAAAAGACATCGATATCCAACGCGCCAACAAGGTGCTCAACGGCCAGCAAGGCTATGCCTTCCAGGCCAAGAAGCCGGTGCTGCCGGCGCATCAGGAGTTCTGACCCATTCTATGAGCGACACAGGTCAGCTGTGGGAGCGGGCTGGCTGGCGAAGGTGCAGGTTCAGCTTGCACATGGGGTGACTGGCATCGCGCATTCGCGAGCCAGCCCGCTCCCACCTTTTGACCGTCGCCAGTTTGGCCATTGTATTCGCACCATCAAGGAGACGTAGACGTGATCAGCACCTCAACCGTCGTCAATTCAGTCGTAGAAAAACTGCGCGCCGCACTCAAGCGTGGCCAGTGGCGGCGTGGCGAAATGCTGCCCGGCCAGCGTGAACTGGCCGAGCAGATGGGCATCAGCCGCCCGAGCCTGCGCGAAGCGGTAATCGTGCTGGAAACCCTTGGCCTGGTGCGCTCGATGCCCGGCAAGGGCGTGGTGGTACTGGAAACCAGCGTCAGCGAGCCGCACGCCAGCGACGCCGTGGCCGACGCCAGCCTCGAAGACATCCTGCAACTGCGCTACACCCTCGAGCCCTTCATCGTCGGCCTGGTGGCCCAGTCCATCAGCAGCAAAGAAGTCGGGCAACTGCGGCTCACCTTGATGGACATGCGTGAAGCCCTGGATGCCGGCGATGCCGAAGCCGGCATGAATGCCTACATCGGCTTTCACGAAGAACTGTTCGCCCTCACCTCCAACCCGATCTTTCAAAACGTGGTGCAACAGACCAGCAACGCCCTCAAGCAAAGTGCCCAGGTGCTGCGCAACTCGCCCGAACATTTGGCCGAACGCCTGCAGGAAAACGAAGCCGTGGTGCGCGCCATCCGCAACAAAAACAGCGCCCTGGCAAGTGCGGAGATGCGTCGGCACATCCTCCAGGAAGGCCTGCGCATGGGCATCCGTTTGAACATCCCGGACGACCATCTGGGCAGCTGAATTTTTGGAGACCGGCCATGACCGCCCACGCGCTGCACCGCGATCCCATTCTCCCGGCCCTGCGCCTTGTGGCCGGTAAAAAGCCCTCGGTGGACGACATCTACCCGCGCTTGTTTGATGCCATCCTCGAACAGCGCATCGCCCCCGCCAGCCGGTTTACCGAAGAAGGCCTGGGCGAAATCTTTGGTGTGAGCCGCAGCGTGATTCGGCGCGTACTGGCCAAGCTGTCCCATCAGCAAGTGATCATTCTGCGTCCCAACCAGCGCGCCCAAGTGGCCGCGCCTGATGCCCAGCAGACGCGGCAGATTCTGGAAGCGCGGCGAATGACGGAAGTGACCGTGGTGCAGCTGGCCTGCGCCCAGGCCACGCCCGCGCACATTCGGCAGCTACGTGAGTTGATCGCCCGTGAACGTGATTGCATCGACCGCGACCAGCGCGCAACGGCGATTCGACTGTCCGGGGAGTTCCACCTGCAATTGGCCGCGATGGCGCACAACGCGCCCCTGGCGCAGTTCCTCAATAGCCTGGTGCCGTTGACCTCATTGATCATTGCCCAATACGAGGCACACGCCTGCACGTACTGCGCGTGGCAGGAGCATGTGGCGATTGTGGATGCGCTGGAACAACGCGATGTGAACCGCGCAATCGGCCTGATGACCCAGCACCTGGATCATCTGGAGGCAAAATTGCTCACACTCGACTGACGCTCGCCACCGCGTCGATTGCCTGCTGCATCAAGTGTCTTCTCGCGTGATCCACTTGGGCACCTTGGGCGCCTGGTAACTCAATACGGCGGCCAGCAAACGCTCCACGTTCGGTTCCACGATCAGCATGTTGCGGTGCACGGGTTTTAGAAACGCCTCACTGACAACCGAGTCGAGAAACGTGGCCAGGCCGTCGTAAAAGCCGTTGATGTTCAGCAGAGCGCACGGTTTTGCGTGCTGGCCAAGTTGCGCCCAGGTCCAGACCTCAAACAACTCTTCAAACGTACCGATGCCGCCGGGCAACGCGATAAAGCCATCGGAAAGCTCGGCCATCAGCGCTTTGCGCTCGTGCATGGAGCTGACGATCCGCAAGTCTTTGAGGCCGGTGTGCGCCAGTTCCTTCTCGGCCAGAAACGCTGGCATGACCCCGATCACTTCACCGCCATTGGCCAGCGCGGCGTCAGCCACCGCCCCCATCAAGCCGACCGAGGCGCCACCGTAGACCACGCCGATACCCGCCTTGGCCAGCGCCTCACCCAATTGAGCCGCCATTTGCGCATACACCGGCAATCGGCCCGGGCTTGAACCCGAGAAAATACAAAGTCGCATACACCCTCACTTGATCTGATTGTGTTGAGCACAGCGCTCATTTAACCACGCCACATCCCACGAGCAGAATCAGCGTTACCGGCCACCTTAAGCATTACCCCGTAGATCGATCGCACAAAGATCCATTGTAGGAGCTGGCTTGCCTGCGATAGCGGTGGGTCAGTTTGCACGTCTTTCACTGAAAGACCGCCATCGCAGGCAAGCCGCCCCCACGTGTGGCCAAGGGTGTTTGGTCAATCGTGGCGAAACAAAAAGCCCCCGCCTCTCACGAGACGGGGGCTTTTGTTTTACCGCAGGATCAAGCCGGTTGCAGCACCGACTGACCGCTCAACGCCAGGTCCAGCAGTTCACGGTTGGCGACTGCATACATGGCGTAGTCCGTGCCGACCGCAGCACGAATTTCCACCATCATGGCGCGCCAGCGATCAGCCATGTCCTGATGCTGCTCAAGCCACAGGGCCACACGGGCTTCCATGTCGTGTGGTGCGTCGGCCATTTGCAGAACAGCGATGGTGATCGCGCGTTGCTGCCAGTCCACGTCATCGCGGAAGGCTTCGCGGGCCGCGGCCTGCCAGTTGTTGGCCACCGGCAGATCGCTGATCTGCTGCAGGTACCATGGCAGGTCCAGGGCGCTGCCGACGGCGAAGTAGGCCTTGGCCACTTCGGCGGCGTCATGCCCGGTCACGTCGGCGGCTTCGATGATTGGCAGCAGGGTGTACAGGTGAGTCGTGCCTGCAACCATGCGCGCCAACAACTCTGGCACACCCGCTTCGGTGTAGGCCTGGTAGCGGTTCTGCCAGCCTTCACGGGTCGGGCCTTCCAGCAGTTCGTCGAGCTTGAGGCCCAACGCGGCCAGGTGCGGACCAAAATGCGCGGTGTCACGGCCAGCATCCTGCTCGTTGCGACGGCTGCGCAGGAACCAGCGCGTGGCACGGCGGCCCAGACGCATCAGCTCGTCCATCAACTCCAGTTGCACGTCAGCGGAAACCTGGTGGTCCAGGGCTTCGATCTGACGGAACCAGTGCGGGAGATGGAAAATGTCACGCACGATCACGTAGGCACCGGCCACGTTCGCCGGGCTCATGCCGGTCGACTCTTTGAGCCGTTGCACGAAGGTGATGCCCATGTGGTTGACCAGGTCGTTGGCGATCTGGGTGCTGACGATCTCGCGCTTGAGGCGGTGGCGACGCATGGCTTCGCCGAACTTGGCGACCAGGCTCGGCGGGAACGCGGTCTCCATGTCACGGGTCAGGTAGTCGTCATCCGGCACCAGCGACTTGAGCAGGGCTTCCTTGAGGTCGATCTTGCTGTAGGAGATCAACACCGACAGCTCCGGACGGGTCAGGCCCTTGCCGTTGGAGGCGCGCTCGGTGAGCTGCTCCTCGGTCGGCAGGTACTCGATGGCGCGGTCCAGCTTGCCACGGCCTTCCAGGTCGCTCATCAGACGCTTGTACTCGGCAGCACGCTCGTAGGCACGGCGCGCAGCCAGGGACAGGGCCTGGGTCTGCTTGTAGTTGTTGCCCAACACCAGGTTGCCGACTTCGTCGGTCATGCTCGCCAGCAGCTGGTTGCGCTGCTTGTCGGTCATGTCACCGGCCTGCACCACTTCGTTGAGCAGGATCTTGATGTTCACTTCGTGGTCGGAGCAGTCCACGCCACCGGCGTTGTCGATGAAGTCGGTGTTGGAACCGCCGCCATTGAGGCCGAATTCCACACGGCCCAGTTGGGTCATGCCGAGGTTACCGCCCTCGCCCACTACTTTGCAGCGCAGCTCGTTGCCGTTGACACGCAAAGCGTCGTTGGCCTTGTCGCCCACGTCGGCATGGCTTTCGGTGCTGGCCTTGACGTAAGTGCCGATGCCGCCGTTCCACAACAGGTCTACCGGCGCCTTGAGCAAGGCGTTCAGCAGCTCGGTCGGGGTCAGCTTGTCGGCCTGGATGTCGAAGCGTTCTTTCATCTGTGGCGAGATGGCAATGCTTTTCGCGCTGCGCGAGAAGATACCGCCGCCTTCGGACATGATGCTGGTGTCGTAGTCGGTCCAGGCCGAACGGGGCAGCTCGAACAAACGCTTGCGCTCGACGAAGCTGGTCGCCGGGTTCGGGTTTGGATCGATGAAGATGTGCAGGTGGTTGAAGGCCGCGACCAGTTGCAGCTTGTCGGACATGAGCAAGCCGTTACCGAACACGTCACCGGCCATGTCGCCGACGCCGACCACCGTGATGCTGTCTTCCTGCACGTTGATGCCGCGCTCACGGAAGTGACGCTGCACACCCACCCACGCGCCCTTGGCGGTGATGCCCATTTTCTTGTGGTCGTAACCGGCCGAACCACCGGAAGCGAACGCGTCGCCCAGCCAGAAGCCGTAGTCGATGGCGATGCCGTTGGCGATGTCGGAGAAGGTCGCAGTGCCCTTGTCCGCTGCCACGACCAGGTACGGGTCATCGTCGTCATGACGCACGACGTTGGCCGGCGGCACCAGGGCGCCGTCTTTCAGGTTGTCGGTGATGTCCAACAGGCCCGAGATGAAGATGCGGTAGCAGGCGATGCCCTCGGCCGCGATTTCGTCGCGGGTGCCGCCCAATGGCAGGCGACGCGGCAGGAAGCCGCCCTTCGCGCCCACGGGCACGATCACCGAGTTTTTCACTTGCTGGGCTTTTACCAGGCCGAGCACTTCGGTACGGAAGTCTTCTTCACGGTCGGACCAGCGCAGGCCGCCACGCGCCACGTTGCCAAAGCGCAGGTGCACGCCTTCAACACGCGGCGAGTACACGAAGATTTCGAATTTCGGCACCGGCTTGGGCAGCTCAGGAATCGCGCGCGGGTCGAACTTGAAGCTGAAGTACGACTTGTTCTGGCCGTTGGCGTCGGTCTGGTAGAAGTTGGTCCGCAGGGTGGCCTTGATCAGGTCCAGGTAGCGACGCAGGATGCGGTCTTCGTTGAGCACCTGAACGTCGTCCAGGGCAGTCAGAATCGCTTGTTCCAGGCGTTGCTGCTTGTCTTCCAGGTCATCGGCGGTGAGCTTGCGCGCCAGGTAGAAGCGCGTCTTGAACAACCGGGTCAACTCGCGGGCGATGTCGGTGTGGTTATTCAGGGTGCTGGCGATGTAACCCAGGTCGAAGCCCAGGCGGATCTGCTTCAAGTAACGCGCATAGGCACGCAGCAGCGCCACGTCGCGCCATGGCAGGCCGGCAGTCAGTACCAGGCGGTTGAACGCATCGTTTTCGGCATCGCCGTGCACGATGTGCACAAACGCGTCCTGCAGGGTGTCGTTGAGCTGCTGGATATCGAGGTTCACGCCTTCGGCGGCGATAAAGGCGAAATCGTGAATCCAGAACTCGCGGCCATTGGCGTGACGCAGGCGGTACGGGAATTCACCCAGCACGCGCAGGCCAAGGTTTTCCAGGATCGGCAGCACGTCGGACAGTGCCAGCGGCGTGTCAGCGTGGTAGAGCTTGCAATGCAGCTCGCGCTGGCCGGAGACCTGGCCCAGCGGCTGGTAGAAGCTCATCACCAGCGGGTTGGCTTCGGTCAGGCTGTTCAGGTGCTGCATGTCGACCACGGCCGAATGCGCAGCAAAACGCTCGCGGTAGCCGGCCGGGAAGCCTTTGGGGAAGTCCGCCAGCACGTTGGTGCCCTGGGCTTCGCCGAAGCTTTCGACCACAAGGCTGGAGTAGTCGTCCTGCCAGCTGCGGCAGGCCTGCACCACTTCTTTTTCCAGTTGCAGCGGGTCGATGTCCAGGCGGTTCTTGGGGTCAACCCGCAGAATCAGCTGTACGCGGGCCAGCACGGACTCGGAGAAGAAGGTCCAGAATTCGCAGTCCGAGGCTTTCAGGCGATCCATCAGCACTTGCTGGATCTTCTGGCGCACTTCGGTGGAATAGATGTCGCGCGGCACGTAGGCCAGGCAGTAGCAGAAACGACCGTACGGGTCTTTGCGCAGGAACACGCGGATCTTGTTGCGCTCCTGGATCTGCACGATCGACATCACGGTGCTGAACAGTTCGTCGACCGGGGTCTGGAACAGGTCGTCACGCGGCAGCACTTCAACCACTTGAGCAAGCTCTTTGCCCAGGTGAGCCTTGGGTTGGAAACCCGAACGGCGTTCGATTTCCGCGACCTTGCGACGGATGTACGGAATCACTCGCACGCTTTCGCCGTACACCGAGGAGGTGTAGAGGCCCATGAAGCGGTGTTCCTTGATGACCTTGCCATCAGCGTCGATCTCGCGGATCGACACGTAGTCCGGGTACGCCGGGCGATGCACGCGGCTTGGGTGCGCGGCCTTGGCGAACGACAGCACGGTCGGTTCACGCAGGTAGGCCACGGCGTAGTCTTCGATGCGCAGGTCTTCGGCGGTGAGGCCGGCACGCAGCAGCTTGGTCAGACCGAGGAAGGAATTGGCGTCATATTCGATATGCCCGCCGTCCGCCTCGTCACGTACCACGAACTCTTCATAGCCCAGGAAGGTGAAGTGGTTGCCCACCAGCCATTCGAGGAAGTTCTTGATCTCGGCTTTTTCTTCGCCGTCGATGCTGAACTGGCTGGCGTCGATACCGGCCAGCAGGTTCTGGACCTTGGCTTTCATCGGTTCGAAATCAGCCACGGCCACGCGCACTTCACCCAGCACCTGCTCAAGCTCTTTGCTCAGCACGTTGAGTTCGGCGGCATTGGCGCAGCGGTCGATTTCCAGGTACATCAGCGATTCTTGCTGAATGCCTTCGCCCTGGGTGCCTTTAGGCAGGATTTCCAGCAACTCGCCCTTGTTGCCACGGCGCACGCTGAGCACGGTGGTTTGCAGAGTGTGAATGCTGTAGCCACGACGGTTCAGCTCGGTACGCACCGAGTCGACCAGGAAGGGCAAGTCATGGTGCAGCACTTCGACCGCGGTGTGCGTCGATTGCCAGCCATGACGTTCGTAATCGGGGTTGTAGACCCGCACCTGCGGTTGGGTGTGATCAAAGCGCTCAAGCAGGCGCCAGGCAGACAAGGTGCAACCGGCCAGGTCGGAAAGGCGACGTTGGGTCAGTTCGTCCAGGGAAATGATGCCGAAAAATTGTTCAGCAAACAGCGCCACTTGTGGCAGTGCCTGTTCACTGATGTGCTGCGCCAGTGCCGCTTGCAGTTGATGCTGGAAGTCGGCCTTGCTGGCTGCGGTGAAGAACGCCATCTGTGGTACTCCGCTTGGGCTTGTTATTGATGGAAGCGTCGCGTGTTATCCCCTTGCGGGGAGACCGTCAGCTCTGTTCGCGGTCTACAGTAACGAATTCAGAGTGACAGGTGGGTGAAGCTGGACAAGACAATGAGGTCACATACAACTTCCATAAGATGTACATCGTGCAGGGCGACGGTACGACGGGCAGGTCAGACTCCCGGCACAGGGCATATCCGTTGCGCAGCTTAACGAGTGTAGGAAGACAGCTGCTTGCGACGCTGCGACATATTCGGTCATCGGTACGCAGGCTTTGGGTTGCGACTTGAGCAACCCGGATTTTTCCGAAGAAAAACCGCCTGTTTTCAAGCCTTCGAGTACCGAAAATGACTGGTATTGCCCGTCAGGTCATGCACTGGGTCTGACACACGATGCAGCACAAAATTCGCGGCGATGGCACAATTGGCGCGCTGCGCCCTCCCCCAGACAGGATTTCCCATGCTGCAACTGAACACTGACGCACTGATGGCCACCCCGTGCGACGAAGAAGAAGACAACATGGCCATGCTCTGCTGCCACGGCAAAAACGGCGAGATGTTTATGCTCACCCGTTACCCGGATGAAGAGGAAGTAGAACTGACCTGGGATTACGAGCCGTCGACCCTGGATGGCCTGAAAGTCACGCTGAGCAACACGACGTTGCGGGTGGAGTTGGCTGCAGGCGATGCCGATGCGCTGGGGGGCAAGGATCATCTGGAAATTCTCCACAGCACCGCCGCGTCGGATTTGGCTGAAGTTGAAGAAACCTTGCAGAACATTCTTAAGGGCACTGGTACGTTCACGCGAATCTAAGCTGCACCAACGATCAAATATGGGAGGGGGCTTGCCCCCGATAGCAGTCGATCAGTTATAGATGTATAAACTGATCCACCGCTATCGGGGGCAAGCCCCCTCCTACATTGGCGCCGTTCCCATACAAATTTCCTACAAGATTTGCCAAAAATACCCGTCACGCCGTTAGTCGCCACCCACCTCGATGCATTAAAGTAGGCGCCCCAGGCCGGCGTTTTTATCAACGCCCGGCCTCATCTCTCCAGGAACCGTCATCGATGGAACATCGTGAAGCGCTGCTCGCGCTGCGAACTTTTCTTTCTACGCAGATTCTCGGCCAGGAAAAACTCATTGATCGCCTGCTGATCGCCCTGCTGGCCGACGGCCACATGCTCGTCGAAGGCGCACCGGGCCTGGCCAAGACCAAGGCCATCAAAGAGTTGGCTGAAGGCATCGAAGCGCAGTTCCATCGTATCCAGTTCACCCCCGACCTGCTGCCCGCCGACATCACGGGCACCGAGATCTATCGCCCGGAAACCGGCAGTTTCGTGTTCCAGCAGGGGCCGATCTTTCACAACCTGGTGCTGGCGGACGAAATCAACCGCGCGCCGGCCAAGGTGCAGTCGGCATTGCTCGAGGCCATGGCCGAGCGCCAGGTCAGCGTGGGCCGCAGCACGTACGACCTGTCGCCGCTGTTTCTGGTGATGGCCACGCAAAACCCTATCGAGCAGGAAGGCACCTACCCACTGCCCGAAGCCCAGCTCGACCGTTTCCTGATGCACGTCAAGATCGGCTTCCCGGACGCCGCCGTCGAACGGCGCATCCTGCAACAAGCCCGCGGCGAAGCCCTCAACGGTGAAACCAAACCCGAGCGCCGCGTCAGCCAGCAGGCAATCTTCGCGGCGCGCAAGGAAATCCTTGGCCTGTACATGGCCGACGCGGTGGAGGAATACCTGGTGCAACTGGTCATGGCCACCCGCACCCCTGCCAAGTTCGACCCGGAGATGGCCGAGTGGATCGCCTACGGCGCCAGCCCACGTGGCTCCATCGCCCTCGACCGTTGCGCGCGTGCCCACGCCTGGCTGGCCGGGCGCGACTTTGTGAGCCCGGAAGACATCCAGGCGGTGCTGTTCGACGTGCTGCGCCATCGCATTATCCTGTCGTTCGAAGCGGAAGCGGCCGGCATCGACCAGGACCGTGTGGTGCAACGCATTCTCGACGTCGTTGCCGTCGCTTGAACCCCATGAACGCAGGCGATGGCATCCGCGTCACACTCAGCGAATTGATTGAGATGCGCCACCGCGTGCGCGAAGTGCAGCTGTTTTCCACACCGAGCCAGCGCAGCCCGCTGATCGGCCTGCACCATTCCAAGCTGCGTGGGCGTGGCGTCGACTTCGACCAGGTGCGCGTGTACCAGGCCGGCGACGACGTGCGCACCATCGACTGGCGCGTCACGGCGCGCACCCAGGAGCCGCACACCAAACTGTTCCACGAAGAGCGCGAACGCCCGATTTTCATCATGGTTGAGCAAAGTTGCCGGCTGTTTTTCGGCTCTGGCCAAATGTTCAAGTCAGTGCTCGCCGCGCAAGCCGCCAGCCTGATTGGCTGGGCGGCGCTGGGCCATAACGACCGCGTCGGCGGGCTGGTGTTTGGCGACAACGAACACTACGAAATCAAACCCCGGCGCAGCAAACAAAGCTTGTTGCAACTGCTCAACCGCCTGGTGCGCGTCAACCAGAGCCTCAACACCGAGAGCCGCCCCGAAGCCGACGCGTTGGGCATGGCGCTGCGCCGTGGCCGCGAAGTGCTGCGCCCAGGCAGCCTGGTGATTGTGATCTGCGACGAGCGCGCGCTGACCGAAGGCGCAGAGCAACAACTCAGCCTGCTGTCTCGGCACTGCGACCTGCTGCTGTTGCCGATTTCAGACCCGCTGGATCACGCCCTGCCCGCCGCCGGGCTGTTACGTTTTGCCGAGCGAAGCGCACAACTGGAACTCGACACGCTGAACTTCGACTTGCGCCAGGCCTACAAAGCCCAGGCCGAAGCCCGCATCGCGCGTTGGGAGCTGCTGGCGCAAAAGCTGCGAATCCTGCTGATGCCATTGAGCACGCAAAGCGAAATGGTCGAGCAACTGCGCGAATACCTCAACCCGCAACGCCCGGTTAAAAAGCAATGAGCAGCCTCGACCAACTGCAACCTTTGATCGCCCCGCCGGCAATCGGATTCTGGCCGCCTGCGCCAGGGTGGTGGCTGTTGCTGCTGGTGATTCCGCTGCTTGGCTGGGGGCTGTGGTCGCTGCGCCGTTTCCTGCCCAAGCGCCGCCCGGTGGCCCGCGCCGAACAACCGCTGGACCCACTGCGCATCGCCGCCCTCGCCGAGCTGGCGTTGATGCCCAAACCCTACGACGGCGCGCCCGCCGGTGCCTGGCTGCAGCAACTCAACGGCCTGCTCAAGCGCCTGTGCCGCAACGACTACCCCTACAGCCAGAGCCACACCCTCAATGGCCGCAAATGGCTGGCGTTCCTCGACAACCGCTGCCCGGCTGCCGGCCTCACGCGCTGGATGGTCCTGGTAGAAGGCGCTTACAAACCCGAATGCAAACTCGACGACAAGGCCATCGCCGGCCTGACCCAAGCCGTCGACACCTGGATTCGCAAACATGTTTGAGTTCGCCTGGCCGTGGATCTTCGCCCTGCTGCCATTGCCCTGGTTGATGCGGCTTGTCTTGCCGGTGGCCGACAGCGGTGAGCCGGCGTTAAAAGTCAGCTACCTCGCCGACCTCGAAGGCCTGGCCCGCCGTCGCGCACGCGTCAACCTGCCCGGCTGGCGCCAGCAGGCGCCGTTTGTGGTGATGTGGTTGCTGCTGTTGACCGCCGCCGCGCGCCCGGAATGGCTCGGCGAGCCGCTGCCGATTGCCGCCAGCGGCCGCGACCTGCTGGTGGCGGTGGACGTGTCCGGTTCGATGGACTTCCCCGACATGCACTGGCAGGACGAGGACGTCAGCCGCTTGAGCCTGGTGCAACACTTGCTCGGCGACTTCCTTGAAAGCCGTGAAGGCGACCGCGTCGGCCTGATCCTGTTTGGCAGCCAGGCCTACCTGCAGGCACCGCTGACCTTTGACCGGCGCACCGTGCGCACCTGGCTCGACGAAGCGCGCATCGGTATCGCCGGCAAAAACACCGCCATCGGCGACGCGATCGGCCTGGCCCTGAAACGCCTGCGCCAGCGCCCGGCGCAAAGCCGCGTGCTGATTCTGGTCACCGACGGCGCCAATAACGCCGGCCAGATCGACCCGCTGACCGCCGCGCGCCTGGCCGCTGAAGAAGGCGTGAAGATTTACCCGATCGGCATTGGCGCCGATCCGGCGCAAACCGGTTCCCTGGGCATTCTGGGCGTCAACCCCAGCCTGGACCTCGACGAGCCTGCGTTGAAGGCCATCGCCGACGCCACCGGTGGCCGCTATTTCCGCGCCCGCGACGGCGACGAGTTGCTCAAGATCAAGCAAACCCTCGACCAGCTTGAGCCCGTTGCCCAGCAACCGACCCAGGCGCGTCCGGCCCAGGCGCTGTACAGCGCGCCATTGGCCCTTGCGCTGGTTCTGAGCATGTTGCTGGTGATCCAGGAACGCTGGCCCAACAACGCGCTGCAACGCGCCTTGCATAAACTCTCGACCAAGGGCAATTTCCTGCAACAGCACCCTGAATGGCGCCAGCGCCTCAAACGCCTGCGTTTGCGGAGGCGTCGATGATCGACCTCTGGCCGCACTGGTTCCGCCCTTGGTGGGTGTTGCTGTTGCCGTTGCTCGGCTGGCTGCTGTGGCAGCTGTGGCATCGGCAAAAGCGCGCCGGGCGCTGGCAGATAATTTTGCCGCCGGCATTTCATGCGGTACTGCTCAGTGGCGGCAGTGGCCGCGAGAGCAAATCGCCGTGGGTGGTGCTGGGCATCGCCTGGCTGCTGGCCGTGTTGGCGTTGCTTGGCCCCAGTTGGCAACGGGTTGAACAATCCAGCCAGAAACCCGCCGACCCGCTGGTGGTGTTGCTGGAATTGACCCCGGAAATGCTCGCCACCGACAGCCCGCCCAATCGCCTCGAACAAGCCCGGCGCAAGCTCTATGACTTGCTGCAAGCACGCGCCGATGCACCGACCGCCATCGTCGTGTATGCCGGCAGCGCCCACACGCTGGTGCCGCTGTCGGATGACTTGGGCACCAGCCGCAACCTGCTCGAAGCCCTGCGCCCCTCGATCATGCCCGAGCCCGGCCATCGCGCCGACCTCGCCGTGGAGAAAGCCCTGGGTTTGCTCAAGCAAGGCGGCCTCGGCCAAGGGCGCCTGTTGTTGGTGGGCTCATCGCTGTCCAAGCAGGAACGCCAAGGCATTCGGCTGCAGCTGCAAGGGGCGCAGGCACCGACGTTGTCGATCCTTGGCATCGGCAGCCGCGAAGGCACGCCGGTGACCCAGGAAAGCGGCGAGTTCCTCAAGGACGACCAGGGCGCGATTCTGGTGCCGCGCCTCGACAGCCCGACCCTCAAGGCGTTTGCCAGCGAAATGGGCGGCCGCTACCGCGCCGCGCGCCTGGACGACAAGGACCTGCGCCAACTCAACTTGCTCGACGGCCCGCAGACCCTGCGCAACGACGGCCAGTTATTGCACCTCGACACGTGGGCCGATCAGGGTTACTGGCTGCTGCTGCCACTGTTGTTGCTCGCGGCCTGCGCCGGGCGCCGCGGCTGGCTGTTCTGCCTGCCGTTGCTGTTAATGGGCGCGCCGCAGCCCAGCTATGCCTTCGATTTTCAGGACCTGTGGCTGCGTCCCGACCAACAGGGCCAATACCTGCTGAAGAAAAAACGCCCGGCCGAAGCCGCCGAACACTTCGAAAACCCGCAATGGCAGGGCGTTGCCCTGTACGAGGCGGGTAATTACGCCGAGGCGATCAAGCGTTTTGCGCTGAGCAATGACGCCTATTCCCACTACAACCGCGGCAATGCCCTGGCCAGGTCCGGCGAACTGGAAGCCGCGATTGACGCCTACGAACAGGCGCTGGAAGCCCAACCCGACCTGCAACCGGCGCTAAAAAACAAAGCGCTGGTCGAAGCGCTGATCCAGGAAAAGGCCCAGCCCGAGCCCGCCAAGCCGCAAAAAAAGGAAGATGACGAAACCACCCAACCCGGCCAAACTGCGCAACCGGGCACGAGCGGGCAAAGTGCCACGGGTGGAGAACAGTCGCCCCAAGGTCAGGGCGAGGCCGGCACCGGCGATACCCAGACCGGTGGCACGCCCAAAGCTGGCGGCAACGACGTACCGGGCAGCGAACTGGGCGACGAACACACCACCACCCCGCCGCTGCGCCCCGCCGATGCCAGTATCGACGGCGAGCATCGCCAGGCCCTGGAGCAATGGCTGCGGGAAATTCCGGACAACCCCGGCGAACTGCTGCGGCGCAAATTCTGGTACGAACAGCAACAACATCAGGACAAGACTCGATGAGCCGCCGCACCACCCTTCTGCTCCTGCTCGCGTTAACGGCAGGCCACGCCCAGGCGGCGAACCTGGTCGCCAGCGTCGACCGCAGCCGCCTCAATTCCGGGGAAACGGTGGAGCTGACAGTCGAGTCCAGCGACGTCACCCAATTCGGCAAGCCGGACCTAGCGCCGCTGGATGCGCAGTTTGAAGTCAGCGGCACTCGCCAGATCAACCAACTGACCACCCTGGGCGGCGACAATCACGCCACCACGCGCTGGATCATCACCCTGCTGCCCAAGGAAAACGGCACCGTGGTGATTCCGCCGCTTCAAGTGGGAGAGCTCAAGACCCAGCCGATCAGCCTGCAAGTGGTCGAAACCGCAAGCCAGAACACCAGCGCCGAGCTGGCCCCGGTGTTCATCGAAGCCAACCTCGACCAGAGCAGCGTGTACGTCCAGGCCCAGGCGCTGCTGACCGTGCGCGTGTACCACTCGGTGTCGCTGTACGACGACAGCAGCCTCACGCCGTTGCAGATTCCCGATGCGCGCATCGAGCAATTGGGCGAGTCGCGCACCTATGAAAAAGTCATCAACAGCATTCGCCATGGCGTGATCGAAACCCGCTATGCGATCTACCCGCAGCACAGCGGCGCCTTGGTGATTCCGGCGCAGACCTTCAGCGCCACGCTGGTGGAATCGCGCCCGCCGCAGGAAAACACGCTGCAGGGCACCAAGCCGGGCAAGCTGATTCACGTCAGCTCAGCCGAAATTGCGCTGACGGTCAAACCCAAGCCGGCGCTGTACCCGGCCGACGCGCCGTGGATACCGGCCCGCAGCCTCAGCCTGACGCAAGCCTGGAACCCCGAGCCTGAGCACGTGCAAGTCGGCGACTCGCTGACCCGCAGCCTCACGGTCAAGGCCGAAGGGTTGTCCAGCGCGCAACTGCCGGCCCTGCCCAGCACCGACATCAATGGCCTGCGCCGCTACCCCGACCAGCCGGTGCTGGGCAACCAGAACAACGACCACGGCCTGACCGCCAGCCGCGAAGACCGCGAAGCCCTGGTGCCGACCCGCGCCGGCGCCATCGAATTGCCTGCCGTCGAGGTGGTGTGGTGGAACACCCACGAGGATCACCTCGAACGCACCAGCCTGCCTGCCCGCACGCTGCAAGTGGCGACCAACCCGAGCCTGGTGGTCGACACCCCCGCCACGCCGACCGTGATCACCGCGCCAGACGATGACCGCCTGTGGCTGTGGCAGCTCAGCACGTTGATCTTCGCCTGCACCACGCTGCTGGGCTTCGGCCTGTGGTGGCGTGCGCGTCGGCAACCGGCCGTGCAACGGGCCGCTCAGACGGGCCCGAGCCCGCGTTCACTGCTCGACGACCTCAAGCGCGCAACCCAGGCCAACGACCCGCAGGCCACGCGCCAGGCGCTGGATGCCTGGGCGCGGCAACAGCCGGAGACGTTGGCCGACATGGCGGCGCGGTTTGTGCCGTTGTCCGATGCGCTGGACGGGTTGAATGGTGCGCTCTACAGCGAAAGTGGCCATTTCTGGTTGGGTGAAGACCTTTGGCGTGCGGTCAAGGCCATCCCGGTTGCCGAGCGAGAGCAAGACCCGGCGACGGATACCACCAGCTTGCCGCCGTTGTATCCCAAGTAGGCCCTGGGTGGGCGGTGTATTTACCCATACTGTCTGGACGGTGGTTGGCGCGGGGTCGCTGGGTGTATATCCGTTATTTGGGTGATGGCTGATATCGGTTCCGCTCTTACAGCGGGTCACTTTGGAAAAGCCCCAAAGTAACCAAAGGGCTCTTGCCCCACCACTCGGCACCTCGCCTAGGCTCGGTGTGCCCGAACGAAGGCTTGAATCCGTGGGCCGCCGTGACGGGCCATCCATGGCCCAACACGGCTAACCCGGCGTCCTGCCGGGTTACCCACGGATTCAAGCCTGCGTTCGGCCAGCGTGGTTTAACGGGGCGCCTAAGATCAAAGTCAAAAGCAGATCAAGATCAAAAGCAGAGCACGGCGGCCTAGTAGCCGACCTGAGTGGTTAGATCAAAAGCGAAGGCGAGGCGGCCTGACAGCCGGCCTGATCTTGAAGGCTGAACTCAATCAAATGTGGGAGCTGGCTTGCCTGCGATGGCATCAACTGGTTGTGCCTGATACACCGAGTTGCCTGCATCGCAGGCAAGCCAGCTCCCACAGAAAAGCAAAGCACTGCGGTGCTAGCATCTGAACGCGGTCAACTTGTGGGAGCGGGCTTGCTCGCGAAGGCGGCCTGCCAGTGACACATGAGCTGACTGACCCACCGCCTTCGCGGGCAAGCCCGCTCCCACATTTGGATCTCTGTGCATCAGATAGAAGTGTGTTGCTGTGCTTTTTTGCTGCTACCACTCAGGTCGGCTACTAGGCCGCCGTGTTCTGCTTTTGATCTTGCTTTTGACTTCGATCTGACAGCCCGCCCAACCCCAGCAACCCGAATATCTCCCGCCGCAACCCCACCAGATACGCATCATCCCGATGCCGAGGATACGGCCGATCAATCGTCAATTGAGTCTGAACCTTGGCCGGCCGGTCACTGAACACAATCCCGCTCGCCACGACAGCGCCGCTCGCCACATCGAGGCGGTGTCAGGTCGTCAGATCAGCCAGCCCCAGGTGCTCGCGCAGCGTCGAGCCTGCATAGGCGGTACGAAACAACCCCTTGCGCTGCAAGTGCGGAATCACGCTCTCGACAAACTCAGTGAACGAACCCGGCAGATAGCCCGGTGAGATCACAAACCCGTCGCATCCGCCTTGCTCGAACAGCTCCGCCAACTGGTCGGCGATCTGCGCGCCAGTGCCCACCAGTTGCGGCACGCGTACGCTGCTGGCGAAAATGCGGCCGAGTTGTTCCAGGGTGATTTCAGGCCCTTGCATCAACAGCTTTTCCGCTGCAGCGGCAGGGATCAGTGGCGACCGGGCAACCTCGGCCAGGGTGGCCGTCAGCGGGAACGGCGACAGGTCCACATTGAGCTGCGAAGCAAGTGTCACCAGCCCCAGCTCAGGGCGTGCCAGGGCGTTGTGCCGATCGCGCTTGGCACGGGCTTCGGCCTCGCTGCCGCCAATAAATGGCATCACCGCGGTCAACACCTTGCAGCTGTCGGCGTCGCGCCCTTGCTGCACCACTTGGGCACGCACGTCATCGCGAAAGGCGCGCATCGCGTTCAAATGCGGGTGAATGGTGAAAATCGCCTCGGCCCAGCGCGCGCCAAAGCGCCGTCCGCGCCCGGACGAACCGGCCTGAATCAATACCGGACGGCCCTGGGGCGTGCGCGGGATATTCAGCGGGCCTTCGACCTTGAACCACTCGCCCTGATGCTGCACCGACGTGATCAAGGCCGGGTCGGCGAGCACGCCATGTTCGCGGTCCAGCTTGAGGGCGTCCTTGCCCCAACTGTTCCAGAGCTTCAATGCGACTTCGACAAACTCATCGGCGCGGTCGTAGCGCAGGTCGTGTTCCAGGTGCTTGTCCTTGCCGAACAGGCGCCCTTCGCTGTCATTCATCGATGTGACGATATTCCACGCCGCGCGGCCCTTGGACAGGTGGTCGAGGGTGGCAAATTCGCGCGCGATGTGTGCCGGTTCGTAATAGGTGGTCGAGCGCGTCGCGCCCAGGCCCAGCTTGCGGGTCTGACCTATCAGGTAGGAGAGAATCGGCAACGGGTCCAGGCGCGTGGCGTCCTGGGCGCCGTAGCGCAAGGCAAACTCGCGCGAGCCGCCCATCTGGTCGCCCACGGCCAGGCGGTCGGCGAAGAACAGGAAGTCGAACAGGCCCTCCTCCACCACCTTGGCGATGCGCGAGTAATAGTCGGGGTCGAGGTAATTGCCGAGCGTTTCGGGGTGGCGCCACACGGCGTGGCTGTGCACCACCGGCCCACTCAGGAGGAAGGCTGACAAATGGATCTGGCGGCTCATGGTTTGGGGGTCCACACGGTGATATCGGAGACGTTCAGCGGCTTGGGAATCAGCTTGGCGGCGTAGTAGGTGTCGGCGATGCGTTGCTGTTCGGCAAGGTTTTGCAGCTTGACCGGGATGATGTCGTAGCTGCGCCGGCTATTGGCGCGCTCCACGGTGGCCGGTGGGATGTTGCCCCACAGCGGCCCAAGGATGTCAGCGGCTTGCCTGGGATGGGCTTTGACCCATTGGCCGGTCTCGCGCAGGGTATCGAAGGTGATTTGCAGCACATCCGGGTGCGCGTTGGCAAATTGTGTGGTCGCTAGGTAGAAGCGGTTGTAGTTGGCCAGGCCGTCGTTGCCATCGGCGATCACACGCACGTGATGCTCAAGCTGCTGGGTGGCAAAGAACGGGTCCCAGATCACCCAGGCATCCACGCTGCCATTTGAAAATGCAGCGCCACCGTCGGGCGCCTCAAGGTAACGCGGGGTGATATCGGCCAGCGTCAGGCCGGCTTTGTGCAGCGCCGAGATCAGCAGAAAGTTGCTGCCAGAGCCCTTGGACACGGCCACGGTCTTGCCCTTGAGGTCGGCGATGCTGTGGATCGGGGATGCGTCTTGGACGATGATCGCCTGGGCGCCGGGCGATGAGTTTTCCTGGGCGTAATACGTCAGCGGCGCATCGGCAGCCTGGGTGAACAGCGCAAAGGCGTCAGCCACGTCTGCGTGCAAATCGACGCTGCCGGCGTTCAAGGAACTGAGCAGGCCGGTGCTGAATTCATGCCAGTTGACGGTGAAACCCAAGGGCTTGAGGCGCTGTTCGAGCTGGCCATTTTGCTTGAGCAGGATCCACAGCGTCGACGAGCGCTGGTAGCTGATGTCCAGGGTCTGCTCGGCGTGGGCCGCCGCTGCGGCAAACAGCAGGCTGGCGGCGAGGATCAGTTGTTTCAACGTCATGGAAGGCCTTGGCATAGGTGAGTTGAAGGAAGCTGCTTATGCTAAAAGACCCCATAAAGCCTGGCAGACAAGCGAAATCGATTATATTAAGAACGGCTAATTATGAAAGAACCCTATAATTCTATGGTTATGCCCAATCCGTCGGAACGCGTTAAAAGCGCCCTAAGCTCAGACCGAAAGAGTATTTATCGAATGCTTTTTAGAACTTTAAGCTTGGTCTTATTTCGCTGAAGATCGAGCGCGCCATGTCTATTCGTCGTCCCCTCGCCGTTGTCCTCGGGCTGCTGGCCTTTTGCGTTGCGGTGAGCGCCGAGGCTCAGGAAACCGTGCGCATCGGTTACCAGAAATCCTCGACCCTGATCACCCTGCTGAAAACCCAGGGCACGCTTGAAAAAGCCCTCAAGGCCGACCACATCGACGTGAGCTGGCATGAATTCCCCAGCGGCCTGCCGCTGCTCGAAGCATTGAACGTGGGCAACGTGGACATCAGCGCCGACGTGGCCGACACCGTGCCGATCTTCGCTCAGGCCGCCCAGGCCAAACTCACCTACTTCGCCCAGGAAGCGCCCTCGCCTTCAGCCCAGGCCATCGTGGTGCGCAAGGACTCGCCGATCCAGCAGTTGGCAGATTTGAAAGGCAAGAAAATCGCGGTGACCAAGGCCGCCGGCACTCACTATTTGCTCATCGCCGCACTGGCCAAAGCCGGCTTGGCGTTCTCGGATATCGAGCCGGCCTATCTGTCGCCGGCCGATGGTCGCGCGGCCTTCGAGAACAACAAGGTTGACGCCTGGGTCACCTGGGAACCCTTCCTCACCAGCGTGCAGCGTCAACTGCCGACCCGCACCCTGGCCGACGGCGCAGGCCTTGCCAGTTACAAGCGCTATTACCTGACCGGCACGCCTTACGCCAAGGCGCATCCCGAGGTCTTGAAACGTGTGTATGAGCAGTTGGAAAAAGCCGGTCAATGGGTAAAAACCAACCCACAGGACGCGGCGAAAGTACTCGGCCCACTGTGGGGCAACCTGGATGTGGCCACGGTGGAAGCCGCCAACGCGCATCGCAGTTACGAGGTGCAACCGGTCACGGTCGAACAGTTGGGTGAGCAGCAAAAGATCGCCGATGCCTTCTTCAAGGCTGGCTTGTTGCCCAAGGCGGTGGATGCCCAGGATGTGCAGACCTGGCAGCCGTGAAAAGTTTCATTTGGCAACCCCCACGGGTTGCCGCATAAAGGGCTTCTCCTCTTTTGCTGATCAGGTCATCGCGCATGATTTTCGCCATCCATGCACTCTACCTACCTAACGTGACCGAGCAGCGCGCCGCGCTGCTGCCCAGCCATCGCGACTACCTGGCAACGGTTGCCGAACGCATTGCGTTTGCCGGGCCGTTGCTCGGCGCCCAAGGCGAACCCGTGGGTTCGCTGATGGTGGTCGACTTTGACGATGAAGCCCATGTGCGGGCGTGGCTGGCGGCCGAGCCGTTTACGCGTGGAGGGTTGTTCAAACAAGTGGATGTGCAGGTTTTCCAGAACCGCTGGCCGCAGAAAGTCGGCTTCCCAGAGGCGTAAAGGCATGGCGCGCGGGTAAACAAGCCGCCCGGGAAGTGGTACAACGGGTGTCCCGTGCCGCCCAGCGCTGCGCCACATCCCACTTCCTGGAGACCGCCGCTCATGACGTCCAAGCTCGAACAACTCAAGCAATTCACCACCGTGGTCTGCGACACCGGCGACCTGGAAGCCATCAGCCGCCTGCGTCCGGTCGACGCCACCACCAACCCGTCGTTACTGCTCAAAGCCGCCGCCATCCCGGAATACGCCGAGCTGCTGCGCACTGCCGTGAACCTGTCCAAGGGCGACGTCGGCCTGGCCTGCGATCACTTCGCCGTGTCGGTCGGTGCGGGCATTCTCAAGGTCATTCCCGGGCGCATCTCGACTGAAGTCGACGCGCGGTTGTCCTTTGACGAAGACGCACTGTGGGCCAAGGCCAACCAGTTGATCGCCCTGTACGACCAGGCCGGCATCGGCCGCGAGCGCGTGCTGATCAAGCTGGCGTCCACCTGGGAAGGCATCCGCACTGCCGAACGCCTGGAAAAAGCCGGCATCCAGACCAACCTCACACTGCTGTTCTCCTTCGCCCAGGCCGTGGCGTGCGCTGACGCCGGGGTGTTTTTGATCTCGCCATTCGTAGGCCGCATCTACGACTGGTACCGCAAAAGTACGGGCCTGGATTACACCGGCGCCGAAGACCCGGGCGTGCAATCGGTCACCCGTATCTACAACTACTACAAGGCCAACGCCATCCCGACCGTGGTCATGGGCGCAAGCTTTCGCACGCTCAGCCAGATCGAGCAACTGGCAGGTTGTGACCGCCTGACCATCAGCCCCGACTTGCTGCACAAACTCGATGAAGACAACGGTACGCTGGAGCGCAAATTGGTGCCGGGCGTTGAAGGTGAAGTGCGTCAGCAATTGACCGAAGCGCAGTTCCGCTGGGCGTCGAATGAAGATGCGATGGCAACGGAAAAACTCGCCGAGGGTATTCGGCAGTTTGCGCGCGATCAGGAGAAGTTGGAGGCGGTGCTGGCGGCGTTGTAACAGGACGCCCGATTGCTGTGGCGAGAGCCTGCGCCCTCGCCACAGCAGTCATTCAAAGGCTGTGTGTTCGACGTGATTCAGAACGGCCCCTTCGTCATCACCCGCTCATCAATAAACCCGCGCAACATGCCAATCCGTTGGGTGTAGGCATCACTCAGGCAGCTCAGCCGCGCGCCACACGCGCGCCGCTGCTTGAGCCAGTCCGCCTGCCCGTCCATCAATGAGCCGCGCCCGCCCATCGCCATGAAGTGCTTGTTCAGGTCGTAGAGCAACGCCATCGTGACGTCCTGGTCATTCAGGCTGCGGTTGGCGCAGATGGCAATTTCGTCAGCGGCCTTGGCCTTGGCGCAATCAAAGCTGGCGGCCTGGCTTGAAAGGCTGAGCATCAGGGTGCAAATACCGGTGAAGAGTGCGGGTTTGAGCAATGAACGTGACATCGGCGATGGGCTCCGAAGAAAATGGGCAAACGGCGGCGTTATAGATAGGCCCGCCGCCGACCAAAAAGTTCTTCGACACCGAGCACCCTTCAGTCGCGTTCACCCAGCGCGCGAGCGGTCAGTGCACCGAGTATTGCGCCGACGATCGGCGCCAGCCAGAACAGCCAGAGCTGCGAAAGGTATTCGCCGCCGGCAAACAGCGCCGGGCCGGTGCTGCGGGCCGGGTTGACCGAGGTGTTGGTGACGGGGATCAGGACCAGGTGAATCAAGGTCAGCGCCAGGCCGATGGCGATGGGCGCAAAGCCCGCCGCCGCACCCGCCGCCGTCACGCGCATGATGATCAGAACGAAGAAAAACGTGGCGATCACTTCGGCCAGCAAGGCGGCAAGCATATCGAACTTGCCTGGGCTGAGCGCACCGTAACCGTTGGCGGCAAACCCGCCGACCGCAAAATCCGGCTGCCCGCTGACAATTTCGTACAAGGCCGCAGCGGCAAGCATCGCGCCGAACACCTGCACCGCAATGTAGGGCAGCACATCAACGCTGCGAACACGGCGCCCCGCCCATAAACCGATGGTCACCGCCGGGTTGAAGTGCCCGCCAGAGATACCGCCCACCGCGTAGGCCATCGTCAGCACGGTGAGACCAAACGCCAGCGAAACGCCAACAAAACCAATGCCCAGTTCCGGAAAGGCCGCCGCCAGGATGGCGCTGCCACAGCCGCCGAACGTCAGCCAGAAGGTACCTAGAAACTCTGCGGTCAAACGTTTTTGCACAATCGACTCCCTTGCATTCCAAGTGCTACGCCCTGTTGTTCAAGGTCGTGGCAATCGCCGTCACCACGAGATGTGGCAGGCCCGGGGCGACGGTAGCAATGGGCGTCAAAACGCCCTGTAAGGATTGTCTGGTTTTATCGAATGTGCAGCGTTTTGCCCGTCGGCTGCTCAGCAAAAAAATGCTTCCAGGGCCGCGCCCTGACAGGTTATCGAGGGTCTTTCTCTGGCAGCCAGCCTTCCATGATGTTCTCCACCAGCAGGGTGTTATTCCACGCCACGCGTATGGGCAACTTGCGGTGGTCTTCTGTGGTCTCACCCACCCTTCATTTTTTTCTGCGTCCCAGAGCCACCGGGTCGCTACCCACCGTGTCGACGGATCAATGCACGTTTTTATACTGATCCACGGCATCCATATAGGCCGCTTTCAATCCCAGACTCACCGTGCCGAGCACCTCGGAATTAAGCGTGGCAGCGTTCTGGCCTACCAGGCTCTGCCCCGATTGCTTGAGCTTGAGACGCGCGCGGCCCGCGTAACGAGCGCCGCCGATGTCCACTGAAAGCCTGACTTCACACGCGTAATAGTCTGGTGAGTTAAAGGTTTTAACAAAGACTCGGTCGATTTCAACGTCGGTTTTCAGCGCCGACCCCGGGACCGCGCCTATCGACTGCCGGGTGAATTCGGTCCAGTCATCGACCGGCACGTTGGCGAAGCCTTCATAGAGCCCGACGTTGTAATTGGCCGCATGCCACACAACCTTGCTCGACTCCGAGCAACGTGTGCACCGCTCCCCGCCGGAAACGTGCACAACGTCAGCCTGGATCACACGCGCTTTTATCGCGGCGAGTTCCGCCTCGGTGGAGTACGGAGCAAAATGCAGTTGGTTGGTCACGCAACCACTGAGTAAACACAGAAAACCTAAAACGACGAGGTGTCTCACGGGTTCAATCCTTTGATTGTTTCAAGTCATCAGTGACCAACGCATCAGCTGCTACGCGCCACGCCCTGCCCATACCGGTGAATCGCCAGGCAGTAGCCGATCAGCGCCACTGCCGCGAGCAACCCGCCCGCCGCGCCGATCCAGGCGAAGCCGAAGTGGCTGCCAACCCAACTGCCCATCAAGGCGCCGCCGCCGATGCCAATGTTGTAGATGCCGGAGAACATCGCCATGGCCACGTCGGTGGCGTCGGGTGCCAGCACCAGCACTTTGGATTGCATGGCCAGGCCAAAGCCCATGATCGCCATGCCCCAGAACACACTCAGGCCGACGAGGTAGGACTCGGCGCCGCTCAAGGGCAGCATCAGCGCCAGGCATGCCGCGAGCAGGAACACCGCACTGACCACGAACAGGTGCGGGTTGAAACGGTGCACCAGGCTGAACAGCAGCGAGCCGATGATGCCCGCGCCGCCGAACACCAGCAGGAACAGCGTGACCACGTTGCCGCTCAGGCCGGCAACGCCTTCGACGAAGGGTTCGATGTAGCTGTAGGCGGTGAATTGCGCCGTCACCACCATGGCGGTGAGCACGTACAGCGCCACCAATGCCGGGCGTTTGAACAGCATCGGCAGGCTGCGCAACGAGCCGGAGTTCTGGCTCGGCAGCAGCGGCAAGGTGCGCGCCAGCCAGAACACCAGGGCCGCGGCAAAGGCGGCGATCACCAGAAACGTGGTGCGCCAGCCCATGGCTTCGCCGAGCAGGCGGCCCAGTGGAATGCCCAGGACCATCGCCAGTGACGTGCCGGTGGCCAACAGGCCGAGCGCTTGCACCTGCTTGCCCTGCGGCGCCAGGCGCACGGCCAGGGAGGCGGTGATCGACCAGAACAACGCGTGGGACAAGGCGATGCCGATGCGGCTGACCATCAGCAAGCCGAAGCTGGTGGCAACGCTGGAGAGAATATGGCTGGCGATAAACAAGCCGAACAACACGATCAGCAACTTGCGCCGTTCGACGTTACGTGTGAGCAGCATCACCGGCAGCGACGTCAGCGACACGATCCAGGCATAGATAGTGAGCATCAGGCCGACGCTGGCGATGGGCATGTCGAAGCTGGCGCCGATGGCGCTGAGCAGTCCGACGGGGACGAATTCGGTGGTATTGAACACAAACGCGGCCAAAGCAAGGGCGATGACCGGTTGCCAGTTGGCTTGGGGGGTTGCGGCTGAAATGCTCATTGGCGGGCGAGGTACTCTGACGGTGATCCAACGGCCACGCAGAACAGCGCCGCCGCCGAGCATTCTATAGGTTTCTCGCCGCGCTGTTGACGCGCATCGTCGCTCTGAGGTTCAGGGCGAGGTCATGGTGATCACGTAGTTGCCCGACACAATCGGCGTGCCGGCGCTCTCCACCAGCAGGTAGCGCTGGTCGTAATAACGCCCGGCGCCACTGTCGGCAACCAGCTTCACCCGGGCCGCATCGACGCTGGCCACCGGCGCCAGACTGCGCACTTCGAAGCGGCTGCCGCGGTTGGAAGGGGCGCAGCCGGTCAACTCCATCACCGCACCGCTGCGCGCATTTGTCGCACACCCTGGCTCGACGATTGCGCCGGTGAACTGGATAGTGCCCTGCCCTACAGTCTGCGCCGCACCACAAGTACTGGCACATAGGCAAAACAGCCCTGCAAACACCGAAATACCTTTAACGCTCATGCCGACACTCCTTATTGGGCTCTCACCAAGGAAGTCGTCTGGCCGGGCGTTAACTTGAGGTGATTCGGCCAAGGGTGTGATCTAGATCACGGATCCACCTGCCCCATCATCTCGGGGATGCTTTCCGGCCGCTTGGCGTAGCGTTGCGCCAGCGCCGCGCACACCATCAACTGGATCTGGTGAAACAGCATCAGCGGCAGGATCAACACGCCCATGGTCGCGCCGGCGAACAGCACTTGCGCCATCGGCACGCCAGTGGCGAGGCTTTTTTTCGAGCCGCAGAACAAGATGGTGATGCGGTCTTCCTGGTTGAAGCCAAAGGCCTTGCCCAGCACGGTGGACGCCACCAGTACCAGGGCCAGCAACACACAGCACGCCACCACCAGGCCGCCCAACTCCCACACTGGGATCTGGTGCCAGATGCCTTCGTTGACCGCTTCGCTGAACGCGCCGTAAACCACCAGCAGGATCGAGCCCTGATCGACGAACTTCAGCCAGGATTTATTCCGGCCAACCCAATCGCCGATCCAGCGACGAGCGATTTGCCCGGCGATAAACGGCAACAGCAATTGCACGCTGATTTTCAGGATCGCGTCGACGGTAGAGCCCGCGTCGCCGTGCACGTTAAGCAGCAGCGTCACCAGCAGCGGCGTGAGGAAAATGCCGAACAGGCTGGAGGCCGCCGCACTGCAGATCGCCGCCGGGATGTTGCCGCGCGCAAGCGACGTAAAGGCAATCGCCGATTGCACCGTGGCCGGCAAGGCGCACAGGTAGAGCATGCCCATGTACAGGTCTTTGCCGATCAGCGGCGACAGCACCGGCTTGAGCGCCAGGCCCAGCAAGGGGAACAGCACAAAGGTCAGGCTGAACACCAGCAGGTGCAGGCGCCAGTGCCCGGCACCGGCGACGATGGCCTGGCGCGACAGCTTGGCGCCGTGCAGGAAAAACAGCAGCGCGATCGCCAGGTTGGTCACCCAGCCAAAGGCCACAGCGGTCTGGCCGCTGGCGGGCAGCAGGGAAGCGAGAATCACCGTGGCAATCAGGGTCAGGGTGAAGTTGTCAGGCAGAAAACGCGGGCGGGTCATAAGCAAATCTTCCAGGGGTTGCCAAGAGCATCGCTGCGACTCTAACGTAACGGCTTGTTACCGACTAACGCCAATGAGCCAGTAAATGCCGCCTAAAGGACATGACAAGACCGTCCGCCGCAGTGTTCCCGGGCTTTCCAGCCTGCCGCGGCCCGTGTATGGGCGCACGGAGTCGCTGCCCAATCGCGCGCTGACCCGCCGGCACAGCCACCCGTGGGTGCAGTTGTCCTACGCGATTTGCGGGGTGTTGGAGATCCAGACCAGCGCCGGCCGCTTCGTCGCCCCGCCCCAGCGCGCGGTGTGGATCCCGGCGGGCGTGCCGCACCGTGTGTTCAGTTCGCCGCACACGGAAATGCGCAGCCTGTACCTCGATTGCAGTGTCACCGCCTGGGCGGCCGAGCGTTGTCAGGTGTTGGCGGTGAGCAGTTTGTTGCGCGAGTTGATCCGCAGTTTCAGCGAGTTGCCGGTGGAATATGCCGAGGACGGGCCGGATGGGCGCCTGGCCCAAGTGGTGCTCGACCAGTTGGCCGCTGCGCCGCAGGTGGATTTGATGCTGCCCTTGCCCCTGGACCCGCGGTTGCGTCAGGTTTATCGCAGTTTGAATCTGCATCCGGAGCAGCAGACGACCTTGGGGGATTGGGCGCGCAGGCTGGGGGTGAGTGAGAAGACGTTGAGTCGGTTGTTTTTGAGTGATACCGGGCTGACGTTTCGGGCTTGGCGTCAGCGGTTGCGGCTGCTGAGTGCGTTGCCTGCCCTTGAGCAGGGGGAGCGGGTTACGGATGTGGCGCTGGGGTGTGGGTATGAGTCGACTTCGGCGTTTATTGCGGCGTTTCGGCAGCAGTTTGATGCGACACCGGGGGAGTTTTTTCGGTGATGTTTTTTGGGGGGTTATTGAGTACATATCCGTTGTTTGGGTGATGGCTGGTTTGGGTTCCGCCCTTACGGCGGGTCACTTTGGAAAAGCCCCAAAGTAACCAAAGGGCTCTTGCCCCACCACTCGGCACCTCGCTTAGGCTCGGTGTGCCCGAACGAAGGCTTGAATCCGTGGGCCGCCGTGACGGGCCATCCATG
>NZ_JCBCUX010000021.1:0-83130 GCF_059862645.1 Pseudomonas sp. MF08831 | reverse complement strand
TTTGTTTTTGCTTAGTTCGCGGCTCTGCGGGAGCATGGACTGGTTTTTCGTTCGTTGGAATTTCGGGGCAAGCCACCTCTGGTAACTGGTTCGTAGCAGCTTTTAAGGCAGAGCCTACGGCTAAATTCGGCTTTCGAATTTGGGACGCGAATTCTAAGCTACTTTTCGATAGTGGAACGCCATGCGCGCAGTTCACAAGAACTCTAACTTTGTGGACATATTTGGGTTCTGTTCCAACTGGTCAGGGCGTAAACAGGCTAAGTTGGACATCAGCTTCTAGTTTGGCTAGTGGTGACTACATGCTACTCAACAACATAGCAATGGACGTTGCGGGAGTAGTTTCAAGACAGGGCAATATGTACGCTGTATGGGACTATGCAAATGACAGGCTTGTAATTCAAGTAGTGGGGGTTGATATCCCATCGGCGCTCTATGTTCCTGTCGTTTTTGCCAAGCCAATATCTTAATAATCTATTTAGTAACTAAATCTAGGAACCGCCTTGAGCGGTTTTTTATTGTCTGGAGAAAAATATGGTCTGGCAAAGATCCGGAACAGTTGCTGTGCAGAATGGCAGCACAACTGTAGTAGGCACGAACGTAGATTTCGCCGCCAGTAGCCGGAATGGTGACTCATTCGTAGGTCCGGACGGCGCTACCTATGAACTGGCGAACGTCGCAAGCTCCACGGTGATCTCGATCCTTCCAGCTTACAAGGGTCCGACAGTCAGTGGCGCGGCCTACGCCATCATGCCGGTGCAGGGCTACGACAAAATGCTGTCGGATGCCTTCAATAACCTGAACAACCAGTTCGGCCCTAAGCTGGCGGCATTGGGCACGACGGGCAATTACGACATTCTGCCAGTGGCGAAGGGCGGGACAGGAAATTCCACCGGAACGGCGACTAAGCTTGCGGCGGCCGCTATCGCTGGCACAGTATCGCAGTCAGGCGGGTTGCCGACTGGCGCTCTGATGGAGTCCGGAGTTAATGGTGCTGGCCAGTATTGGAGGTTTGCCGGTGGGCTTCAGGTTTGCATAAACGAATTCACCACAAACCTCGCAGTCAACCAGTCCGCCAACGGTATGTTTTATACCTCTACAGCTTTCGCCATGCCGGCAGCATTCGCTTCTGGAAGCACGCCGCAATTTAGTTTCTCCGCAAGACTACCCGGCGCTATCGTGTGGGGAGAGTTTTCCAGCTGGAATGGAGCCGTTGCCGAGATGTTTATTATTTCTGGGTCAAGCACTAGCGCGGCCAATATCATTGTAAAAATGATTGCCGTGGGAAGGTGGTTCTAATGATTATTAAATTCTCTCCCCAGCGCCGCGATGACGTGCTTAAGGTTAGTAAGCGCGGCGATGTGATCACATTGAATGGAGAGCGCTTCGACTTCCGAGAAATTCCTGAGGGGGCGTTGCTCCCGAGTTCGGCAGTTGATTGTGAGTTCGTTATCGGTGACATCACGCGCAAGAATGGCGATCTCATCCTGACACTGCTTCTACCCTGTGGCCAGGGCGCTACAGCCGCTGCAAACTTCCCCGCCGATATCGTCAGTCCACCTGACGGGAACGTGAGCCTTCCCCAATGAAAAATATCGATTTCAGCAAGATGGTGACTGTCGAGCAGCGCCAGAAAGAAGACCGCCGGACAACGCTTGAGGCTGTCCTGGCTTCTCGCCGGGCCGCATACCTGGCCGAGTCTGATCCGCTACGCCTGGAGGCGGACTACGATGCACTGAGCCAGGGCCTTGAGCCTGACTATGCCGGGTGGCTTGCCTCCGTCGCCGCCATCAAGGCCCGATTCCCACTGCCCACCACTGTGGATCCGGTCGCGAACTGATCCGCGATCTAGCCCTGATGCCGCCTTGAGCGGTTTTTTTCGCCTGTAAAAAGGATTCACACCGCTGCAAGCGTTAAAAGCCGCTACCACGAATGAAAAAATGGCTTGGTAGCATGCTCCACCAAGAGGGTGGCGGGGAATAGCAGCCGGGCTGATTCACCGGGGCTTCATCGCAACGGATCTGGAGTCCTGCGGCCTTAATGTCGGGGCCGTCTTGTCCGCCGCTGTACGTTTCACAGCCGCCAAGAGTAAAGACGGTTAAGAGAAGTATTGCGTATTTCATGGGATCCATTCCTGTTCGCTCCGATAATTCACCGCATTATATAGAAAGCGTATCGCCCGCCAAGTCGCGGGTTTTTTTTCGCCTGGAGAAAAGTATGCCGATCACCGAGCAGCAGCTGCTGCAGATCCTCCCGAACGCTGGCCGCCAAGCCGGCGTTTTTGTTTCTGCGCTGAATACGGCCATGGGCCGCTATGGCATTGTCGGCACTCTGCGTGTGTCTGCATTCATCGCCCAGATCGGGCATGAGTCTGGCCAGTTGCGTTACGTGCGCGAGATCTGGGGGCCAACGGCGCAGCAACTCGGTTATGAAAGCCGCGCCGACTTGGGAAACATCGTTAAGGGTGATGGCTCCAAGTTCCGGGGTCGTGGCCTGATCCAGATTACCGGCCGGGCGAACTATGCCGCGTGCGGCGAGGCGCTGGGCCTGGACCTGATCAGTACGCCTGAGCTTCTGGAGTTGCCCCAGCACGCCGCGATGTCGGCAGCGTGGTTTTGGTCCACGCGAGGACTGAACACGCTGGCAGACCAGAAGGACTTCGCGAAGATCACCAAGCGCATTAACGGCGGACTCACCGGGCAAGCCGATCGTCAGGCGCTGTACGACAGGGCGTTGAAGGTGCTGGCATGACGCCGGTGCAGAAGCTGGGTGGCCTGGTGTTGCTGGTCCTGGCGCTGATGGCCGGTACAGCCTTCGCCACCTGGGAGGTGCAGGACTGGCGCATGGGGAAGAAGCTTGCCGAGCAGGGCGCCGCGCACCAGCAAGACCTCGACGCAATCACCGGCGAGGCCTGGCGTCAGCAGCAGGCCGAGCAAGATAAGCGCTTGGCCACCGAGCATCAGCTCGCTACCCAAGACCAACAACATACGAAGGAATTATACGATGCCCAGCGCAACCAGGCTCTGCTGCGTGACCGCCTTGCTACTGCTGATGTGCGGTTGTCAGTCCTTCTCGACGCCACGGATTCAGCCAGTGGCTGCGAAGTGCCTACCGCCCCCGGCGCCGTCGGCTTGGTTCATGCAGCCCGTCGAGCCCAACTTGACCCAGCGCATGCGCAACGAATTATCGCCATCACCGACGATGGGGATAATGCCGTAATCGCGCTGCGGGCGTGCCAGGCCTATGCGAAGGCGCTATCAGCAGGTAGTTGAAAAATTATGAGTTTCAGTGGCCGGCCGATGCTCGGTGAGTTTGACCCATCTCAAATTTTGAAACGGCTTGAACCCAATAGCGGCGATACTTAGTCTGATCAGGTGGAATTGGCGCTTGAAGAGACCAAGAGCTCTCGGCATTCAAAGCATCTCTGTACGCCTGCCATTCCTTCGCCTCTGCGATGTCCGATGCGCTTTTTTTGTCGTCAAACCATCCTAAAATATAAACCTCACCCTGATCTCTGCCGTGTTCTACAAGTAAATAAATATCGTTCATAACCTAAATCCGCTTAACCATTTCTCAATTTTCCCAGCGCTGGGTGCTCACTCCATGCTATCGGCCCAAGCATCTGATTGTTGAGACTTCTTTACCCGCGATATGCCCAGATGGGCATCTGCGCCTGCTGTTGCGCGCTGATGCATATGATCTAGTCTTTCCCGCGGCGTTCGTACTGCGATCATTGAGTTTATTGACGGGCGCCATGGACAAGCGGCTTGCGGGTCTTTCAATACTGCTGACCCTCGGCTGGGTCATCACAGTGGCGACTGTCATTTAGTACTTCTACCCCAATTAATCTAAAGGTCGAATCAATTCTGGCCCCTTATTCCTCACGTTCCCCACGGCCGTATCGACTTTGAACCACTCGAAGACTTCCGACGGCTCTCCCTGATGCAACGCCATCTGCTCGGCGCGCTCCTTGGGCGTGGCCGGATCAAGCCATTCACGAGCCAGGTCGGGCGTAAGCACCACCGGGCGCCGGTCGTGGATATCCACCATGCCGCCGGCGCTGTCGGCGGCGATGATCACGAAACCGTCATGCTCACCCGGACCTTCATCGCTGTCGGGCAGTTGGCCGATGGCAGCGCAGAAGATCGGCGCGCCATCGCGCCGCCGGATTAGGTAGGGCTGTTTCTTCGGTCCGCCTTCGTCCACCCACTCAAACCAGTTGTCGACCGGCGTGATGGCCCGGTGCGGCCAGATCGCCCGGAAGAACGGGCCGTGGGCCACCTTCTCAACACGGGCATTGATCGGCGCGGCCCTGTCCTTTGCCCAGTGTGGCCGCCATCCCCAGCGCACCAGGTCGGCGTGCAGCAGGTCGCCCTGCAGGTGGAGTAGGGCGACATGAGGACCGCCAGAGTCAGCTTGATGAACTCCTCGTTCTCATCGATGGTGTGCAGCGCCCCGCGGATGTTCTCCGCCACATCGGCTGAGCCACGCTGCTCAACCCAGTTCGATAGCTCCATGATGGAAGCCTCAAGGGCCAGCTGATTTTCGTAGAGCTTAGAAAGCAGTGAAGGCAGTAGGTCGGAATTAGGCATGGCAGTTCCTCTTTGAAAATAAAAGCGTAGCAGTCGAGTTACCAGGGGGGGGGGCGTTCGGCAGAACGCCGGGGCAGGGGCTTTCAGGGAGAAAGCCTGTAGGGAGATTTGCGGGGATTCGTGAATCCTTGCTCAACATTGTTAGGCGTCGATTGCAGTGGGCGCCTACGTAAGTTGTTGCTGTTTAAGGCTTTTCGGGACGTCCGCCAGCATGGGGTGCTAGGGGTCGAGTGTTCGAATCACTCCGTCCCGACCATATTCTTGATCAAGCCCAACCTGAAAAGGTTGGGCTTTTTCATGCGCACCAGTTTTGCATGGCTGCCTGTCGGCACGCGTCAGGCGCCGGTGGCGCGCTGCTTGAGGTAATCCACAAACGGGTCGATATCCGTGCTGCAGAGCAAATGAGCGATCGCGCGCACCTCGGTTTCCGGCCATTCCCACCAGGCGGACTGTTCGAGGATCTGGCGGGTGGGCTCATCGAAGCGCCAGCGGATATGTTTGGCGGGGTTGCCGCCCACGATGGCGTAAGGGGCAACGTCCTTGGTCACAATCGAGCCCGCCGCGACGACCGCGCCATTGCCGATGGTGACGCCGGACAGAATCTTCGCGTGCGAGCTGATCCAGCAATCATTGCCAATGATCACGTCGCCCTTGCTGCCACCAAAATCAGTGATGTGCGCGAGGCTTTTAACCTTGGCCGGGAAGGGATAGCAGCTGAGCCAATCAGTGCGATGGTGGCCGCCGAGATACACTTCGACGTTGCCGGCAATGGACGTGTAAGCGCCTACGCGCAAGGTCGTACCTTCATGCCAGTCGTGAACCTTCAGGTCTCCGTAGGTGCCGATGCCAAAGCTGTAGTCGGGGTAACGGTTGCGCAGTTTTTGCGTCGAACGCTCCAGGGGGGAGAGCGCGCGTAATGCCTTGCGCGCTTGGTGTTCGCGCCATTTACGCAATAGTTTCATGCGTCGAGCCTTCTTGCAGAGGTTGAAATCAGGCCGCCATCCTGAGCAATGGGTGGCTTCTATGCAAGACGAAAATACCCAGGGTATTTGCCGGGATAACCCTGACACGTAAGCGTTTAACCGCCAGGCACCACCAACAGCGACAGTCCCATCACTGCGCCACCGGCGACGTGGATGTCGTGCTGACACTGAATGTCGCCAGCCTGCAGGAATACCAGGCGCTGGCCCGCCGGGTCTTCGCCGCGCGCCCCAACCTGAAGTGGTTCAAGGCTCTGATGACGCTGGACCGGGTCAAGCTGGGGCTGGAAGTACCGGCCAGTTGAGCGCTTTATTGCCTGAAAAAAATGGCCGAAGCCTGTCCCTTTTTTTCACCTCGCCTGTCATTCATGGCAAGTGAATCAAATCGAGAGCTTCCGCCAATGCCCGCCGTCCCACCTTTGCGCCTGCGCCCGTTATTGAACTTGAGCTTGATGCTGAGCCTCAGTGCCAGCCCATTATTCGTCCCGATCAGCTACGCCGAAGACAGCAGTGCTCGGCGCAGCTACCAGGTGCCGGCCGGCAGCCTGAGCGCTGCGTTGACCCGTTTTGCCGGGCTGTCGGGGGTCAATCTGTCGGTAGATCCTGCGTTGGTCAGCGGTCGCAGCAGCGGTGGCCTGGCCGGCGAATATGGCGTGGAGGAGGGCTTTGCTTACCTGTTGCAAGGCTCCGGCCTGCAGTTGCAACCGATGGGTGAGCAGGCATACAGGCTGGTGCCGGCGCCCGACGGCAGCAGCCTGCAATTGGCGCCGACTTCAATCATCGGCAGCACCGGGCAGGAGGGCGGCGATACCTACGCCGGCGGCCAAGTGGCGCGTCGTGGCTCGCAGGGCTTGCTCGGTTCGCGGGACTTCATGGAAACGCCGTTCAGCATGACCACCTACACCGAGGAAGCGGTGAAGAACCAGCAGGCCCGCACCCTCGGCGATCTGATCGCCAGCGACCCTTCAGTGCGCGCCACCAACCCGGCCGGTGGACGCTATGAGCAGTTCACCATTCGCGGATTCAGTCTGTTCAACAGTGATGTGGCCTACAACGGCCTGTACGGCGTGTTGCCGACGTACACCATCGACATGGAAATGGCCGAGCGCGTCGATATCCTCAAGGGCCCGAGCCAGTTGATCAACGGCATCTCACCGCGCGGCAGCGTCGGCGGCGGAATCAACGTGGTGCCCAAGCGCGCCACCGACAAAGACATCAATTCGTTTACCGGCACCTGGGCCTCCGACAGCCAGGCTGGCGGCGCGGTGGACGTAGGCCGGCGCTTTGGTGAGGACAACAAATTCGGCATCCGTTTCAACGGCGTGAAGCAGTCCGGCCACACCGAATGGGACCACCAGAGCGTCGACCGTGAGATGGCCGTTCTGGGCCTGGATTTTCGTGGTGAACGCCTGCGCCTTTCTACCGACATCGGTCACACCGAGCGTGACACCGATGCCCCGCAGGAGCGTGTGCAGATCGGCCCCAATGCCCGCGTGCCGAGTGCCAGCGATGTGCGCCGCAACTACGCGCAACCCTGGAGCAAGGCCAGCACCGATGACACGTTCGGTACCGTCAACGGCGAGTTCGACCTCACTGATAGCGTGATGCTCTACGGCGGTGTCGGCGCGCGTAAAAGTAATCACGATTTCCTGCGCCACGCCGTGTCCGTCACCAACAATGCCGGGGATTTCAGCGTGCAGCCGCGTGATTTTACCCGCGACGAAAACGTGCGCACCGCCACGGCGGGCATGCGCAGCTGGTTCCACACCGGCCCCGTCAGCCATGAGCTCAACCTGGCTGCCAGCTACTTCTATATGGACTTTGAAAACGGCGGGGCGCGCTACGGGGCGGCGCCAAGTAACCTCTATGATCCGGTGCAAACCCCGACCCCCTCGCGGCCGACGCGCTTTGATTCCAAGGTCTACACAGAGAATAAGTTCAGCGGTGTCGCGCTGTCCGACACCCTGGGTTTCTTCGACGACCGATTGCTGCTGACCCTTGGCGCGCGCTGGCAGCGGGTGAAGGTGGACGACTGGACCGACAACGTCAAAGGTGACACCGCCTATGACGAGGAAAAAATCTCGCCGTCGGGTGGCATCCTCTTCAAGGCCACCGACACGTTGTCGCTGTATGCCAACTACATGGAAGGCCTGAGCCAAGGCAAAATCGCACCTTCTACCTCGATCAACGAAGACGAAATCTTCCCGCCGTTCATCAGCCGGCAGGTCGAAGTCGGTGCCAAATACGACGCGGGCGCCTTTGCTGTCACCGCCGCCGTGTTCCGCATCAAACAGCCAGCCTATGAAACCAACGCGACCACGCGGGTGTTCGGCCCCAACGGCAAACGCCAGAACGACGGGGTGGAGCTGAGTGTGTTTGGCGAGCCGCTCAAGGGCTTTCGCCTGCTCGGTGGCGTGATGTACATCGACAGCGAGCTGACCCATACCACCAATGGCACTTACGACGGCAACCGCGCACCGGCCACGCCCAAGTACAACGTGAACCTGGGGGCGGAATGGGATGTGCCGACGCTCGAGGGTTTGACCCTGACCGGCCGGGGCATTTATTCCAGCTCGCAGTACCTGGATCAGTCCAATGTGAAAGAAATTGACGCCTGGAACCGTATCGACGTCGGTGCGCGTTATGCCTTTAAGGTGGATGACAAACACATCACTTTGCGCGCCAATATCGAGAACGTCGCCGATAAACGCTACTGGAGCTCGGCCGGGGCCTCGGATGACAGCGAACCGGGATTGACCCTGTCGACGCCGCGCACGTACTTGCTCTCGGCCACCGTCGACTTCTAACTGCGCAACTTGAAGGCAAGCGGGCTTGATGTGGCGAGCGGGCTTGCCCCGCGTTGGGCTGCGAAGCGGCCCCAAAACCTGCCAATGCGTTCTGACTGAAAAAACTGCGGTGACTGTATAGGGGCTGCTGCGCAGCCCAACGCGGAGCAAGCCCGCTCGCCACAGCAGCCCAACTGCCCACAGGATGTGTACAGCGCCTGTAAATGAAAAAGCGTTAATAAGAATGTTTTTTGATTGCATCGCCCTGATATGGAATAGTACCCGCCGTTTTCCCCAGCCTGTCCAGCCGGGGTGTTCCAACGCCGAGGTCCCTGTCATGCGAATGTTGCGCTCCATCCCGACCCTTGCCGCCTGCCTTCTGGCGTTCTCATCCAGTGTGTTAAGCGCCGCGCCCATCGACCTCAATGATGGCCAGCACGCAGTGCACTTGCCGGATGCGCCCAAGCGCGTGGTGGTGCTGGAGTTTTCCTTTCTCGACAGCCTCGCCGCCGTTGACGTTACGCCCGTAGGCGCTGCCGATGATGGCGACGCCAACCGAGTGTTGCCGCGCGTGCGCCAGGCCATCGGCCAATGGACATCCGTGGGCCTGCGCTCGCAGCCGAGCATCGAGGAAATCGCCCGGCTCAAGCCGGACCTGATCGTCGCCGATCTCAATCGTCACCAGGCGCTATACAGCGACCTGTCGAGCATCGCGCCAACCTTGCTGTTGCCTTCGCGCGGTGAGGATTACGAAGGCAGCCTCAAATCCGCCGAGCTGATCGGCAAGGCCCTGGGCAAAAGCCCGCAGATGGAGGCGCGTATCGCGCAGAACCGCGAGCATTTGCAGGCAATTGCCAAGCAGATACCCACCGGTGCCAGCGTGCTGTTTGGCGTCGCCCGGGAAGACAGCTTTTCCGTGCACGGCCCGGACTCCTACGCCGGCAGCGTGCTGCAGGCCATCGGCCTGAAAGTCCCGTCGGTGCGCGCCAAAGCCGCCCCCACCGAGTTTGTCAGCCTGGAGCAATTGCTCGCGCTGGATCCGGGCTGGTTGCTGGTCGGCCACTACCGCCGCCCAAGCATCGTCGACACCTGGAGCAAGCAGCCGCTGTGGCAAGTGCTCGGTGCGGTGCGTAACCACCATGTGGCCGAAGTCGACGGCGACAGCTGGGCGCGCAATCGCGGTGTGTTGGCCTCGGAGCAAATCGCCGAAGACGCCCTGGCAATTCTCAAAGGCGGCAAAGCCGTACTGAGCCAATAAGCATGGGCCGAAGTCTCGCGGCAGCGAGTATCGTGCTGCTGGGCGCTTTAGTGTTCTGGCTCTCTTTGTACAGCTGGTCACCGTTCACCATCACGGCGGCGGATGCCTGGAATGGCTTGGTTCATCAGGGCAGCGTGGGCGGCAATATGGCCTATATCGTCGCCCAGTTGCGGGTGCCGCGAGCGGTATGCGCGGCATTGGTCGGGGCCTGCCTGGGCCTGGCCGGTGCGCTCATGCAGGGCATTACCCGCAACCGTCTGGCATCGCCGTCGCTGTTTGGCGTAACGGCGGGTGCGGCGCTCGGGTTGGCATTGTTCTCGACCGGCTTGGTCGCGCCACCCTTTGCCGGCGGCGCATTGTTGATGACCTGCGTGGGCGGCGCCTTGGCCTGGGTCACCGTATTCAGTCTGGGCGGTGCGTGGTCGCCAACCACTGCTCAAGGTCGGCTGGTATTGGCCGGCGTGGCCGTGGCGGCGCTGTGCGCAGCATTGACCCGGCTCACGGTGATTCTGGTCGAGGCTCAGGCACAGAGCGTGCTGAACTGGCTGGCCGGTTCCCTGGCCAACGTCGGCGCGGCACAGGTGCAATTACTCTGGCCTTGCACCTTGATCGGCGGCCTGTGGGCGCTGTGGTGCGCGCCGCGCCTGAACCTGATCAACCTGGGCGAAGACGCTGCACGCTCGCTGGGCGTGGGCATCGCCAGCCTGCGTCTGCAGGTATTTTTCGCCAGCCTGTTGCTGGTGGGGGCCAGCGTCTGCGCCGTCGGCCCCATCGGTTTTGTCGGGCTGATCGCGCCAAATATCATTCGGCAATTTCTCGGCAATGACTACCGCTGGCTGATCCCGCTGAGTGCGGCCCTGGGCGCGGTGATCGTACTCGGCGCCGACCTGCTCAGCCGCGCCGTCGCCTTTCCGGTGGAGACCCCGGCGGGTGTGGTGACCGCGCTGATCGGTGCGCCGTTCTTCCTCTTTCTTGCCAGGCGCGCGCTATGAGCCAACCCCGATTGCGCCTATGGCTGCTGCTCGGCATGTTGCTGGTGGCGACCGGTGTCAGCCTCAGTGCCGGCACGGTGTGGCTCACGCCGGAAACGGTGCTGGACCGCCTGTTGGCCCACAACGCCCTCGACTTCGAAGTGTGGAACCATCGCCTGCCACGCAGCCTGATCGCCATCCTCGCCGGCTGCGCGTTCGGCCTGGCCGGGGCGATCGTCCAGGGTGTGATTCGCAACCCGCTGGCCTCGCCGGAAATCCTCGGCGTCACTCAGGGCGCCGGGCTGGCACTCACGGTGGCGATCATCGGCTGGCCGCACATGCCGATTGCCTGGCTGCCCCTGGTGGCCTGCCTCGGCGGTGCCGGCGGCGCCTTGCTGCTCGCGCTGTACAACACCGGCGTGAGTTTTTCCGGGGTGCGTTTCGCGCTGTCGGGCGTCGCGATTGCGGTCACGTTGTCCAGCGTGACCGAGTTTCTGATCCTCTCCCATCCGCTGGATATCAACACCGCCTTGCTCGCATTGACCGGCAGTTTGTGGAGCCGCAACTGGCACCACGTGGCGCTGGTGCTGCCGTTTCTGCTGCTGATTCCGTTGGGCCTGTGCCTGGCCAAACCGCTGAACCTGATCGCCCTGGGTGACGAAGCCGCCCATAGCCTGGGCACCGCACTGACCCGCACGCGTTGGCTGGCGATGGCGTGCGCGGTGGTCCTGACCAGCCTGGGCGTGGGGGTGATCGGGCCGATTGGGTTTATCGGCCTGGTCGCGCCGCACATGGCGCGGCGACTGGTCGGCGGGCATCACCTGTATGTGCTGCCGGCGGCGATGCTGATCGGCGCGCTGTTGCTGGTGCTGGCCGACACCCTCGGGCGCACATTGATCGCGCCCAGCGAAATCCCCGCAGGGGTTCTGACGGCGGTGATCGGCGCGCCGTACTTTCTTTGGTTGCTGGCACGGTTCAAGGGCTGATGACATGAGCATTTTAAAAGCACATCAACTCGACATCGGCTACGGCGCCACGCGCATCGTGCAGGGGTTGTCGTTCGCGCCGCCACCGGGGCGTGTCACTGCGTTGATCGGGCCCAATGGCTGCGGCAAGTCCACCTTGCTCAAGGCCTTCGCGCGCATCCTCAAGCCAACCCAGGGCGAGTTGACGTTGGGGGATCACGCCTACGCCAGCCTGTCCGCCCGCCAACTGGCACAACAGATCGCATTTTTGCCCCAGGTGCTGCCGGTGCCGGAGGGCGTCAGCGTGCGCCAACTGATCGCTTACGGCCGCAGCCCGCACAACTCGCTGTGGGGACGCCTGAGCGGCAACGACCAGGCCCACGTGACACAAGCCATGCAGCGCCTGGAACTCGACGCCCTGGCCGACCGGGCCCTGGCGGACTTGTCCGGAGGCCAGCGCCAACGCGCGTGGCTGGCCATGGTGCTGGCGCAGAACGCACCGGTGGTGCTGCTCGACGAACCCACCACCTACCTCGACATCAGTCACCAGGTCGAACTGCTCGACCTGATGGGCGAACTGGCCGCCGAAGGCAAGACCGTAATCACCGTGCTCCACGACATCAACCAGGCCTGCCGCTATGCCGACCACCTGGCGGTGATGCACGCCGGCAAACTGGTCGCGCACGGCGCGCCCGCCGAAGTCATCAGCGCCGAACTGATGCGTCAAGTATTCGATGTGCAGGCGCAGATCATGCGCGAGCCGGTGGCCGGCACACCGATGTGCCTCGTGGAAAAAAGCACCCGAAATCAAGCCTGACGTCATTCAAAGTGTGGGAGCTGGCGTGCCTGCGAAAGCGGTGGGTCTGTGCTAACTAAACTGGCTGATCCACCGCTATCGCAGGCAAGCCAGCTCCCACAGGTTGACCGTGTTTAGCCTGCTACTGACCGCCGTGCCCGGATGACTTGATGTGAAATGCAGTCAAAAACTGTGGGAGCGGGCTTGCTCGCGAATGCGGTGGGTCAGTCACCTGATGTGTTGGCTGACACGCGCTGTTCGCGAGCAATCCCGCTCCCGCACGGCTGGGCCTCAGTTGGCTTGAACGCTCCACACGGCTTTCTTCACTTCAATGGCCTTGGGCAACAAACGGTTCTGATAAAACAGATCCGCCGTCGCCTGCTGTGCCTGCACAATCGTCTCGTCAATCGGCAGGATCGGCGAAGGCGGGCGGTTATCCATATAGCGGGCAATCACCTCGGCAGGCAGCCCCATAAAGGCGGTCAGCACCTTCAAGCTGTCTTCACGCTGGCTGCGGGTGAGCGCTTCAGCGGCAGTGAGTTCACCCAGCAGCGCATGGATAAACGCGCCGTTCGCCTGCGCATACTCACGCCGCGCGGTGTACATCGGCCCCGACAAACCCAGGCCCTCGCCGTTGGCCAGCACATGGCTCGGGCTCTGGCTCAACGCCAATGACGAATAGGGTTCCCAGATCGCCCAGGCGTCCACGCTACCTTGCTCGAACGCGGCGCGGGCGTCGGCCGGGGGCAAGTACACCGGTTGAATATCCTGATAGCGCAGGCCGGCTTTATTCAAGGCGCGCAGGATCAGGTTGTGGGCGCTGGAGCCCTTATGGAACGCCACTTTCTTGCCTTTGAGGTCGGCAACCGAGTGCAGCGGGCTGTCGTTGCGCACCAGGATTGTTTCGGCGGTTGGCTTGGGTGGTTCGGCGCCGATGTAGACCAGGTCGGCACCGGCCGCTTGTGCGAACAGCGGCGGGATATCGCCGGTAGAGCCTACATCCAGTGCGCCCACGTTCAGCGCTTCGAGCATCTGAGGGCCGGCGGGAAACTCGACCCATTTCACCGCGGTGTGCGCAAAGCGCTTTTCCAGCAAACCATGTTCCTTGGCGAGTACCAGGGCGATAGAGCCTTTCTGATAGCCGATGCGCAGGGTGGCGGGGTCGGCCGCCAGCGCGGTGTGGGGGACGGCCAGCAGAGTCAGCAACAGCAAAGGGATTTTCATGCCTGAGCCGCCTTGAAACGATTCGCCGGGCGCACTAAACCGAGGTGTTCCCTGAGTGTGCTGCCGGTGTATTCGGTCCGGAACAGGCCGCGCCGCTGCAGCTCGGGCACCACCCATTGGGCAAAATCCTCAAGCCCTCCCGGCAAATGCGGCACCAGGATATTGAAACCATCGGCCGCACCGTTTTCGAACCAGCGTTGCAGCTCATCGGCAACCTGCAGCGGCGTGCCGATCAGGCTGTAATGCCCGCGACCACCGGCAATCCGCCGGCCCAGTTGTGCCAGCGTCAGTTGCTCCTGGCTCGCCAGGTCACTGAGCAATTGCTGGCGGCTGCGTTGCCCGCTGTCGGTCAATGGCAGTGACGGCAACGGCCCGTCCAACGGGTATTTGGACAGGTCGAAATTACCCAGCATCCGCCCCAGCAAGGCCACGCCCACCTCGGGCTCGACCAACGCCTGGAACGCCTCGAATTTCGCCTGTGCCTCAGCCTCGGTTGGCCCCACCACCACAAACACGCCGGGCATGATTTTCAGCGCGTCGGCCTCACGCCCATAGCCGCCCAGGCGCCCTTTGAGGTCGGCATAAAACGCCTGCGCATTGGCCAGCGACGTTTGCGCGGTGAACACTACCTCGGCGGTCTGCGCGGCCAGCTCCCGGCCGGCTTCGGAAGAACCCGCCTGCACGACCACCGGCTGGCCCTGCGGCGAGCGGGCCACGTTCAACGGACCCTTGACCCGGAAATGCTCGCCGACGTGGTCCAGCACATGCAATTTCGCCGGGTCATAGTAGTGGCCGCTGGCCTTGTTGCGCACAAAAGCGTCGTCTTCCCAGCTGTCCCACAGCCCGGTCACTACCTGATGAAATTCCCGCGCCCGGCTGTAACGCTCGCGATGGCCCAGGTGTTCGTCCCGGCCAAAATTCTGCGCCTCGGCGGCATTGTCCGAGGTCACCAGGTTCCAGCCCGCGCGCCCGCCGGACAGGTGGTCCAGCGAGGCGAATTTGCGGGCCACGTGGTAGGGCTCGTTGTAGCTGGTGGTCGCCGTGGCGATCAGACCGATATGCGCCGTTACCGCACTCAACGCCGAGAGCAACGTCAGCGGCTCGAAGTGATCCGAACGCGCCATCTGGCTGGCGATCTCACCCGTGGCGGCGGCAATGCTGTCGGCCACGAACAGCGCGTCGAACTTGGCCGCCTCGGCGATCTGCGCCAGGCGTTTGTACTGGGCGAAATCCAGCCCGGCGTTGGCCGGCACGTCCGGGTGGCGCCAGGCGGCGACGTGGTGCCCGGTGGCCATGAGAAAGGCGCCGAGTTTCAATTGACGGCTCATGCTTAAAAATCCTTACGCAGTTGCACGCCGAAGTAACGTTCATCGTCACGGGGCACGGCGCGGTAGATGTAGTTGCCGCCGCTGGCCAGCAGCGGTGAATAAGACTTGTCGGCGAGGTTCTTCGCCAGCAGCGCCACGCGCCAGCCATTGCTGTAATCGGCCAGGGCCACGCTGGCGTTCCAGATGCCATAGGCGCCTTGTTTGGTGTCGACGTTCTGGCTGATGTCGTACTGCACTTCGCTCTGCCAGCTGTAGTCGGTGCCCAGTTCGACGTCCAGGCCGTTCTCCAGCGGGATGCTGTAGTCGGCGCGCACGTAGCTTTTCCAGTCCGGGCTGAACGGCAGCGGTTTGCCATTCACGTTGCACGTTGCCGCCGCACCGGCGGGGCAGGCGAATTCGTCAATACGCGCACGGGTGTAAGCCAGGGCCCCGGACAGCTTGAGTTGCTGGGTGGCCTGCAAGGCGTAATCAAGTTCGACACCTTCAGTGCTGACGCTGCCGGCGTTGATCAGGCGCGTCACGACTTGACCTGCGACCGTGTCGAAAAAGTTGGCCTGGTAGTTGTCGTAGTCGCTGTGGAAGACCGCAAGGTTGGTGGTCAGGCGATTGTTCCAGCTGGTGGCCTTGATCCCGGCTTCCCAGGTGTTGGAGGTTTCCGGCTTAAGCGCGTTGGTGTCGCGCGGCTGCATATTGAAAAACACGTTGTACGCCGGGCCTTTGTAGCCACGTGAGTAGGTCAGGTAGCTGGTGATGCTGTCGCTGATGTCGTATTGCACGCCCAGCCGCCCGGACCAGCCGTCCTCGTCTACCGAACCGGCACTGCGGGTGGAAGGTTGAATGCCACTCACCGTGGTGGCGGAGGTGGAAACGCGGCGGTGATCGTATTTCAGGTCGTCGTGGGTATACCGCAGGCCGGCGATGCCGCGAAAGCGTGAGGTGAAATTCAGCGTGGTTTCACCGAATGCCGCGTAGCTGTCGCTGGTGGTGCTGTAGTCGGCAATCCCGCGGTCGGTGCGCGTCGGGGTGGTCAGCGTGCGCTGGTAGGTCTCTTCGTCCTTGCCATGCATGTAGAACAGGCCACCGACGTACTCCAGGAATTCACCCTTGGGCGAGGCCAGGCGCAGTTCCTGGGAGTACTGGTCGAAGGCCAGCTCGCCCTTGTCGGCGGTGCCGGGGAAGGCGGCGGTTACGGTGCTTAGGCGGTCGCCATCCTGGTATTGGGTGTTGTCCCAGCCGCGCCAGGCGGTGATCGAGGTCAGGGTGTAGTCGCCCAGGTTCCAGTCCAGCTGCGCCGATAACCCTTCATTGGTGTCTTCGACATGGCTGCGCGTGTCGGTGTTGATATTGCGGTTGTCGCTGGACGCACGCACCGGGCTCAACGCATTGGCAAACGCGGGTGTCAGCGATTTGCTCACCACGCCGTTCGGGCCGTCATCGTGGGCTTGCATGTAGTCGGCGATCACGGTCAGTTTCACCTCATCACTGGGGGTGAATTCCAGCTTGCCGCGAATACCTTTGTGGTTGTAGCCGTTGACCTCCTGGCCGTTGTTTTTGTTATCCACATTACCGTCGTAACTGCCGAACAGCGTGCTGATCGAGCCCTTGAGCACCTCCGGCACCAGGCTGCCGCCAATGCCGAAACGCGTGCGGCTTTCATTGCCGCTGTAATACGACTGATCGATATAGCCGTGGGTCTCGGCGGTGGGGGCCTTGCTGGTGATGTTCAGTACACCGGCCGAGGCGTTCTTGCCGAACAGGGTGCCTTGCGGGCCGCGCAGCACTTCGATGCGCTCAAGGTCCAGCAGGTCGAGCGTGGCCTGGCCCGGACGCGCATAGACCACGCCGTCGATCACGGTGGCCACGGTCGGTTCAACGCCTGGGGAGGTGGAAATGGTGCCCACGCCGCGCACGAACAACGAGGTGTCCTTGTTCGACGCGCCGGTGCGAAAGTTCAGCGACGGCACTTGCTGCACGATGCTCGCCACGCCGTTGCGGTTGTCGCGCTCCAGTTGCTCGCCATCGAGCACCGAAACCGCCACCGGGACTTTTTGCAGCGACTCTTCACGCCGCGTCGCGGTGACCGTGACGGATTTGAGCGTGGGCTCCTGCGTATCGGCAGCAAATACGCCCGGCGCGGGGAGGGCGGTCAGCCCGGCGAGAAACAATAAATGAGTGTGACGTGGAAAGTTGTGCATGCTGTGCCCGCTCGAAAAATGCCCTGAACCGCTGCGGTTCTGCGACCGTCAGCGCCTGTGTCGTGTCTTGGGCATTCGCTCGAGCGAGTAGCAGACAAAGCGCTTTGTTAGCGCTAACATCGGCATTATTGGTAGGTCTGGTTTAGAGCGTCAAATACTAAAAAATTAGTCCTATATGCCTTTTTGTGTTTAACAGGATTGCCTCTTGAGCGAAGAAAAACCGCGCAAACGCCGTGGCGCCGGGCGCGTCACTCTTAATACCGTGGCGCGCCAAGCCGGGGTGTCGGCGATCACCGTGTCGCGCTATTTCAATCAGCCAGAGCAGGTCTCGCCAGAGCGCCGGGAGCGCATCGCAGCGGTGGTGGCCGAGTTGGGTTATGTGCCCAATCTGGTGGCCGGCGGGTTAGCCTCGGCGCGCGGTCGCATCGTGGCCATGGTGATTCCCAACATCTCCGGGCCGATCTTCGCCAACACCATTCAGGGCTTCAGTGACACGCTGAGCCGCCATGGTTATCAGCTGCTATTGGCGTCCAGTTACTTCAGCGCCGACCAGGAAGAAAGCGCGGTGCGCGCGTTTCTCGGGTGGTCGCCGGCGGCGTTGGTGCTGACCAGTCGTTTCCACAGCGCGGGCACTGAAAAGATGATCGCTGAGGCAGACATTCCGGTGGTGGAAACCTGGGATTACGTGCCCGCGCGCGAACCCTTGCAGATTGGCTTCTCCCATTACGAGGTGGGCGTCCGCGCTGCGCGCTACCTGCATGCCAAAGGGTATCGGCGTATCGCCTTCGTGCAGAACAGTGCGCCCGGCGACTTCAGCGCGCTGGAGCGGCGCGACGGTTATGCCGCCACTGTCACCGAACTGGGTATGCAGCCTTGGGTGTATGCCCCGGAGGCGGACCTGGCGCCTTTCGAAGCCGGCAAGCAGGCAATGCAGGTGCTGATGAGCCACGCCACGCCGCCGGATGCGATTTTCTTCGCCAACGACAACCTCGCCGCCGGTGGTTTGCTGGCGGGCCAGCGTGCCGGATTGAACATCCCGCAAGACTGCGCCGTGCTCGGTTTTGGTGATTACCCCTTTGCCGAAATGCTTTTGCCGAGTCTGAGCACGATAAAACCGCCGGCTCTGGAAATCGGAATATTAGCCGCCACGCGGGTACTTGAAAGTTTGGGTGTTCTACCGGTGGAGGATGAAGTTGTGCGATTGAATCTTCTGGAGTGTCGCTTGATTGAACGTGAGAGCACTTGAATAACTAGCGAAGTGGCTAATTGCAACTAGCCCAATTCTGTTGATTCACTTAAAGGCTCTAAATCAAGGGCTGTACCGGAAATCCGGGACAGCCAATGCGTATTCTTTTCAGTTTGTTTCCAGCCATCAGGAACTAGATTTACAACTTTCAGTCGATTAACCCGGTTAACCCCGACTGCGGCGTGGCGAACTAATGGCACTTCTCCGGTATTGGCCAGTAGTTCCAAATAGCCATACTTTCTCGCAACTAGACACCCCACACTATGTCGTCAATGCCCACCGATGCCTGCACTCTGCAGATCCCGCACACCGACCACGTGTGCGCGTGGCTGATGCGGCACGCCGGGCTGAAAACGGTCGACCTGGAGCGCGCCCGGCGTCTGTCTACGGACGCCGGCGACCTGCTCGGGCTGCTCGCGCGTCTGGGGCTGGTCTCCGAAATCGAACTGGCCCGCGCCTGGGCGGACCTGCTTGGCGCGCCGCTGTTGCTGGCCGATGCCGCGCCGCCGCTGCTCGACCCGTTGCCCGCCCTCACCGAACGCTTTATGCGCCACTACCAAGTGGTGCCCATGGGCTGGGCGCAAGGTGGCCTGCGCGTATTGGCGGCCAACCCGGCGCACCTCTATCCCTTTCAAGCCCTGGCCTACGCCTGCCAGGTGCCGGTGTGGCTGGCCATCGGCCCGCGCACTGAAGTCGACACGCTGATCGAGCGTTACTACGGCCAGGGCCGCTCCGCCATGGGCACCCTGATCGAAAACCTCGATGAGCAGGGCGGGGCGCTGGAAGATATCGAACACCTCAAGGACATGGCCTCCGAAGCGCCGGTGATTCGCCTGGTCAACCTGATCCTGCAGCGTGCGGTGGAACAGCGCGCGTCGGATATCCACATCGAACCCTTCGAAAACCAGCTCAAGGTGCGTTACCGCATCGACGGTGTACTGCACGACGCCGAAGCGCCACCCGCCAGTTCGTCGGCGGCGGTGATCTCACGGGTCAAGATCATGGCGCGCCTGGACATCGCCGAACGGCGCCTGCCCCAGGACGGGCGGATCATGCTGCGTGTGCAGGGCAAGGCGCTGGACCTGCGCGTGTCCACGGTGCCCACCAGCTTCGGCGAATCGGTGGTGATGCGCCTGCTCGACCGGCAAACCGTGCAGTTCGACTTCCAAAGCCTGGGCTTTGACGGCCAGCGCCTGGCGGCGTTTCTCGACCTGCTCGAACGTCCTCACGGCATCCTGCTGGTCACCGGGCCCACCGGCTCGGGCAAAACCACCACGCTCTACACCGCGTTGTCGCGGCTCAACACCGCTGAACGCAAGATCATCACCGTTGAAGACCCGGTGGAATACCAGCTCGAAGGCATCAATCAGATCCAGGTCAAGCCCGCCATTGGCCTGGACTTCGCCGGCGCGCTGCGCTCCATCGTGCGCCAGGACCCGGACGTGATCATGGTCGGCGAAATCCGCGACCTGGAGACCTGCCGCATCGCCATCCAGTCCTCGCTCACCGGTCACCTTGTGCTCTCCACGCTGCACACCAACAGCGCCGCCGCGAGCATCACGCGCTTGCTGGACATGGGCGTGGAAAGCTACCTGATCGCCTCGACGGTCAGCGGCATTCTCGCCCAGCGCCTGGTACGACGCCTGGACCCGGCGACCCGCGTGGCATTTGAAGCCGCGCCGGAACTGATCGAAGAACATGGCCTGGATCGCTTGACCGACCAGCGCCCGATCCTGCTCTACAAGGGCAGCTATCGCGGTCGCAGTGCAATCACCGAATTGCTGGTGATGAACGACGAACTGCGCAGCCTGTTGATGCGCCACGCCGACGCCGCCACGCTGGAGCAGGCCGCGCGCCGCGCCGGTCTGCGCACCTTGCATGAAGAAGGCCTGCGCCAGGCGCTGGCGGGCGTCACCTCGCTGGAAGAAGTGCTGCGCGTCACCCGTGGAGAGGGCGCGTGAGCCTGTTCAGGTTTCGCGCGCTGGACAGCCAGGGCGTGGCCCACAACGGCACGCTGCAAGCCCAGGACCAAGCGGCGGCCATCGCCGTCCTGCACAAACGCGGTTTAATGCTGTTGCACATCGAAGTGGCCGGCAGCCCGCTGCTGCGCACTGCGCGCGGGCCGTTGAAGGGCGCGGCCCTGGTGAGCTTTACCCAGCAATTGGCCACGTTGCTCGGCGCCGGCCAGCCACTTGAGCGTTCGCTGGGCCTGCTGCTCAGGCAACCCGGCCAACCCCAGGTGCGGGCGCTGATCGAGCGTATCCGCGACCACGTCAAGGCGGGCAAGCCGTTATCCGCCGCACTGGAGGAGGAGGGCGACACGTTCTCGGCGCTGTACTTGAGCATGGTGCGCGCCGGTGAGGCCGGTGGCGCGCTGGAAAGCACCTTGCACCAGTTGGGCGACTATCTGGAACGCAGCCAGTTGCTGCGCGGCGACGTCATCAATGCGCTGATCTACCCGGCGTTCCTGGTGGTCGGTGTGGTGGGTTCGCTGGCGCTGTTGCTGGCGTACGTGGTGCCGCAATTCGTGCCGATTTTCCAGGACCTGGGCGTGCCGATTCCGCTGATCACCGAGGTCATTATTGCGCTTGGCCAGTTCCTCGGCGCTTATGGCTTGTGGGTTCTGGGCGCGCTGGTTGCGGCCATCTGGATCGTGGCGGCACGCCTGCGTGATCCGCTGCGCAGGCAGCGCTATGACCGCCGCCTGCTCGGCATTCGTGTGATCGGCCCGCTGCTGCAACGCGTCGAAGCAGCCCGACTGACGCGCACCCTCGGCACCCTGCTCAGCAACGGCGTGGCCTTGCTGCAGGCACTCGTCATTGCCCGCCAAGTCTGCACCAACCGGGCGCTGCAAGCCCAAGTGGCGGAGGCGGCGGAATCGGTAAAAGGCGGCGGCACCCTCGCCAGCGCGTTCGGCGCGCAACCGCTGCTGCCAGACCTGGCCCTGCAAATGATTGAAGTCGGCGAACAGGCCGGTGAACTGGACAGCATGCTGCTCAAGGTCGCCGAGGTGTTCGACGTCGAAGCCAAACGCGGCATCGACCGCCTGCTCGCCGCGCTGGTGCCGTCGCTGACCGTGGTCATGGCCGTGCTGGTGGCGGTGATCATGCTGGCGATCATGCTGCCGCTGATGAGCCTGACCAGCAATATATGAACCTTCAAGGAGCCACTCCCATGCGACACCTTCAACTCAGATCGACACGCCGCCAAAGCGGTTTCACTCTGCTCGAAATGCTCGCGGTGATCGTGTTGCTGGGCATTGTCGCAACCATTGTGGTGCGCCAGGTCGGCGGCAACGTGGACAAGGGCAAGTACGGCGCAGGCAAGGCGCAACTGGCCGGCCTGAGCATGAAGATCGACAGCTATGCCCTCGACGTCGGCGCACCGCCCAACAGCCTGCAACAGCTGGTGGACAAGCCCGCCAACGCAGCCAGCTGGGCCGGCCCCTACGCCAAGCCATCCGACCTCAAAGACCCGTTCGGCCATGCCTTCGGCTATCGCTACCCGGGCGAGCACGGCGCCTTCGACCTGATTTTCTACGGTCAGGACGGCCAGCCGGGCGGCGATGGCTACAGCGCCGACCTGGGCAACTGGGAATAACCTCGCCATGGCCCAGCGCGGCTTTACCCTACTGGAGATGCTGGTGGTCATCCTGTTGATTGGCCTCGCCGCCGGATTGTTGGGGCTGGGCGTGCGCCAGGGTTTGCAGGCGGCGCAAGAGCGCCGTGTGGTCGGGCAGATGGTCGATGCGTTGCGCACCACGCGGGCCGGGGCGGTTGTCAGCGGCGCGGTGGCGCGCACTGAGTTCGATCTGCAAAAAATGACCTTCCAGGCACCGGGCCGCGCGCTGCAACGCTGGCCGGCTGAGTTGCACGTGAGCCTGCACACTGCCGAACAGGCGGGCTCGGCTGTCGAGTTTTACCCCGACGGCAGCTCAACCGGCGGCCACCTGTTGTTGGCCAATGGCAGCCGGCGCTGGCGCATCGACGTGGGCTGGCTGACCGGCAGCGTGCAGTCCAGGGCGCTGCCATGAAATACCAGACGGGCTTCACTTTGATTGAAATGCTCGCCGCGCTGACCTTGATGGCGGTGTGCGGCACAGTGTTGCTGGTCGCCTTTGGCCAAAGCGCGCGCTCGTTGTCGCAAGTCGCCCACAGCGACCGCCTCACCCATGCGGCGTTGACGGTGCTCGACCAAGAGGCGGCGGGGCCGCTGACTGAGGGGTTCAGTGAAGGTGACCTGCAGGGCATCCACTGGCAACTGACCCAGACCCGACAACAGCCCCACGTGTTTCGCCTCGACCTGACCGTCAGCGAAGGGCCGCACCAGGCTCGTTTCAGTACCTTGAAGGCGCGCCTGTGAAGCGCCGCGAGCAGGGCTTCACCTTGCTGGAAATCCTCGTGGTGCTGAGCCTGCTCGCGGTGTTGCTGGTGCTGGTGGGCGGCGCGTTGCTGGGCGCCAATCGTGCCGTGTCCAAGGCCCAGCGCTACACCACCAGCCTGGATGAGATGCGCGCCGCCCAGCAGTTTTTACGCACGGCGATCAGTGAAGCGCTGCCGCTGGACGTGACCGAAGATGACAGCCAGACCGATGGTTTTTTTGTCGGCATGCCCCAGCGATTGCAGTTTGTGGCGACGCTGCCGGGTGTGCTCGGCGGCGGCATTCAGCGGTTCACGCTGCAAGCACAAAAACAGGCGTTGCAGGTGTCGTTTTCTCAGCTTGAATCGCACACCAACGTCGCCCGCAGTGAGCCGCAAGTGCTGCTCAAGAACCTCCAGGACGTGCAGTTCAGTTACCGCGGCGTATCGCCTTTGGGCCAAGCCACCGGATGGGTCAGCCAATGGCCGTGGCCCAAGCGTTTGCCCGCTGCGGTGCGCATTGCCGCGCGCGTCGACGGCCCGCTGCCGTGGGTTACCCAGGTGATTGCCCTGCGTCTGAACCTCGCAAGCGGAGCGCTGGAGGAATGAGGCGCCAACGCGGCGCCGCGCTGTTGCTGGTGCTGTGGGCGCTGGCCTTGCTCAGCGTGCTGCTCGGCGGCCTGGCCGGTTGGGTACAGCTGCAAAGCCGCCAGGCCCTGTGGTTGCGCCAGCACACCCAGACCGTGCTGGCTGCCGAAGCCGGCATCGCCCTGGTCATGGCCGATCGGCGCTGGATTGCCGACGGCCGTGACATCGCGCTGACCTTCGACGATGCCCAGTTGCACGTCAGCCTGCGCAGCGAGCGCGGCAAGCTTTACCTGATCAACGCCGAGGCCGATGACTTGATGCGCCTGGCCCTGGCCTGCGGCGCCACCCAGGCCCAGGCCGACCAATTGATCAAAGCCTTTGAGGCGCGCCGCAAGCACGGCCTGCCGCCGTTTCGGGTGCTTGAAGAAGTGCGCCAGCTGCCCGGCATGACACAAACCCTGTACAGCCAATTGCTGCCGCAAATCACCCTGTGGAGTGACCTGGATCGACCCGACCCGGCCTTCGCCAGCCCGCTGATGCGCAAGGCGCTGAACTTGCCGCGTCAGAACGCCGAAGGCGCCGACCCGGGTGTGGTGCTGGTGGTCGACAGCCACGCACAGCGTCCCGGCGGCTATCAGGCACGCCTGCAACTCACCGTTTTATTGAGCCCCTCGGAGGACAGCGCGCAACCCTACCGGGTGCTGCGTTGGCAAGAATGAATCGACTGGAACCCATCGCCCGGCACTGGCGTGGCAGCCTGCTGCAACAGGGCTGTCGCCTGTGGCTCGCGGAGTTGCGCGCCTGTGTACCGAAATGGCTGGCCCTGAGCGAGCCGCCTGAGCAGGTCTGCCACTGGCCACTGAGCGAACCGGTCGCACTCGGTAGCGCGCGCCTGGTGCTGATGCTCGCGCCCGATGCGGTGCTGCTGCAAACCGTGCAACTGCCGCTGGCCGCCGCGCGCAACCTGACCGCCGTGGTCGGGTACGAGCTGGATCGCTACACGCCCTTCGAGGCTGACCGGCTGTACTTTGTCGCGCGCCAGGATCAACGCACCGCCACGCACCTGCAAGTCACACTGGTGGCGATCCTGCGCGAACAGCTGGACCAGATCCTCACCGACTGTGCCGCCCTCGGCGTGCACCCTCATCGGGTGGACGTGAACCACCTGGGCATCGACTTGCTTCCGACGCCGCTGCGACCGCGCCAACGCCACTCCGGCAAAGGCCTGCAACGCAGCCTGCCGTGGCTGTGCGGCGCCTTGCTGATTGCGGCGATGTGGCTGTGGCTCAACGACCGCCAGCGCGTGCTCGACGCCATGCACGCCAGCGTGCAGCAGCAAAAAGCCCAGGTTGCCGAGGTGCACGCCCTGCGCCAGCAACTGCTCAATACCCGTGGCGCGGCGCAATACCTGACCCAGCGCAAACTGGCACAGCCGCCCTTGGCCGCGTTGCTCAATGACCTCACCACCTGCCTGCCCGCCGACACCTGGCTCGACCAGTTGGACGTCAAGGACGGCGAGATTTCCATCTCCGGGCAAAGCGCCAAGGCCAGCGCGCTGATCACCCGCATCAAGGGTTGCCACAGCCTGGAAAACGCCCAGTTCGAAGGGGTGATTCAACCCGATGCGCGCACCGGCAAGGACCAGTTTGCCTTGCGTGCCCACCTACGCCAGGAGGCCGCCGATGCGCCGACCCCTCACACCCCGTGAACGTCGCGGCGCGGCCTTGTTATTGCTGGCCGTGGTCGTCGGCGCGGCCTACTGGCTGTTGATCGACAGCTGGTTCGCCGGCCCCTTGCGTGACATGGGCGAACAGGCCGAGCAGTTGCGCGAGCAGCAGCAACGCTACGCCGGCGTGGTGCGCCAGGGCGATGCGCTGCGCCAGCAACTTCAACAGGCCCGCCAGGACCCGGCGAGCAACACCAGCCTGTTGCCGGGCGATGACCCCGACGTGGCGGCCGCCGACCTGATGCAGCGCCTTGCCGACCTGATCAACAGCCACGCCACGCTCGGCGGCGGCTGCAGCCTGACCCAGCGCAAGCCCATCACCCCGGAGCAGGACGAGGGCGAGCCGTATCGCCAGGTCAAAGTCAGCCTGACCCTGAACTGCGCCATCGAGCCTTTGGAAGCCGTGCTGCATGAGCTGGAGTACCAGCCGCCGTTTTTGTTTGTGGATGAGCTGCGCATCCGCCGTGGCCAGCAGGCGCCCGCCACCGGTGGGGCGGGGAAACTGCTGGTGCACCTGTTGGTGCGCGGCTATCTGCAACCGCAGGTGGCGCGATGATCGGCGCCCTGCGCCCCCTGGAGTGGGGCTTGCTCGGCTTGGCCGGGGTACTCGGCGTGCTGATGGCGGTCATCCTCAGCAGCATCGGCGATCAACCGCAGTGGCTGCCCGAACCCGTCGCGCGCGCGCACCCTGCGGTCAGTGCGCGCGTGGCGCCAAGCGTCACGCTCGACAGCCTTGCCGCCACCTGGCAAACGCCGCTGTTCAGCCCTGATCGCAGCCCCGACAGCCTGGTGGGCAAAGCCCGGGTCTCGAGCCTGGCCAACCTGACCCTCAGCGGCATCATGATCACCGGCAACCTGCAACTGGCGATGCTCAAGCAGGCCGACGGCCGTCCGCTGACCGTGCGCCTGGGCCAGACGCTGCCCAACGGCTGGCGCCTGGAACACCTGACGCCGCAATACGCCCGTTTTGCCCTGGATGGCCGCACGCAAACCTTGAACCTCTATGCCAAGCGCCTGCCGCCGCCGTCCACCCGGCCCCCGATTACTCTTCCCCGCGAGCCCCTCCCTTGATCGACATGCGCACTTCAACATTTTGCCTGGCCACCGCCCTCGCACTGGGCGGCTGTGGCGCCTTCCCCGACCGCCCCGACCCGGACGACGAGCTGCTGCACGAAGCCATGCAGGGCACCGGTTCGCAACGACCGCCGACTGAGGCGCCTGCACCGCAAAGCCCGCCGCTTGCAACCAGGTCAGCGCCACAGCGCCAGGTGATCCGTGGCAACCAGCAATTCGTGCGCCCGCCCAGCGCAACGCCGAGCGCGAAGGAGCAGGGCGGCGACATCGTGTTCAATTTCGCCGACCAGCCCATCGAGGCAGTGATCAACAGCGTGATGGGCGACCTGCTGCACGAAAACTACAGCATCGCCCAGGGCGTGAAGGGCAATGTCAGCTTCTCCACCTCCAAACCGGTGGACAAGCAGCAGGCGTTGTCGATTCTGGAAACCCTGCTGTCCTGGACCGACAACGCGATGATCCGCCAGGGCCAGCGCTATGTGATCCTGCCCGCCGACCAGGCCGTGGCCGGCAAGCTGGTGCCGCAAATGCACGTGGCGGCGCCGTCCAGCGGCCTCTCTGCGCGGTTGTTCCCACTGCGGTATATCTCCGCCACCGAGATGCAGAAGCTGCTCAAGCCGTTTGCGCGCGAGAACGCGTTTTTGCTGGTGGACCCGGCGCGCAATATCCTCAGCCTGGCCGGCACCCCGGAGGAGCTGGCCAACTATCAGGAGACCATCGACACCTTTGATGTGGACTGGCTCAAGGGCATGTCGGTGGGCGTGTTCGGCCTGCAACGCGCGTCAGTCGCCGAGTTGATGCCCGAGCTGCAAGCCATGTTCGGCCCGGACAGTGGCATGCCGTTGGCGGGCATGCTGCGGTTTTTGCCGATTGAGCGCACCAATTCGGTGGTGGCGATTTCTTCACAGCCGCAGTACCTCAGCGAGGTGGGTGACTGGATCCGCACCATCGATGAGGGCGGCGGTAACGAGCCGCAGATGTATGTCTACGATGTGCGCAATATGAAGGCTTCTGACCTGGCCAAGTACCTGCGCCAGATCTATGGCAATGACGCGATCAAGGACGACGCGCCGGCGAAGGTTGCGCCGGGCTTGCGCACGGCTACGTTGTCGTCGCTCAACAGCAATGCCGGCGGGTTGCAAGATGCGCCGCCGCCCGCTGACGAGCCTGAGCAAGCACCGGACGTTGCTGCGCCTGCGCCGGATAAAAGTCTTGAAGCCGGTACTCGGATTACGGCGCAGAAGAGCAGTAATCAGCTGCTGGTGCGCACGCGTCCGGCGCAGTGGAAGGAGATCGAAGCGGCGATCAAACGCCTTGATAATCCGCCGCTTCAGGTGCAGATCGAGACGCGCATTCTTGAGGTCAAGTTGACCGGGGAGCTGGACCTTGGGGTGCAGTGGTATCTGGGACGCCTGGCGGGGACCTCGGGGAGTAAGACGGTGGCAAATGCCTCGGGTAGCCAGGGGGCGCTAGGGGGCGGCGGCGCAGGCCTGGGAGCGTCGGATTCGTTGTTTTACTCGTTTGTCAGGGCCAATTTGCAGGTGGCGTTGCATGCATTGGAGACCAATGGGCGCACTCAGGTGCTGTCGGCGCCGTCGTTGGTGGTGATGAATAACCAGCCGGCGCAGATTCAGGTGGGGGATAACATTCCTATCAGTCAGACCACGGTGAATACCGGCAACGCCGATTCCACTTTGAGCAGCGTCGAATACGTGCAGACCGGGGTGATTCTGGATGTGGTGCCGCGTATTAATCCGGGCGGGTTGGTGTACATGGATATTCAGCAGCAGGTCAGTGATGCCCAGACTCAGAGTGGTACCAGTGATACGCCGGTGAATCCACGGATATCGACGCGGTCGGTGTCGACGCAGGTGGCGGTGCAAAGTGGGCAGACGGTGTTGCTGGGCGGGTTGATCAAGCAGGACAACGCGCAGAGTGTCAGTGCTGTGCCGTATTTGGGCAAGATTCCTGGGTTGCGGTGGTTGTTTGGTAACACCAGCAAGTCCAAGGATCGCACGGAGTTGATTGTGTTGATTACGCCTCGGGTGATTACCAGCAGCAGCCAGGCGCGGCAGGTGACGGATGATTATCGCCAGCAGATGCAGTTGCTGCGGCCGGCGAGATGAATTGAGGGGGGCGGTAGAGAATGTGGGAGCAGGGTCGCCTGCGATGGCGGTCTTTGGGCTTGCGCTTTTTTAGGTCGATTGGGTGCATATCCGTTGCTGTGGTAACGGCTGCTATTGGTTCCGCTCTTACAGCGGGTCACTTTTGGAGGGACCCAAAAGTAACCAAAAGGTCCTCGCCCCACCACTCGGCACCTCGCCTGGGCTCGGTGTGCCCTCACGCAGGCTTTGGACCGTGGGCCGCCGCGATGGGCCATCCATGGCCCAACACGGCTAAACCGGCGTCCTGCCGGTTTACCCACGCTCCAAAACCTGCGTGAGGCCAGCGTGGTTTAACGGGGCGCCTGAGATCAAAGTCCAAAGCAGATCAAGATCAAGATCAAGATCAAAAGCAGAGCACGGCGGCTTGGTAGCCGACCTGAGTGGTAGAAGCAAAAGCATAGCAACCCATCTTTGTCTGGTGCACAGAGATCCAAGTGTGGGAGCTGGCTTGCCTGCGATGGCATCAACCGGGCATGGCTGATACACCGGGTTGTCTGCATCGCAGGCCAGCCAGCTCCCACATTTGGTCGAGTGCAGCCTCCAGGGTCAGGTCGGCTGTCAGGTTGCCGTGCTGTAGATTTTGATCTTGGGCGCTCCGTTAAACCACGCTGGCAACCCGCGCCTGATCTCAAGAAGACATTACCAATACGAATAAAATTATTAATAAATAATGAAAGTATAGAATATTAGCTTATACCCAAATAGCATTATATTTTTGAAATCCATTCCGTTATGTTTGATCGCAACAGCCTACCCCTGACCTCGGATGGTACCCAGCGTGATTCAGATTCTGCGCGCCATAACCGGGTAAAGACCCTGCGGCAGAATCGTTGGAACGGAGTTCAACGTATGTTGCCTATTCAAACCCCTCGCTCGCCCCACACCTAGTTTCCAATCGCCGAAACACCCTCGAAAAATCCGAGCACCGCGCACGACCGCGCGAGCGCCCGACTTCGCGATCTGGAAAGTCTGGAGTGGCCATGAAGCACGTTTTACACCCCACCGCCGCACTGGCGCTGGCCTTACTGACACACACGGCCCAGGCCCAGGACGACAGCACTCTGTCCACCGTGGTGGTCACCGGCAACCGTGGCGCCGAGCAGCGCACCGTCACTAGCAGCCCGGTGCCAATCGATGTCGTCAGCGCCAAGCAACTGCAAAGCACCGGCAAGCCCGGTTTGATGGAAGCCCTGAGCGCGGTGATCCCGTCGCTGACCCTGCCGGAAAAAACCGGTTGGGACGCCAGCGGCATTGCCCGCGCTCCGAACCTGCGCGGCCTGAGTGCCGCCGAAGTGCTGGTGCTGGTCAACGGCAAACGCCGTCACACCAGCGCCACCTTGAACATCAACGGCATCAACACCGGCGCCGCACCGGCCGACCTCGACCTGATCCCGATCAGCGCCATCGACCACGTTGAAGTGCTGCGCGACGGCGCTGCCGCCCAATACGGCTCGGACGCCATCGCCGGGGTGATCAACGTGATCCTCAAGGCCGACACCAGCGGCACCGCTGTGACCAACATCGGCCAGGGCTACGACGGCAAAAAACAGACCGTGCAGCAAAGCCTCAACAAGGGTTTCGAAATCGGCGACGGCGGCATCGTGCAGTTGGCCCTGGATGCACGCAGCCAGAATGACGACAACAAGGCCAGCGCCAACGGTTACACCTACGAGCAAGCCTATGGCCTGGCGGGCACGTCCACTTATGGCGGCTACGGCACGCCCAAGACCAACCTGCTGACCCTGGGCTACAACGCCGAGCTGCCGATTGATGACAGTTTGAGCCTGTATTCCTTCACCACTTACTCGCGACGCAAGGCCGAGCAAGGCCAGAACTTCCGCTTGCCGACCATCACCAACACCATCACCACCGGGCCCAATGGTTACCCGGCCGGCTACACGCCGACCTGGTACATCGACGAGGATGATTTCCAGGTCGCGTTCGGCGCCAAGGGCACGGTCGGCGCGTGGGACTGGGATTTGTCCACCACCTACGGGCGCAACGAAGCGGAGCAGGGCACCACCCACAACCAGAACCCGTCGCTGGGCGAGTACACGCCCAACAGCTTCACCTCCGGCACCTGGATTTCCACCGAGCTGACCACCAACCTCGACTTCAAGCGCGGCTTCGACATTGGCCTGCAAAAGCCGCTGGACCTGTCTTATGGCTTTGAGCATCGGCGCGACACCTATGAGGTGCAGGCCGGTGACTACGCCTCCTATGCCAATGGCGGTTACTGCGTGGCGCCGGGCAATTGCGCGTCTTCCGGGGCGCAGGTCACCAACGGCATTTCACCGGCTGAAGAAAGCAGTGCCTCACGCAACAGCCTCGCCAGCTATGTGGATGTTGGGTTCAACCCCCTGCCGGACTGGTACGTGGGCACCGCGTTTCGCTATGAGCATTACAACGAAGGCGTCGGCGCGACCCGCAGCGGCAAGCTGACCACGCGCTACGATTTCACCCCGCAGTTCGCCGTGCGCGCTACGGTCAGCAATGGTTTTCGCGCGCCGTCCCTGGCCAACAGCCTGTTCAGCGCGCGCTCCACGACCTATGGCGTGGTCGACGGCGTGTATCAATCGATCAACTACGGCGTGTTGCCCGTGGGGTCGGCGGCGGCCAAGGCCTTGGGCGCCGAAGGCTTGAAACCCGAGCGCTCGACCAACTTCAGCCTCGGTTTCACCCTCACGCCCACCGACCGCTTGAACTTCACCGCCGACGCCTACGTGATCAACCTGCGTGACCGCATCACCCTGACCGGCACCTTGCTCGGCCCGGAAGTCACCCAGGTCTTGCAGAACAACGGCATCAACTCCACCTCCGGCGGCCAGTACTTCATCAACGGCGCCGACACCCGCACCAAAGGCGTGGACCTGGTCAGCAACTACAACCAGGACATCGGCCCGTACGGCTCGCTGAAGTGGACGGCGGCGTTCAACTGGAACCAGACCAAGATCCTCAACTACAAGGCGTCCACCGACATCCTTGGCACCTCCTATGACCTGATGGACCGCCAGGCCCGTGGCCTGATCACCGACGTGCAGCCCAAGACCAAGCTGATCCTGGGCGGCGACTGGAGCATCGACCGCTTCAACCTCAACCTGGCCTTGACCCGTTACGGCTCGTACAAAGAGGTCAACGTCTCCGCCGACCGCAGCCTCGACCGGGTCTACAGCGCCAAGTGGATCACCGACCTCGACCTTGGCTACAACCTCACCAAAGACCTGAACGTCGCCGTCGGCGCCAAGAACCTGTTCGACCAATACCCCAAAAAACAAGGCGTGCCGAGCAGCACCATGCTCGCCAGCTACGGCACGTATTCGCCCTACGGTTTTACCGGCGGGTACTACTACACCCGGCTGACTTACGCCTTCTAAGGCCGCAACTCGCGAGGAATAGACCATGCCCATTGTCGCCAAAACCTATGCCCTGATCGATGAGGTCACCGACTACCCGGTTCGCCAGGCGCGTGTCGCAACGCCGATCAAAGCCTTGCACGTAGTGCCGGCCCGACACCCGTGGCGTTGGGCCGGGTCGATTTTCGCCGCGCTGGTGCTGCTCGCCATCGTGCATTCGCTGGCCACCAACCCGCGTTGGGAGTGGGGCGTATTCGGCCAGTGGTTCTTCTCGCCGTCGGTGCTGCGTGGCCTGGGCCAGACGCTGTTGCTGACATTGCTCAGCACCGTGTTCAGCATCATCCTCGGCACTGCCTTGGCCCTGGCGCGGCTGTCGGGCTCGCCGCTGCTGGCGGCGTTGGCCTGGGGCTATATCTGGTTCTTCCGCTCGATGCCGGCGCTGCTGGTGCTGATCATCCTCTACAACTTTGCCTACCTGTATGACCACATCGTGCTCGGCGTGCCGTTCACCGGCGTGGTGTTCGCCGAATGGTCGACGGTGGATGTGCTCAGTCAATTCACCGTGGCGGTGTTGGGCCTGAGCCTGATGCAAGCGGCCTACGCGGCAGAGATCATTCGCGGCGGCCTGATCGGTGTGGATGCCGGTCAGCATGAAGCGGCGGCGGCCTTGGGCTTGCCGGCCTCGCGCCGTATCTTGCGCATCATTCTGCCCCAGGCCTTGCGCTCGATTCTGCCCTCGGGTTTCAACGAAGTCATCGGCCTCGTCAAGGGCACCTCCATCGTCTACGTGCTGGCCTTGCCGGAGCTGTTCTACACCGTGCAGGTCATCTACAACCGCACCCAGGCGGTGATCCCGCTGCTGATCGTGGCCACCGTGTGGTACCTGATCATCACCACCGTGCTGACCAGCGCCCAGTACTACGTCGAGCGCCACTTCGCGCGTGGCACCGCACGCGTGTTGCCGCCGACACCGCTGCAACGCATCCGCCGCTGGCTCAAGGAGAAAACCCATGAGTGACGCACGCGCGGGGCGCATCCAGATCCAGGGCGTGGGCAAGCGCTTTGGCAACCAGCAGGTGCTCAAAGACATCGACCTGACCATCGACCCGGGCAAGGTCACGGTGATTCTCGGGCCGTCCGGCTCGGGCAAATCCACCTTGCTGCGCACCATCAACCACCTGGAGAAGATCGACAGCGGGCACATCACCATCGATGGTGAATACGTCGGTTACCGCCGCAAGGGTGACCTGCTCTACGAATTGAAAGAGCGCGAGATTCTTAAACGCCGCATCGACGTGGGCTTCGTGTTCCAGAACTTCAACCTGTTCCCGCACCTCACCGCCTGGGAAAACATCGCCGAAGCGCCGCTGGCGCACAAGCGCTGGAGCAGGGCCGAGGCGCAGGCCAAGGCGTCCGAACTGCTGGCCAAGGTCGGCCTGGCAGACAAGGTCGATGCCTACCCACGCCAGCTCTCCGGCGGCCAGCAACAGCGCGTGGCCATCGCCCGTGCCCTGGCGCTGGACCCCAAGGTGCTGCTGTTTGACGAACCCACTTCAGCCCTCGACCCGGAACTGGTGGGCGAGGTGCTCGATGTGATCAAGGGCCTGACCCAACTGGGCGTGACCCTGGTGATCGTCACCCACGAGATCGGTTTCGCCCGCGAGGTGGCCGACCACGTGGTGTTTCTGTGCGACGGCCAATTGATCGAAGAGGGCCCGCCCGAACAGATTTTCCGCCAACCCCGACATCCCCGCACCGTGGCCTTTCTCGGCAAGGTGCTTTAGTTCAAGGAGTGACTGCCATGTTCATCCATACCGCTCGCGTGGCCTTGCTGGCGCTAGCCGTCAGCACCGCGCAAACCGCTTTCGCCGTGCAACAGGTCGACCTCAGCCCTGACCGCGTGCGCATTCATGTGCCGCGCAACGAAGCGGCCATTGCGCAGATTCCGCCGGGCTTCAAGTTTGCCCAGCCGGGCAAGTTCACCGTGGCCGTGTCCGGCGTGGCCGGGCCACCGCTGGCGCTGCTGGCCAATGACGACAAGACCACCATCGGCAGCGAGGCCGACACCGCACAGCTGGTCGCCGACAGTCTTGGCCTGCAACTCAACGTGGTTCAGACCAGCTGGGAAGATTGGCCGCTGGGTGTCAGCTCGGGCAAATACGACGCGGTGATCAGCAACGTCACCGTGACCGAAGCACGCAAGAAGCGTTTTGACTTCGCCACGTATCGCCAGGATGTGCTGGGGTTTTACGTCAAGAGCACCAGCAAGATCACCGAGATCAAACAAGCCTCGGATATCGCCGGCCTGAAGATCATCGTCGGCTCCGGCACCAACCAGGAAAAAGTCCTGCTGGCGTGGAACGAGGCGAATGAGAAGGCTGGCATCAAGCCTGCGCTGTTGCAGTACTTCGACGACCAGGCCGCCGCGCAGCTGGCGGTGCAATCGGGGCGCAGCGATGCGCTGTTCGGGCCCAACTCGGTGTACGCCTATTCGGCGGCCATCACCGGCGGCATCAAGCGTGTCGGCACGGTCAATGGTGGCTGGCCGCTGAAAGCGGATATCGCCGTGACCACGCGCAAGGACAACGGCCTGGTCCAGCCGATTCACACGGCACTTGAAGGCGCGATTGCCGGTGGCCAATACGAACAGGTGCTGCAACGTTGGGGCCTGGACATCGAGCGCGTCGACACGTCGCTGATCAACCCACCGGGCCTGCCGGACTAGGAGCATCGATCATGGGACTGACACGACGTGAAGCGCTGTCGAGTATCGCCGCAGTCGGTGGCGAGCCGGCCGTCAAGGATGCACTCGCGGCATTGGGCCTGGGGCCGTCGTCGCACCGGCGCCCACAGCCGCTGAAACTCAAGCCCGGCCTGGGGCAGGGCACCCGCGTGCTGGTGCTGGGCGCTGGCATTGCCGGGCTGGTCACTGCGTTGGAACTGACCCGCGCCGGGTTCAGTGTGCAAGTACTGGAGGCGCGCGATCGCGTCGGCGGGCGCACCTGGACCCTGCGCCATGGCGACCGCGTGGACTACAAGGACGGCCGCACGCAAACCGTGGCATTCGATCAGGGCCTGTATTTCAACGCCGGCCCGGCCAGGATTCCCAGCCAGCACCGCACGATTCTGGATTACTGCAGCGAGCTGGGCGTACCGCTCGAAGTGCTGGTCAACAGCAGCCATGGCGCCCAGGTGCGCCCGGACCTGCAACAGCCGGCATTCACCGTTGGCCAGGCGATCAACGATACGCGCGGGCACTTGTCCGGCTTGCTGGCCAAGGCCGTGCAGCGCGATGCGCTTGATGATGTGTTGAGCAGCGAAGAGCGCACCCGCTTGCTGGCGTTTTTGCAGGTGTACGGCGACCTGTCGCAAGCGCTGGCCTATGAAGGCAGCCTGCGCGCCGGTCACCTGGAATCGCCTGCGCACCCCGGCGCATTGCCCGCCACGCGAAGCCCGCTGGCACTGGATCGGCTGCTGCATCCCGAGCTGTGGGGCGCGTTATTGCACACGGAGTTCCCTGAGTTTTCGGCGACCATGTTCCAACCGGTGGGCGGCATGGGCCGCATCACCGATGCCTTTTACCAGCGCGTCAGCGAACACGTGCAATTGGGCGCGCAGGTCAGGCAGATCCGCCAGCTGGAACACGGCGTGGCAGTGACTTATCACGACCAGCACAGTGGCCGCGAACAGGTGGTGCGCGCCGACTATCTGGTCTCGACGTTGCCGCTGCCGCTGCTGGCCAAACTCGATACTGATTTCGGCGACCCGATCAAGGCCGCGTTGCTCAGCACCCGCAGTGACCAGGCCACCAAAGTGGCGTGGCAATCGCCGCGCTTCTGGGAAACCGACTACCGCACCTACGGCGGCCTGTCCTGGATCGAACACCCGGCGCGCCTGCTCTGGTACCCGAGCAACGACCTCAACACCCGCGAAGGGTTGCTGGTGGCCGGTTACGTGACCGGGGAGGGCGCCGACGTGTTTGGCGCGCAGCCGTTCGATCAGCAGTACGCGACCTCCAGGGAGGCCGTGGAGCTGTTGCATCCGGGTTACTCAAAACACCTGCGCAACCCGCTGGCCGTGTCCTGGGAACAGATCCCCTACAGCGAAGGCCCGTGGCTGCAACGCGAACACTTCCCCGCCGACGCCAGCGCCTTGCTCGAACAGGCCCATGGTCGCGTGTATTTCGCCGGGGACGGTCTGGTGCAAAGCGGCGTGGGTATCTGGCAGGAATCGGCGGCCAACTCGGCGCGCCATGTGGTTGCGCAACTGGCGGACCGCGTGACGCAACAAACACAGCGTGCGGCATTGGCCGCTTCTTAAGGAGCATCCTCATGAGCGACAGCATTCAACGTACCAGCGTCGGTGATTTTCCGATCTCGCAAACCGTGACTGTGCCGGCGTCTGCCAGCCTGATTTTCGTCAGCGGCACCTTGCCGGATCTTGCCGACGCCCAGGCTCCGGCGGGCACGCCAGCCGCGTACGGCAGCACCGAAGTGCAGACGGTGTCGGTGTTCAACAAACTGCGCAAGATCCTTCAGCAACAAGACCTGGACCTGGGCGATATCGTGCAGTTGCGGGTTTTTCTGGTCGGTGCTGAAGAAACCGGTGGCAAGCTCGACTTTGCCGGGTTGCAGCGTGGTTATACGCAGTTCTTTGGCACGACCGAACAGCCGAACAAGCCGGCGCGCACCGCGTTGCAAGTGGTGGCGTTGCCCTTGCCGGGAGCGCTGGTGGAAGTTGAAGCCATTGCCGCCCGTACGACCTGATTTTTGAGGTCTGCGCGGGTGTCGTGGCGAGCGGGGTTGCGCGCGTGCGTGGCGGCCCACTACAGGCACCGAGTTCATCCAGAAAGAACTGGGGCGTGAGGTGTTGGGGCCGCTTCGCAGCCCAACGCGGGGCAAGCCCGCTCGCCACAACAAGCCTGCTCGCCACAACAAGCGCGCTCGCCACAGTGATTCATATTTATCCACGGAGGAGCATCAAAATGTCCACATCCCCCCGGCAACTCAAGTTCGGCGCCATTCTCACGGGCGTCGGCACGGCGCAAAACGAATGGCTGCACCCGCAAATCCCCGGCGATGCCAGTGTCGACATCGACTGGTATCGCGCCCAGGCGCAGCAGGCCGAAGCGGCGAAGTTCGATCTGGTGTTCATCGTCGACAGCCCCTACATCACCGCGGATTCGGCGCCGCACTTTCTCAACCGCCTGGAGCCGCTGACCCTGCTTTCGGCGGTGGCCGGCGCCACCTCGAAAATCGGCTTGGTCGCCACACTGACCACGTCCTACACCGAACCTTTCAACGTGGCGCGGCAGTTCGCCTCCCTGGACTTGATCAGTGGCGGCCGCGCCGGCTGGAACGTGGTGACCACCGGCCTGGAAGGCGCTGCCGGTAACTTTGGCCGCGAGCAGCATATCGACCACACCGAGCGCTATCGCCGTGCGGCTGAGCACTTGGAAGTGGTGCAAGGGCTGTGGGATTCCTACGAGGACGACGCCTTCGTGCGCGACAAAACCAGCAAGGTGTTCCTCGACCCCCAACGTCAGCATCGCCTGGACCACCACGGTGAGTTTTTCTCAGTCACCGGGCCGCTGAATATTGCTCGTTCGGCCCAAGGCCAACCGGTGATCTTCCAGGCCGGGATCTCCGAGTCCGGGCGCAGCCTGGCGGCGAACTACGCCGATGGGGTTTTCGCCGGCGTGGGCAATTTTGAAGACGCCCAGGCCTACTACCGCGACATCAAACAACGCACTGCCGCCGCCGGGCGCAACCCCGACTACGTGACCATCCTGCCCGGTATCTCGCCGATCATTGCCGACACCGACGAACAGGCCCAGGCCATCGACCGTGAGCGCAACGGCGAGCTGGACTTGTACAAGGCGCTGGTGCAACTGGGTCGGCCGTTCAACTACCACGACTTCACGCAGTACGCACTGGATGAGCCGTTCCCTGACCTGGGTGACCTGGGCAGCAATGGCTATCGCGGGCATGCCGAGAACATCAAGCAAGTCGCCCGCGATCAAGGGCTGACCTTGCGCCAGGCGGCGCTGCGCTTCGCCAAGCCGTTCTCCAGTTTTGTCGGTTCACCCAAAACCGTGGCGGACGAGATCGAACGCTGGTTTGTCGAAGAGGCGGTGGACGGTTTTAATATCCACGTGGGCGCGCCGGACGACTTTGCGCGCTTCACCGATCAAGTGTTGCCGTTGTTGCGTGATCGCGGGTTGTTTCGCACTGAGTACAGCCACAGCACCTTGCGCGGGCACTTGGGCTTGCCGGTGCCGGTAAATCGGCACACCGCGGCGCGCGCCGGGCCTGCGCCTGAGGTGTTGCAGGCAGTCGGATAGGGGATTACCACCATTTCCAGCGACCCTGTTGTTTCAGGGTCGCGATGATGGCTTCGCGTTTATGGCGGAGTTCTACCATCTTGTGACGGAGTTCGCGGCAGCGGTGGCTGTTGAGGATCAGTAGGCCGATCAAGGGGCAGAGGAGGGCTGTGGAGTAGAGGTAAATATTGGGGGCGTAGATGATTGAGGCCAGTGAGACCATAAAACAGATGCTGTATACGCCGACATGAATCCAGATCCAATGAATGTGACCGTACAACACTCGAGCTTTGGCGATACCAAAGACTACAGTGATTGCCAGCCAGGAAAAAAACCAATTTCGCAACGTTGTATCGTCCGGTGCACCGGAAAGATAGGTGACCAATACCAGCAAACCGGTCAGTGCAATTGAGAATCCGCCGGCAAGCATCCATCCAGCAATGACGGGTGTGTAGCGTTTGCGCAGTAAACGAGGGTCTTCTAAGTAGAAAACTGAATAATGGAAGTTTTCTGCGCTCATGTTTTTCCAGTCAAGAGCGGGTTGATTGCTGTAACCCATTTTTTCCAGGGCTTTTTGAGCTCGCTGCTTTTTCACGGTCTGACTTCCTCGTAGATACCAATAGCGAGGGTCTTGACGTTCCCTGACATTGCGCTGCTGGTTATCCCCAGTATTCCCGCGCATGCATCCCTTATGTGAGTGGCTGTGGCACGTTGCATGTGTGTCGCACTGATGCGCTTAGAAGCGGTGCCAGCAGCTTGTTTCAACTTGAGTAGTTTCGTCGTCAATCGCGGGTCGTTGATTCTGAGCAATTCATCGTTGAGTTTTACCCGCTCTTGTCGCGTAAGCCCTTTGAGTATTTGTCTGAGGGGTTTACCCGTTACCCTGGTACTCACATTAATGGCTTTGACTGTCGTCAGGGCTGATATTCCAATTCCAAGTAAAGCGACGCCATCCAGCACAGAGGTAGCGGCCTCATACCAAACCTCGTTGTCGAGACGATCAAGAATTTGCGGAGCAATCAACTCAGCGCCGGTTCTACCAACGCCGATAAAACATTGGGCGAGACTGGCTGCCAAGGCAGCCTGGCCAATAAACGTAATAGCTGTACTCGCTCCCGCTGAAAACGGTATTAACGCAATTCCACTCGAAACTACCATCCAGCTCAACAACGCACCCGTACAAGTGACTGCCGTATTCAGCGCCTGCGCCACCAACCTCGACTCCCGAGGTTCATGCTCCAACATCCGCTTGAACTCCGCAGGCCCGACATAGCGAGGCGCCTCGCGCAACACCAGCTTCTTCGGCACCACGCTGCATACCGCCTGAAACTCACGCAGTATCACCACGTTGAACGCCTCATCGATGTACACCACGCCCGCGCCAATCAGCCCCGGGTCGGTATCAATGGCAAAAAACAGCCGACGCAAATCAATACTGCTTTCAATCCGCTGACGCGTGGTGCGGTGAGCCGAGGGGAAACCGTCTTTCAACAGGGACGCAGTCATCCTGAACGCCTGGTTTTTGTGGGAGTCGAGAGCGTAAAGACCAGCAGGCACCTATGAATGTCGGAAGGTTCGCCAATTCAAGTGGGGTGCGTCTCTATCCCGCTTTGGCGTCTTGCGTGCAGCGTGGTGGCTAAGGAAAAGTGCGCCCACGTCACTACCAACGCACACCAAGGCAGGGAGCAAACATGGCCGTCGATATGTTTTTGAAGCTGGGCGACATCAAGGGTGAGTCAAGGGATCAAGCCCATCGCGACGAGATCGATATCACCCACTGGGCGTGGGGAATGTCGCAGTCAGGTTCGATGCACAGCGGTACGGGCGGCGGTGCGGGCAAGGTCACTATTGCCAACTTGAACCTGACAAAGCCGCTGGATAAATCCAGCCCTAACCTGATGATGGCCTGCGCCAGCGGCAAGCATTATCCGGAGGCGAAACTGGTGGTGCGCAAGGCGGGAGGCGCGAGCCCGGTGGCGTATCTGGTGATCACCCTGAAGGAGGTCATGGTGGTGTCCTACAGCACGAGTGCTGAAAACGGCGCCGATGTGCTGCACGACAGTTTCGCCTTGAATTTCGCCACCGTCGACGTCAGTTACCAACCGCAGAAAGCCGATGGCGGCAAGGACGGTGGGCCGGTGAAGTTTGGCTGGAACATCCGGCAGAACGTGAAAGCCTGAGGCCCAGCCAGCCCTTTATTCCTCCAACTGCAACGCCTGCTGCTTAAGTTGGCGTTTACGTTCAAACGGCAACTTCTCATCATCGCCATACGGCGCGCTGTACCAGTTGCCATAGCTCGGGTTCGGCAGCAAAAACCAGCGCTGCCCCAGCCAATTCACATACGGTGCGACGGCCTTGCGCTGGTCCGCGAGGGTGTTGTGTTCGGCCTGCACGAAGTCCCCCAACGAATCGCCCGCCATCAATAAAACGCGGGCGTGGTTGGCGACCCATTGGCGGCGGCAATTTTTGCCATAACCGGCGCTTTCGCAATGGCCGGTCGGCGTGCTGGCGGCCAGCACTTGCTCGTCGCTGTCCACCGGGAAGCCACGCAGGCGCAGGTTGGCGACCGTGGCCGCGACCTGGCTGTGTTCGCGGTTGGTGAGGTAGTAAACCTTGATGCCTTTTTGCTCGGCCGCTTGCAGGAATGCCACTGCACCCGGCAATGCCTGGGCCTTGGCCTGGTCGACCCAGGTGTTCCAGCGGTCGTAGGAGTAGACCTGATCATTGATGATGTCGCGGGCGTTGAGTGGCACGTTGTCGAGCAGGGTTTCGTCGATATCGACGACCACGGCCGGGGGCAGGCCAGTCAGGTTGCGCGGCGGGAACGGCAGGGCGTCCCAGGTAGGGTCGGCAAGGGCCACGTCGAGCTGGCGGGTGGCGTTGGCGAACAGCTGGCGGTAGATCAACTCGTGCTCGATGGAGGTCTGGGTCCAGAGCACGGCGTCGAGTTGGTCGTTGGCCGGTGGGGTTTGCTGGCAGCCCGCGAGGGCGGTGGTCAGCAGGCAAACGCCGGCGAAAATCAGGTTACGCATGGGCAAGTCTCGAAGAGGAGGGCGCATCGGCAGCACCTTAGCCTAAACACTGACCTTAAGCTGTACCTCAACCCAAATGTGGGAGCAGGATTGCTCGCGAAGGCGGAGTGTCAGTTGATGTATCTGGTGACTGACACACTGCGTTCGCGCGCAAGCCCGCTCCCACATTTGGATCTTCGTGAATCAGACAGCAAGGATGTGGATTGCCCCTTCAAGGCCCACACACCAACGCCTGGCGTTCATAGTTCAGCGCCTTGTTCTGCGGCGCCAACGCATAGCTTGCGCTGCATTGCTGATCGCCCCACTTGATGACCAGCGTGCCTTGATCCTCTTCCACCAACGCCAGCGCATTGCCATTCGGGTCTGCAATCGCCAGTTGCTTGCCGGCCGAGTCTTCCAGCGAAGCGCCGAACGACAGAGGCTTGTGCTGCGCATCAAACAACGCGAACAACACCCGGCGCCCGGTGGTGCCACTGTAGTGCGCCACCACGGAACCGGCGAGGTTGAAGTTCTGGAAGTTGTGGCCCTGGGCCTTGATGTCCAGTGGCGAGGCAGTCGACAGGTTCAACTGTGGTTCAGCACCGAGGTGCCTCATTATAAGATTTCCAGATATCGCCCCAAATCGGATGCTTTCACAGGTTGCCTGGCCATCCCTAATAAGGGGATGCAATGTTTCTTGGCCCAACTAAATACGCGCGGCTGATCGTCAAAACCAAAATCACCCAGTAACAGAAAATGCTTTATCAAGCAGGACCGATTCAAGTGTCGGATGCAGTGTTTATCAGTATTGGACACTCGAAAATTGTCCATTATGAAGCAGTCGATTTTTCTGGATTTAGCAACGTTGCTCGTCGCTTCTTTCATGTTGGAACAGAGGATGATGTGGAAATACCCTGCTTCATTTAACAAGGCACTGTAATTAAGCAGAACACCGGCGTGGCGGCACAGCACCATGATGGTTTTCTGCTTTACGTACTTGCCGCTCATTTTTTAACGATCCGTACACAGAGGTCCGCGCATTATCGGCTGTGCGCTGGCAGCGGCCCATCAGACAGTTCTTAAATTTCCAGGCGTCATTGAAACTTCCCTGCGTTCACACAGTAAGTCACCAGTGCCTGGTCGGTACTGACCACCAGTTTGCGCATCGCTGAGACCTTTTGTGAACTCACTGTCTTACTGCTGCGATTAACCATGCGTGCAATATCCGTAACACTGTGGCCAGCCACGAAGAGCCGCAGTACTTCCATTTCACGCAGGGATAAACTTGCAAAGCGTTCGTCGACTTGTTGCTGATTGTGGGTAACCGAGAGTGCTTCCTGCACAGGGCTCTGGTAATTACGGCGCGAGGCGAGGGCGTTCAGTGCGTGTTCAATTTCTTCGTGCAAATGGTTTTTTTGAATAACCCCCATCACCCCCAGTTCATGCAGACGGGACACGATCAAGTTGTTGGACATCATCGTCAGCACCAGGATCTGCGCGTCGACAAACCTTCGGGTGAGATACTCGATCAATTTGAGGCCGTCACCAAACGTCGAATCGCCGGGCATGTGAAAGTCGGTAATGACCACGTCCGGTTTTTCACTCTGTAGCCTGTCGATCAATTGGCTGGAACTGGTCGCTTCGCCCACCACTTCAAAACGGCGGTCGCGCTGGATGACCTCACGCACGCCAAGCAGCACGATAGGGTGGTCGTCAGCAATCACTACCTTTATTTTTTTCATATGTACCTGTTTGATGGTTGGCCTTGAGAGCTTGGGTTGAGCGCTATGGCGTCCATTACTTCTTCGAGGCGCTGCAGCAGGTCACGCACCTGAGCCACCAGGCTCGGGCTCAGTGAGCCTTTGTAGAGAGCCCCTTCCAGAGCGTTGCATGCAGCGCTCAAGCGCGAAGCACGAAGCGATGCGAGGGATCCATTCATGCGGTGCAAATAGCGCACTACTTGTTCTTTGTCATTGGCATCAAGGCCTTGCCTTGTCAGGCGAATATCGTCCAGCATGGTGGTGATGAACAACCGGTGCATGGTAGCGGACAGCGTGATCCAACCGTCCATATCGCCCTGCTGCAGGTGAGCGCCAGAGTGCTGTTTTTCCACGCGATCGCTGCAATAACGCAGCAACGTTTTGCGCAGCGCGTCCAGGCTCAAGGGTTTAACCACCCATGCGTCCATTCCCGCCGCCAGGCATTGCTCACCCTCCTCAAGCAGGGCGTTTGCAGTGACGCCAATGATCGGTATGTGCCTGTCACGCTCGCGCAAAGCGCGGGCCAGGTCATAGCCGTCAAGCCTAGGCATATTGATGTCGGTGATGACCAGATCAAAGGTGCCGGGCGACCAGCGTTGTAGCGCTTCCTCACCGTCTTCAGCTGCGACCACCGATGCACCTAGCGCTTCGAGCTGCTCCTGCAAAATGGCGCGATTGATCGGGTTGTCCTCTGCCACTAACACCCTCAACCTCAACCTCTGGCCAACAACGCGTTCGTTTGATTCAAGCGGTTTGACGCTGCCCGGGTGCGCCTGCGACAGGGCCCGCACGATGCCGCGAATATCGTAGGCGTTAACCGTCCAAGCGTGCTCTGTCGCGTCGCTCTGAGGTGCGCCGAGTTCGGTCGCGTAAATACGCCGGCCATTCCAAACGATCTGCTGGCCCGCCCCGGTCACCCTGTCCAGCAGCAACTCATGTTCACCGCCCTGGTAGCCCGGTGGCAGTGCTACCGCACGCGCTCCCCAGCGGTTGAGCCAGTCAATCAGCGATTGCTCAAGCTCCTTAAACGGTGCTCGCACGTATACCGCCAACCCTTGCAGCTCAATGTCCGAGCAGTCAGGTAAGGAGCCAGGAACGATAGGCAGACGCAGATGAAGAGAGAAACTGCTGCCAAGCCCCGGCTCACTGACCACGCGCAGTTGAGCGTCCATCAGTTCGCTCAATCGTGAGCAGATCGACAAGCCAAGGCCCGCGCCGCCGGCCTGTTGGCTGCCGGCCAGTTGCGAAAACGGCTTGAATAATTGCCCCATTTGCTTTTCGCTGATGCCGGCTCCCGTGTCGGAAACCTGCCATTGCAGCGTTGCGTGAGTCAGTTCCAGTTCCGTCACATTGAGGCGCACGATGACTCGCCCGGAATCGGTGAACTTGATGGCATTACTGAGCAAATTATTCAGGATTTGCCGAATGCGGCTAGGGTCGCCGCTCATCAACGCCGGTAAGTTTGCATCCGCACAGGCGAAGATCTGTAATCCCTTGTTGAGGCCCGCAGCAGCATAGCTGTTGACCGCATCTTCGAAGACATCCAGGGGGCAAAAGGTCACGTTCTCGAGCGCCATCTGCCCCGATTCAATTTTCGACACATCCAGCACATCGCTGATCAACTGAAACAACACCGCCGACGAACGTTCGATGGTCTGTAGATAGTCCTGTTGGCGGGCATCAAGGTGGGTCAGCCCCAGCAGCTCCAAGTTGCCCAATACGCCATACAGGGGCGTGCGAATTTCATGGCTCATGGTTGCCAGGAACAGCGTCTTGGCAGCACTGGCCTCGTCTGCGGAGCGTTTGGCCTGCTCCATCAGCAGGGCGTCATCAACGTGGCGGGTGATGTCATTGAACCCGCAAAGCACCACATCCTCATCCTGATAGCGACTGAACCTGAACGAAACCAGCAAATGCCGTCCGGCTACTTCAATCTGCATTTCGCGAGGGTCTTCGTCTCGATAGTCGCGGTTGAGCAAGCCGATCAGCTCAGCGGTGCCTTGCCATTCCTGCGCGCGCTGATTTTCCAGCAATACCTTATTGTTGTTCCGTTGCACCACGCAAAGGCCAATCGGGGCGCTTTGCAACATGGCTCGGTTGAACTCTTCGCTTTCGGTCAGCAATCGTGTCGCTCTTAACGCAGGCTCCACGATGCCAGCGCGATACCAACGGTTGATCCGCCAGCCCAGAATCACCGCAAGTAGAAACGCGCCAGCCGTGCCCAGCAATGACCACTTGGCGAAGCGAAAGAAGTTTTCATAGCTGATGGTGTACAAGCCAACCCACTGGTCTTTGCCGGTCGAAACGACCTTGAAGCGTAAGCCGTCGGCGGCCAGGCTCATGCCAACCGGCAGTGACGCTGAACCCTGAGCATCACCCAGCAGCACATCCCCTGCCGGAGAGATCAGCGTGACGCGATGGTCGATGGGCCGTGTCAGCAGCCTGTCCAGATCGTTGATTTGCCCAGCGTCCAGTAACGCTGCAATCGTCAGCAAACCATCACTGCGGCGTTCAGGCATGATCGATGGATTCACGTCTACGCCAATGAATGCCACAATCGTCTCAGTACCCTGCAACAGTCCCTGTGGCGCACGCATCCAGCTCACGCGCCGGTTATTGAGCTGCTCGTGGCGGGCAAGCAGCCCTTGGTATAAGCGAGATGTCACGTCGAAGAAGTTGCTCTTGAGCAATAACGATTGCTTGCGCATGCCATCGACGCCTGGAATTGCGATGTTGAATTGGTCAGTCGGCGAAAACAGGAATATTTGTGGCGCCGAGTAGAAGGAGCTGGCCCAGAACGCGCTGTAATAATCGGTCAGTTGCACGGCCAGCGAATAGCTGCCCTGCAACTGCTCCGGGCTATAGTGCTTACGCTCGCTGAGGGTGAAAGCCTGGGACAGGGCCAACCCGTGACTCTGGAATACACGCTCCTGGCCTTTCTGCAAAATTTCGACGCGCGAAACCGGGCGTATGTCGGTCAGGGTGTTCTGGTTGCTGCGGTCATAAGCGCTGGCGGCACTGCGTAAAAACGTGTCGTATTCATGAATACTTTCGATCAAGCCCGAAAAATGGAATTCGACCTTGATCCGTTCTTCATCCAGCACCCGTTCAACTGCCCAGTAACACATACTGACCAGCAGCACCGTGAGGCCGGCGAGCACCAGTAATAGCTTGTTGATTCGTTGAGAACTCAAGGCGAAGACGCCGAACTTGAGGCTTGCATTTTTCATCGCTGACGCCCCGGGTCTTGGAATAAGACAGAGGGGATTTTCTCCGCCACTGTTGCCATTCCATGGCGCGTTACAGGTAGACAATCTGACTTCACTTTAGTGCTGGCTTCAGGCCATCTTCGCGCAGCAGTTCAAAAAAACGCTCGGGCGGTACGGCGCAGCAGATCAGGAAGCCTTGCGCCTGATCACACTGGATCTTGCGCAGGAACTCTAGTTCATCCTGGGTTTCCACACCTTCGGCCGTCACCGTCAAGCCCAGCTTGCGGCTCAGTTCGACAATGCTCTGCAACGCGGTGGCGAGGTTTTCGTTGTCGACGCACCCGTGTACCAATGAACGATCAATTTTCAGTTCGCTGAAGGGGGTGGACACGAGGTTGAAATAGGAACTGAAACCTTTGCCGAAGTCGTCCTGCGCCAGTCCGAAACCTTTCATGCGCAAGCGACAGGCGCCGGCGTAGTAGTGGCTGAGCGACTCGGTGGTGGAGGTCTCCATCAGCTCGAAACCAATCGAGGCAGGCTCCGCGCCCAGGGCCAAGACGCGATCATGCAAACGATCGGCAAGGTCATGGCTGTCGAGCAGATGGGTCGGCAAGTTGATCGACACGGGCACTTCGCAGCCACGTCGGCGCCACAATGACTGCGCCTCGATAGTCTGTTCCAGCATCAGCCAGAGCAGTCTTTCTTCCAGCCCGAAACGTTGAAGTGTTGGAAGAAAATCTCTTGGCAGCAACATTCCCTGCTGTGGATGTCGCCAACGCACCAACGCTTCGGCGCTGCATACTCGGCCGTCACGCAACGATTTTTTCGGTTGAAACCAAGCCTGTATTTCACCGCTTTCCATGGCCGCCAGCAGGCACTGGCGAGCTGGGGGGGCCGCATGGGCACGGGAAGCATCCAAGTCACTGCGGCGCTTATCGAGGCAATCGCGCAAGCGCGTGATGTCGTACGCATCCACCGGTTTTGAAATAAGACTCAGCACTTCCAGGCCCAGATTGTTCGCCGCGAGCCCGGCGCTAACCAACATGCGTCGCGAGGCCACACTCATCAGCGCCAGTGCAGGCGCTTTGCCGAGTCTGCCAATGTTCTGGATCAGTTGCACACCATCCATTACGGGCATGAATAAGTCAGTCACGACCAGATCGTAAGTCTGAATGTTCAGGCGCTGCAGCGCCGTAACGCCATCCCATACGGCCTCTACGTGAAACCCACCGAGAGTACTGAACAGATTGCGCAAAAGTTCATGCTGAAAGGGGTGGTCTTCAACAATCAGCACCCGATAGGGTTTCAATTGCCACTCCTTTGGTAAGGTTCCAGGCAGGCGTAAAGCGTGCGCAATGCAAAAGGCTTGACCAGGCAGCGGTTCATGCCCGCTTCCAGGCAACGCTCACCTTCTTCGCTCATTGCATTCGCGGTAGCCCCGATGATCGGCAAGTGGCAGTCGAGGCTACGCAACTTTGCGGTCAGTTCGTAGCCGTTCATGCGCGGCATATTGATGTCGGTGAGGATCAGGTCGAACGCCGAATGGCGCCACATCTCCAGGGCGATGAGCCCGTCACCGGCCAATTCGACCGTGCAGCCAAGCTCTTCGAGCTGATCGCGCAAAATCAACTGGTTGATGACGTTATCTTCGGCCACCAGCACGTGGATACCCAGATTGAAGACCGGATAGCTTTGCGCAGATGCCTTCGTGCCACGCATGAGTTGCCCTTGAGCGGCCCCTATCGCCATGCGCAGGGCTTTTAAACTGTTGAAACTGACCGTGCCAACCGGGTTATTCACTGCATCATCATGCAGGTCACTGGCAGCCAGTACGCGCGGGCCTTCCCACTTCGGGGCCAACGTTTCGCCAAGCCGTCCTGGGTGCAATTCAAGCAGCACCGCACCCTCCGTGTGGTCATAGGCCTTAGGCAAGCCGACTTGGGCGCGCGCGCCCCATCGACACAACCAGCCACAGATGCTGACGGCCAACTCGCGTACCGGCGAGAGCACGCAGACCAACTCTGGCAACAGATCGTCAGCGCCCAGTGACGGTGCCAGCGCCGACAGTTGCTCAAGAGGCAAGTGCAGGGTAAAGCTGCTGCCCAGGCCCGGTTCACTCACCACACGCATGCTGCCGTTCATCAGGTGCATCAAGCGCTTGCAGATGGACAGGCCCAGGCCGGTGCCCGCCACCACATGGGTGTTCCCATCGGCCTGGTAAAACGGCTCGAACAGGTGTTGCTGTTCTTCGTGGGAGATACCTTTGCCGGTATCGGACACCTGCCAGTGCAACATCACACGCTCACCGTCACAGCTGTCCAGCCTGACGCGCAGAATGATCCGGCCGCTGTCGGTAAATTTCAGCGCATTGTTGAGCAGGTTGCTGAGAATCTGCCGAATACGGCTGACGTCGCCGTTCAACCAATCCGGCAATTGCGGATCGACACAGGCGAACAATTGCAGGCCTTTGCGTTGAGCCGCGGCGGCATAGCCGTGAATCACTTCCTCATTCAAGTCCAGCGGCGAGAATCGGCTGCACTCCAGTTGCAACTGCCCCGCTTCGATACGCGATACGTCCAACACGTCGCTGATCAGTTGCAGAAGGTTGGCGGAAGACCCCTCGATAGCCTGCAGATAGCCTTTTTGCTGATCGCTCAACTCTGTGCGCGCCAACAACTCCAGTGTGCCCAGCACCCCGTACAGCGGCGTACGTATTTCATGGCTCATGGTTGCTAGGAACAACGTCTTGGCTTCGTTGGCGGCGTCAGCCATGCGCCGCGCCCGATCCAGGGCGACTTCTACTTGCATCCGTGCGCTGATGTCGCTAAACGCACAAATCAATACGTCTTCGCGTTTGTAGCGAGTACGCGCGAAGCTCAGATATAGGTGCCGACCATCCGCCAGTTGCAACTCATCGACGGTGTTGTGTTCGGCATCATCAAAGCCGCGACGGATCCATTCCGCACTGCGCTGCTGGCGCTCTTGGCTGTCGCCTATCCACTGGGTATAGAGCGGGTTATCAAGCACCACCTCGCCGTCCTGGCGGCGCAGCACGCACAGCGCCACTGGCGCAATGCGGATGACTGCGCGGCTGAAAGCCTCACTTTCCACCAGCGCCTCAATGCGATTGCCGGCGGGTATGATCAGGCGCTGATCGACACGCCGCATCAGCCAGATCATCAGCCAGGTGACAAGCACGCAGAGCAATACGCTGATCAGCACGGGCGTTATCAACGCCGGGAGCAATGAGTGCATGTCGAGCGCGTAGACCAGCTGCCAATTCGAAAAGCCCAGCTGTTTGCGAATCGCCAGATGGTCGGGTAGCCAGTGGCCGCCTACAAAGCCGAACGATTGATGCGCTGGCATTTGGGCTAATTCCAGGCGTAATGCATGCCCCTGCACGCTATCAAAGATCAACTGGCCGCTCGCATCGAGCAAGGTGAACTGGCCGGCGTTTTCGTTTCGCAGGGCGTTGAGCAGGTCTGGCGACTCGACTTCTAACCCCAGCCAACCCGAGTGAGGATTACGGTCATCGAGGCGGGTGAATATATACAGGGGCGAATCGTCACGCTCAGGGTCCGTGAGCCATAGCTCGTCGGCGGTGCTGTCATATTCAGCGTTGAGCCGCGTCAGCAAGTGCGGAGCAATCAACTGGACCGGTTCGCGTGCGGGAATCAGGCGCATCACTTCGGCTTTGGTGCCGGTCGCGACGTACAACAGATTCACGTTATTGAACCGCAGGTAGTCAATCATGCGGTGGGTCAACCACAGGCTCCAGGCCTGTTTGCCCGATCCCAGGCCCAGATGGACTTCCTCACCTTCCACCACGTTCGCATTGGCTACCGGCGCGGTGATGCGGCGCACGGCTGCCAACCGTAGCGTCTTGAGCAGTGTCTGGCGGCTGACGAAAAAACTCTGCGCATTGGATATCGCCGCATTCATGTAACTGCGTCGTTGGGATATCTCCTGGCTCAAGGTACCGCTCACATAGCTATAGACGCCCGCGTAAAACCCCAACACCAGAGCGATGACCAACAGGCGCAGCAACTTTCTCGCGGCCGTGGGAGTTGAGAACGACGTATCGAACGGAGGTAGGGGTTGGCGTAGTTTCATCAGGCAACGTTAATGCAACGGCCAAGACGTCGGAATAAGACGATCCTTAAATTCCCTAGCGTTTTCGGCCGGGTTGGGCTAGCGGGTGCCAGGCATGGCCAGGTGTGCTTTTTAAGAATCGCCTGATTAAACCCAACCCCTCCTTTCCTTAAAATTGCGGTGCCTGGATCGGCTCCATTACGCCCCTTGGCGAATACCGGACAGCATCCACGCACAGCCCAAATCGATTTTAATGAGGAGTTCCACAATGAAACGCATCGCCTTGATCCTGGCCATGACCGCCGCTCCAGCACTGACCTTCGCAGCTGCCCAGAACACCATCACGTTTACCGGCCAGGTGTCGGCTCAGACCTGCGCTGTAGCAGTCAATGGCAACGCGGCGAACCCGGTCATCCTGATGCCTACTGTCAGCGCTGCGGCCCTGAATGCGGTGGGTAGCACGGCAGGCGAGACACCATTCACCATCAGCGTGAGCGGATGCACTGCACCTTCTTCGAACCTTGCCATCAAGACGGCTTTCCTGGGTAGCAACGTGACCAGCGCAGGCAACCTGGCCAACGCGGGTACGGCCACTAACGTACAAGTGCAACTGCTCGGCGAAACGGGTGGGTCCGCCGTTGTGCTCAACGGGATTACCTCTGTTCCAGGCCTGACCCTGAGCTCCGGCGCCACCAGCGCTAGCCATGATTTTGCGGTTCGCTACATCAGCGAAGAAGGCGCCGCTACAGCCGGTACTGTTTCGGCCACCGCGCAATACGCCTTGGATTATCTGTAATCCCAGTCACCCTGCCGGGCCCTGTGCCCGGCACTTTTACCCACGCCCTCATTCTTCACCCGCTCTGCACGTGTTGGACGGAGAACACCATGACTCGCCTGAAGAAAACCGCAATGGCACTGGCGCTGACCTTTGGCACGGCCATTACTTCCTATGCACATGCCAGCGTTGTAATGACCGGTACCCGTGTGATCTACCCGGCTCAAGCCCAGGAAAAGATGGTGCAACTGACCAATCAGGACACCCATCCTTACCTGGTCCAAGTGTGGCTCGACACGGGCAATCCGAACCTCACGGCACAAACCGCTGACGCGCCATTCCTCGCCAGCCCGCAGGTCTTTCGCATGAACCCCAACGCCGGCCAGGTCGTGCGTCTGGTCTTCACCGGCAGCGACTTGGCGAAGGACCGCGAATCGCTGTTCTACCTCAATTTCGTGCAGATGCCGGCGATGAAGGCCAGCGAGTTGCACGCCAACAAGTTGCTGCTCAGCGTCAGTAGCCGCATGAAGTTGTTTTACCGCCCACAAGCATTGGCCGGAAACCCCGATGCGCTAAGCCAGTCCCTGCATTTCAAGCTTCAGGGCAGGGCGGTGACCGCGAGTAATGACAGCGGCTATTTTGCCACCGTGCGCCGGGCCGACGTGGTCAGCCGGGGCAAGTCTTACGCGATTGCCCAAGAGTCGATGGTCGCTCCGTTGAGCCAAGCCGTCTGGGCGCTGCCTGCCGGCGCTTCCGCCGCTGCGGGTGACACCGTGCGGCTGACATTGGTCAACGATTTCGGTGCTGATGTAGTCACTGATCTGCCGCTTCTTTGATCGGCCTGGGGTGATAGTCATGCCTACCTGTCGCGTATCAGCATTCAAGATGGATCTTGTATTGGAACGTAACCGCTGGTTACGCAATTTCGTGCAGTCAAGCCTGTTCAGCACCGTCAGCTTTATGAGTCCAGGCATCGCCTTTGCGCAAAGCACCGCCCCAGCTTCCACCGACGCTTATGTATTCGACGACAACATGCTGTTTGGCAGCGGTTCACTCACGCGCTTTAACAAGGTCAATGCCATTGAGCCTGGGCAATACCGGGTGGATTTGTTCATTAACGGGCGCTTTGTCAATCGCGTCGACCTGCGCTTCGCCGACCAGGGTGAAGGGGATGTGCAGCCCTGTCTGCCCGTTGCGTTGCTGGAAAGCAGTGGGGTCCTCAAAAGTGCGATTCAGCCCCCCGGCGCCGACCGGTGCCTGGTGTTGGGCCAATCCGTTCCGGGTGCGTCGACGGCATTCGATTTCGGGCAGTTGCGGCTGGACCTTAATGTGCCACAAAGCCTGATGCAGAAGACCCCGCGTGGCTACGTCTCGGCGCAAAACCTGGACGATGGCAATACCATCGGTTTCGTGAACTACAGCGCCAGCCAATACCACGTCACACGCACAGGCAACTACAGCGGCAGTTCCGATTCCAGCTACCTAGCTCTTAACAGCGGCTTGAACATGGGGCTGTGGCGCCTGCGCCAACAAGGCAACTTACGATACGACAACGACAATGGCAGCCACTGGAACACTACCCGTACTTATGCCCAACGCGCCTTGCCCGGATTACAAGGCGAAATGACCGTTGGCCAGGGTTTTACTTCAGGTCGCTTTTTTTCGGGCATGAGCTACACCGGGCTGGAGATTGCGTCGGACGACCGCATGCTCCCGGAGTCAGTGCGCGGCTATGCACCTACAGTGCGTGGGATTGCCAAAACCAACGCGCAGGTCATCGTGCGCCAGAATGGCAATGACATCTACCAGACCACCGTCGCGCCCGGTCCTTTCGAAATCAGCGACCTGTATTCCACCAGCTACAATGGCGACCTTGAAGTGTCGGTGGTCGAGGCCGACGGCAGCGTCAGCCGCTTTACAGTACCTTTTTCTGCGGTACCCGAATCGTTGCGACCTGGCCTTTCACGCTACAGCATGGCGCTGGGCCGAAGCCGCGATCTCGGCGACAACGACCCGTTCGGTGAAATAACTTACCAGCGTGGCCTGACCAACAGCGTGACCGCCAACAGCGGCTTGCGGGTAGCCGACGGCTACCAGGCGCTGGTGCTCGGCGGCGTCTACGCCAGCACCCTGGGCGCATTCGGGTTGGACACTACTTACTCGCGCGCTGACCTGCCGAACGAAGGTCAGCTCGATGGCTGGATGGCGCGTCTGTCCTACAGCCGCACTTTCCAGCCGACTAATACCACGCTGTCGATTGCCGGCTACCGTTATTCAACCGAAGGCTATCGGGACCTCGGCGACGTGCTCGGTGTGCGCGAGTCGATCCGCAACCAGCAAACGTGGGAGTCGACAAGTTATATGCAACGCTCACGCTTTGAGGTGTCGATCAATCAAAACCTCAATGACTACGGCAGTGTGTTTTTGTCCGGTTCGACCCAGGACTACCGCAGCGGCCGCGAACGCGACACGCAACTGCAGTTTGGCTGGTCCAACACGTTGCGCAACAACGTCAGCGTCAACCTCTCGGTGTCGCGCCAGAGCACCGGCAGTTACCTGAACCGCAGAAGCGGCAACTACAACGACCAACTGGGTAACACCGTCCCGGACAACGGGGTGGGCACCACCCGCAGTGCCGGTACCCAAGAGACCGTCACGCTGCTCTCGGTGTCCTTTCCACTGGGCAGCCCGGCTCGCTCGAATGTACCGTCGCTGAGCAGCTCGGTGACACACAGCTCTACCTCTGGCGACCTCTATCAAACCTCATTGTCGGGCACCCAGGGTGCCGATCAGAGCTTGAGCTACAGCGTAGATGTGTCCCGCGATGCCGATCAAAAACAGAACGTGTGGAGCGCCAACGTTCAGAAATATCTGCCCAACGCCTCAGTCAGCGCCAGCGCGTCCAAAGGGCAAGATTACTGGCAAGCCTCCGGCAGCGCTCGCGGTGCCTTGGCGGTGCACAGCGGCGGGGTGACCTTCGGGCCTTACCTGGGCGACACCTTCGCCTTGATCGAAGCCAAGGGTGCCAGCGGTGCGAAAGTCATGAACGGCATGGGGGCAACCATCAACAGCGACGGGTACGCGCTGGTGCCGTCGCTGACCCCGTACCGTTACAACACGGTGGCCATCAACCCTGAGGGCATGAGTGAAAAAGCCGAACTCAATGACGGTCAGCGTCGCGTCGCACCCTATGCAGGCGCTGCGGTGAAAGTGGAGTTCAAGACCCGCGTTGGTAACGCAATTCTGGTTAAAGCCGTGCGCCCCGGTGGTGAGGCCGTGCCTATGGGAGCTGATGTGTTGGACGAAAACGGCAGCCTCGTCGGCATGGTCGGCCAAGGCAGCCAGGCATACCTGCGCACCGAAAAACTCAAAGGCCGCCTGACCGTTCGATGGGGTGACGGCGCAAGCGAGCAGTGCCGGATGCAGTTTGATCTGGCGCACCAGGATGTCAGCCAGACCCTGATCAAACTCAATAGCGATTGCCGCCGCCCCTGAACTATTTGTTACTGGAGCTAACGATGATTCTTTTTCGCCCTCTGTTTATGCTGCTCGTGGCCCTCGGTGCCACTGTGGTCATGGACGCCGAAGCCACCTGCAGACGCGTATACAACGGCAGTCAGGTGTACGATGGCAACTCGGCACAGCTGACGTTTGGCAGGGTCAACCTCACTTCAACCTACCTGCAACCGGTAGGCACCCAGCTAGGTTCAGTTGTGGTCTCGGCCGCAACGGCGCCCGGTCTCACCAGCGAGACCGTATTGTGGGAGTGCGACCTGAGTGACGCCGATAGCATCTACGAGGTATTCGCCACCAATGGTGACGATCGCGTGGGTGGATACTGGGAAATCGGCAACGGTTCCGGGGCCTCGATCAACGATGGGCTGCCAGGTTATTACGCCAGTTGGTTTCCCTATGTTGGGGTTAAATTGACGCACCTGAACTCAGGGAAAGTGTTCACCCGCTATTGGCAGGACGCCAAGATTACCCAGTACGATACGGTCGGCAGCAAGATCCAGATCAAAGCCAAACACTTGAGTATGATCCAAGGCGAACTGGCTCGCGTCTCCAGCCTCCCGCCATCGTCTGGCTCGGGAAGTAACTACTGCGGGGGGCTGGCAGCCTCCAGCGGCAGTGGCACCTACAGCTATACCTGCACCCAGCCCAATGGCTACGTCCAGTTTCGGGGGGGTGGCATCGCTTCGGACGCGGTTGGGTCGGACTCTAACACCAACTACAATTTTTGGGGCGCGGGTAACGGTATTGCATTTGGCATGCGTTCCGCCGCGTCAATCAGCTACACCGCTACCTGCGTGGCGCGTAATGTCACGCCCGTAGTGAGTTTCCTGCCGATCACCGCGACTGAGTTGAACCAGGGCATGACGCGCAGCAGCGACTTCACCATTGGTTTGGAATGCAGCAACACCGCCAGTTCCGGAACCGCCAGCAACCAGACCGCACTGGGTATTCAAGTGGCCTACAGCGCCTATACCCAAGCCCAGTCCCTGGGGTTGCTGACCAGTGGAGGCGGGGTGACCTATCTAGTGTCCAATGGCTATGGCACCGATCCTTCGGTAGCCACCGGGGTGGGTATCAGTCTGCGTAACGCCAGCAACGGCAGTGCCATGAATTTTCTGGGATGGTCAGGCACCGGCGCGGGCGCCACCGGCGGCTGGTATCCGGTACTGGCGGGTGCCAGTAGCGCCGGCAGTAATGCGTCCGGTTACACCAGCTACCTACAGACGATCACCGCGACCCTCAGCACGCTGCCTGGCGCAACAGCGAAGCCGGGCAAGGTCAACGCCACCGCGTACGTGCTGGTGAAGGTCCAATGATCAGGCTGGCGTTCTACTCGGCACTGTTGTGGATGTGCGCGGCAATGAGTGCGTCCTCAATTGCCCGCGCCGGGCTAATGCCCGAACAGACGCGATTGATTTTTCACGAGGGCCAGACCCAACGCTCGCTGATGCTGGCCAACACCAACTCTTACCCCGTAGTCGTACAAACCTGGGTCGACAACGGTGAGGGCAACCGCGCGCCGGAAAACTCAGTCTCGGCAATGATTGCTCTGCCCTCGGTATTTCGCCTGCAACCTCAGGCGTTGCAGGGCCTGCGCATTGTTTATGACGGTAGCGCGCTGCCCAAGGACCGTGAGTCCGTGAGCTGGCTGAATTTGTACGAGATCCCTCCTGCCAAAGCCGACGCGCCTGCCTTATCGACGCGCGTCGCCGTGGCCATGAACACCCAGATGAAAATATTTTATCGTCCCGCCCACCTGCCTGGCGCTCCCGAGAAAATGGCAGAAACCCTTACCTTTCGTATCGAGCCGCATGCCGGCAGCTGGGTGCTTGTGTGCCATAACCCCAGCCCTTATCACGCCTCGTTTTCTTCTCTGCGCGTAGGTGTTCAAGGGCGTGAACAGCCCGTTGCAAAGTCACTCGATATGATGGCGCCGCCGCTCAGCGACAAAATCTACCCGCTGGAAAACTTCACCTATAGCGCCGTTACCAGCGTACAGATCAGCTACACACTGATTGATGACGGCGGCCACTATGTGGACGGCCACGCGAGCGCGTCGGTGCTTCAGGCGCCTTAATGACAATCGTTGATCAAGCCGCAAACACTTCAGCGTTGCTATAGGCCGGGCGGGCGACTTGCCTTCGCCCCGAGGATCATCAACGCTGCGTTGTCGCACGGTGGAAGGTCAACGCGTTGATGCACAGCCATAACAACCCACTGGGCCACCAATCGCTTAGCGATTGGTGGTGTCAGTCAGAGCACCAGACCTGCACCTGTCACTGTCGCCCAAGCGCATCAACCGGCACGCTCAAGCGTATCGGCACCGATTTGGCCGCCGGCACTTTGCTGCGTTCGGCGTGGTGCCAGAGCGGCACCAGTGGGTTGCATTCAGGGTAATACGCGGCGGCGCAGCCTTCGGGGATGTCATACGCAACGATTTCCAGCGGGCCGACCTGGCGCTTGACCTCAGGCTCTATGGCGGTGGTCAACATCACCCCCTGACCGTTCTCGAAACCCAGCCGCGCGATATCGTTGCGGTGCATGAAGATCACCTCGCGCGTGCCACTGATGCCGCGAAAGCGATCCTCGTAGCCGTAGATCGTGGTGTTGAACTGGTCGTTGCTGCGCAGCGTCATCAGTTGCAGCACATCACGCGCCAGCACCTGGGTGTTGACGTCATCGTCTTCATTGAGCGTGGCGGGCAGCACGAACTGTGCCTTGCCGCTGTCGGTCAGCCATTCGCGGTGTGCAACGGCGATGGGGCGGTGAAATCCTCCCGGTTCGGCCATGCGGGTTTCCATGTCGTGGAAGATCTGCGGATAGATGAGGCTGATGGCGCTGCGCACTTTTGAGTAGTCCGCGCTCCAGCCTTGCCAGTCAATTGAGCCGCCCGCTGGCAACGTGGCCTGGGCCAGGCCGGCGACGATGCTGGCCTCGGCGCGCACGTGGGCGCTGACCGGTTCGGCGCTGCCATGCCAGCCGTGGATGCAGCCGGTGCTGTCCTCGGTGGCCCAGGTTTGCTCGACCCCCTGCTGCCGGTCGATTTCGATACGCCCCAGGCACGGCAGCAGCCACTGGTGTTGCGCGGGCAACAAGTGCGTGCGATTGAGTTTGGTCGCGATCTGCACGTTGAGTTGCAAGGTTTGCCAGGCCGGCTCCATGCGCGACGTGTCGGGAATCGCGCGCAGGAAGTTGCCGCCCAAGCCGATAAAGCCGCGCACGCGCCCGGCCAGAATGCCTTCGCAGGCGTCCACCGTGCACAGGCCCATTTGCTCCGGCACCTTGAAGCCGAACTGCTGCTCGATCAGTTCGACCGGGACTTTTTTCGGGTCTTCGGTAATGCCCACCGTGCGCTGGCCCTGCACATTGGAGTGGCCGCGCACCGGGCAGATACCTGCACCCGGCTTGCCGAAATTGCCGCGCATCAGCAACAGGTTCACCAGCATTTGCACGTTTTGCACCCCGTGCCGATGCTGAGTCAGGCCCATGCCGTAGATCATCATGACCCGGTTACTGCGCGCGTACACCTGCGCGGCCGCCTCCAGGGCGCTGCGGCTCAGGCCGGAGCGGCGCTCGATGGTCGGCCACTGCGCGGCGCGAACCATCGCCGCAAACGCGTCGAAGCCTTCGGTGTGTTCGGCGATAAAGCCGTAGTCGAGTACCGGCGCACGCCCGTCGCGCTGTGCCTGGTCGTCCAGCTCCAGCAGCACTTTAGCCAGGCCGAGCAGGGCGGCCGTGTCGCCACCGATTGCCACCTGGTGATACTGGGTACTGATCACGGTGGATTCGGGGGTGAGCATTTCCACCGGTGATTGCGGATTGACGAAGCGTTCCAACCCACGTTCGCGCAAGGGGTTGAAGGTGATGATCGGCACGTCGCGTTTGCGCGCATCCTGCAACTGGTGAAGCATGCGCGGGGCATTACTGCCGACATTCTGGCCGAAGAAGAACAGGCAGTCGGTGTGCTCGAAATCTTCCAGCGTCACGCTCCCGACGGGGATGCCGATACTCTCCTGCAAGCCGACCGAGGTGCTTTCGTGGCACATGTTCGAACTGTCGGGCAGGTTGTTGGTGCCATAGGCCCGGGCGAACAGCTGGTACATGAACGAGGTTTCCAGCGAGGCGCGGCCCGAGGCGTAAAACACCACACTGTCGGGTTGCAGCGTTTGCAATTGCGCGCCGATCTCGCGGTAAGCCTCCTCCCATGACGTTTCGCGGTAGCGGTCGGTGGCCGCGTCGTAGCGCATCGGATGGGTCAGTCGCCCGTGTTGCTCCAGTGCGTAGTCCGACCATTGGCGCAGCTCACTGAGCGAGTGTTCGGCGAAGAACGCGGGTGAGGTTTTGAGCGAGGTCAGTTCCCAGGCCGTGGCCTTGGCGCCGTTTTCGCAGAACTCCAGGGCATGCGGCTTGCCGGGTTTGGCCCAGGCGCAACTGACGCACGCGAAGCCATCGGGCTTGTTCTGTTTGAGCAGCGCTTTGGTGGCCTTGGCAAAGGCCTGTTCGCGCCAGAGAATTTTCATCACCGACTGCGCCGAGCCCCAGCCGCCGCTCGCGTGGGTGTAGGGGTGAAAGTGGGCTTTTGGATAGATGAGCATGGGCTGCACCTGAGGGCTTTATCGGTGAGGGATAACGTTACGACGAGTACGCTTGGCAAAAGGTTCGAGCGGGCTTCCGGGCGGCAGGCTAACCGCTCGTCCGACGCCGTGCGGATTTGTTGAACATCCGTTTCTCTGCCTCGGCCCTATCAATCAAGACGGCCGCATTTATTCAGTCGTCGCTGCCTATTAGAAAAAAGCCTGCCGTGAATACCTTGCCGAGCGGAGAGACGCCTGATGAACGACCTACCTGCAGTCAACCCAGCGATTCAGCCTTTGGCTTTTGAGCCGTCATTCGAACAGATTCCCGATGATGAAGCGCAGACCAGCAAGGAGCTGGCTGAAGCGCTGCACGGCATCATGGAAACTACCTTTCGCGACAATGGCCATGCCACTCGCAGTGTCCACGCCAAGGCCCATGGCTTGCTGCGCGGGCACATCAGCGTGCTGGAAAACCTGCCCGCCACACTGGCCCAGGGCGCCTTCGCCAAACCGGTGCGCTTGCCGGTGTACCTGCGCTTTTCGACCAACCCAGGCGATATTCTCGATGACAAGGTGTCCACGCCCCGCGGGTTGGCAATCAAGATCGTCGGCGTGGACGGCCCGCGATTGCCGGGCAGTGAGGGCGAGGTCACCCAGGATTTCGTCATGCAAAACGCCAAGGCCTTCACGGCCGCGACGCCCAAGGCTTTTTTGAAGACGCTGAAATTGTTGGCCAAGACCACTGACAAGGCGCCGGGCATGAAAAAAGCCTTCTCGGCGCTGTTGCGAGGCGTGGAAGCCACACTCGAATCCATGGGCGGCGAAAGCGGCACGCTGAAGAGCCTCGGCGGCCATCCCCAGACCCATATCCTCGGCGAGAGTTTTTCCAGCGTGGTGGCGATGCTCTATGGCCCTTACTACGCCAAAATCGCTGTGGTGCCGGTGTCGTCCAACCTGACGGCATTGACCGACTTGCACGTGGACTTTGGCGATAACCCCGACGGCCTGCGCGCAGCCGTTGAGGCTTACTTTGCCCAGAGCGGCGGCACTTGGGAGGTGCGCGTGCAATTGGCCACTGACCTGGAAAAAATGCCCATCGAGGATGCTTCCGTGCAATGGCCCGAGGACCTCAGCCCGTACGTGACCGTGGCGCGCATCGACCTTGAGCCCCAAGCGGCCTGGAGCCCTGAAAACGTCCAGAAAATCGACGACGGCATGGCCTTCAGCCCGTGGCACGGGCTGGCGGCGCATCGCCCGTTGGGCGGAGTAATGCGCGTGCGTAAACCGGCTTACGAGATGTCGTCGGGGTTCAGGGCCGAGCACAACGGGTGCCCGATCCACGAACCGCGGCCGTCAATCACGCCATAAAGGCTGGTGGTCGTCATCCAGCGTCCAGTGGGGTTGGCGGGGTTCCAGGCACACCCCGCCAACCCAACGCACCTGGTTGGCGTGGTCTAGCCAATAAGCGTCGGCGTTCAGCACCGCGTGCCCTAGTGGGGTCAGTGCGAGTGGGCGACGCGGCCATTCGGGCTCGGTCGCAGTCTCGACCAGTAACGGCTCGTCACCATCAATCAACGGCCGCAACAACGCATGAAACATCATGTCGCCCAGAAACGGCAGCGGCTCGCGCTTGCCCATCAGTTCTGCGAACACTCGACCAAACGGCACGGGTCCGGCTTCGGCGATGTACTGCAGGGACAAGCGTTCGGTGAGTGACAAACCATCCCGCCTGCCTGGCAATTCCTGCAATTGACGCGTCAGTGCCGGCGCGAGCAAGGGCAGGGCGCGGTGGTTGCCCTGAGCCAGTTGCGCCCAGTTGACCGGCGAGGGGTTGCAGTAAGCCGACCAGGCCTGCTTGGCCAGTTGCACGGCCTCATCGTCGATCAACCGGCGCTGTGGCCATAACCACGCGAGGACATCGGGTGCCAGTTGGCCAATGCCGATAAACCGCTCGACGCCGGGAATGCGGTCCACTTCGATCAGCTCAAGCTTGCGCGGTGCCTGCTCAAGCCCGGCCAACGCGCGGATCAGGAACAGTTGGTCGTAGGCATCCGCCTCACACCACAGCACGCTGTGATCGGCGTCGGCCAAGGCTCCAAGTTGGTGGTATTCATCGTTGATGCGCCGCGCGACTTCGGTGGGGTCCAGGGCGAAGGCCTGGCTGATAAACGCGCTGCGCATCGCGCCGAATGCGTCGCCGGGAAGGTCACGCACCGGCCCCATGCACAGCGGATCGGTGAGCATCTGGAACCGGCCTTTGAACCCAGCCACCTGCAGGCTATGGGCGATGTCGCTGCCGCAACGCCAGTGGGTGGTGCGGGCTTCATCGCTGGCCTCAAACGCGGGATGGCGGGCGGCGAAGTCAAGGGCGTCGACGTGCGCCTTGAGCTTGGGCCAACTGCTGAACCCCAGTTGCCGGGCGACGTACCATTGGGCCTGGGACAACGTGGCGGTAGGGTCCTGGCTTTTCAGGCGCGGCAACAGTTCCTTGGCGCGCTTGCGCTGCTGCTCAAGGTTAAGACGGCCATCGGTGTTGGAGGATAAAGGGCGTTGCGACATACGATCTCCTTGCACAGACCTTTTCCGCTTTAAGGTTGGGAGTCGTAAAAATGAAATGCAGCTTGAGTGTCTTGGGCGCAGCCCTTTCCGCGGAAGGTGGCGTAGAGAGCGCCAGGCGGGAAATATAGGCAGCATTGGCGCTCAGTGCAACCCTGCCAGTGTGGGAACGGGCCTGGCCGCGAAGGCGATGGTTCCGTCAGCCAATGCGCTGACGGAACCATCGCCTTCGCGGGCAGGCCCGCCCCCACCTTTTTGTCGTGTTGCTCTTACTTGTCCTTGCGCGCATCCATGGTCTTTTGATGCTCGGCCAGGAACGGCTGCTCCGCCGGATCAAAACGGTCAATCCCGGCAGTGAAGCGATGCCAGTACGGGTACAACGGCTGGCGCCGTGTCACCGCCTCGATGCGTGAAAACTGTTCTTCGGTGAGTTTGAGTTCGGTCGCCGCAAGGTTGTCGCGCAAGTGTGCTTCGGTGCGGGCGCCGACGATCAGCGAGGTAATGCCCGGGCGATCCTTGAGCCACGCCAGGCAAGTGCGCGCCACCGATACACCGTGTTCGTCGCCCACGGCGGCGAGGGTTTCGATGATATCCAGCGCGCGTTCCTGGTCATGCACATAGGGTTCCGGCCAGCCACTGCCTTGGCGGGTAGTGGCCGGTGGTGTGTGCCCGCGCCGCGTCGAACCGGTCAGCAGGCCTTCGCCCATCGGGCCCCACACCAGCGTGCCGACGGACTGGTCGAGTGCCAGCGGCAGCAGTTCATATTCGGCTTCGCGCGATTCCGGCGTGTAGTAAATCTGCTGGGTGATGGGCTTGAGCATGCCGTGCAGCTCGGCCTTGCCCAGGGTTTTCATCATTTGCCAGGCCGTGAAATTGCTGGTGCCGAAGTAGCGGATCTTCCCCGAACCGACCAACAGTCGCAGTGCTTCGAGGGTTTCCTCGATGGGCGTCATGCCGTCCCAATTGTGCAATTGGTACAGGTCGATGTGGTCGGTGCCCAGGCGCTTCAAGCTGGCTTCGCAGGCGCGAATCAAGTGGTAGCGCGAGGACCCGGAGTTGTTCGGGTTCTTGTCCACCGGGCTGCGGCCCTTGGTGGCCAACAGGATGTCGTGACGCTTGTCGCCCAAGGCCTTGCCCACCACTTCCTCGGCCAGGCCGTGGGAGTAGAGATCGGCAGTGTCGACCATATTCACGCCGGCGTCGAACGCGATGTCGAACATGCGCTTGGCCTGCGGCACGTCCACCGCGCCGCACTTTTCAAACTCGGCGCGACCGCCGAAGGGCACGGTGCCCAGGATGATTTCGGATACCAGCAGGCCTGAATGGCCCAGTTGTCGGTATTGCATGTCGCCTCCTGTTTTACGTTGCACGTGAAGGTGTGAACGACATGAATGGCGATAGTTTGAATTTTTTCATGAAATCTTCGTGCACCTGCCGCACCATTGCCCCCAACAGGATTTAAGAGGAACACCGCGTCCATGAGCACACTGATAGAAACCCGCGCCCTCACGCGCGTGGACGAGCGTCGCCAAGTGGCCTTGCTTGAACCGACGGACTTCACCCTCAACAGCGCCGACCGCGTGTCGATCACCGGTTCTTCCGGCTCCGGCAAAAGCGTGTTCCTGCGCGCGCTGGCGCTGCTGGATGCGCCCACCTCGGGGCAGATTCTGTGGAATGGCCAGCCGGTTGCCAATGCCGACATTCCCCATTACCGCAGCCACATCAGCTACCTGTCGCAACGCCCTGCGCTGCTTGATGGCACGGTGCAGGACAACCTGCGTTTTCCGTTCAGCCTCAAGACGTTGCGCAAGCGCCGCTTTGACCTGCAGGCGGTCACCACGCTGCTGGGGCATGCCGGTAAAACTGCGGACTTTCTGCACAAAAATGCCGGTGACCTGTCGGGCGGTGAAGCCCAGGTGGTCGCGCTGATCCGCACGCTGCAACTCAACCCCGAAGTGCTGTTGCTCGACGAACCCACAGCGGCCCTCGATCCCACGTCCTCCCGTGATGTGGAAGCGCTGATCGACGCCTGGTTTGCCGGCGACAACTCGCGTGCTTTCATCTGGGTGTCCCACGACCTCGACCAGGCCCAACGCATGAGCGCCATCCACCTGCAGATGAGCGCCGGCGTGCTGAGCGCAGTGGCCCAACCATGAATTATCAAAATCTCACCGCGCTGGACATGGGCATCGCCGCCTCGCTGATCCTGATCAACGGCGCGCTGTCGTTGCTCTTGCGCCTGGGCCTGGGTCGCCAGTTGCTGTGGGCGGCGGTGCGCACGGTGGTGCAATTGTTGGCCATTGGTTATCTGCTGGGCTGGGTGTTCGAGTTTGCCTACTGGTACGTGGTGCTGCCGCTGATGTGCGCGATGACTTTGATCGCCGGCCTGTCGGCGGCCGGACGTGGGCGCAGGACCTATCGTGGGCAACGGGTCGACAGCATCCTGTCGGTGTGGGGCAGCTCCTGGCTGGTCACGGCGGTGGGGTTGTTTGCGGTGATCCGCATCCACCCGTGGTACGAGCCGCAGTATGCGATTCCGATTCTGGGGATGATCCTTGGCAATACCCTGACCGGCGTGTCACTGGGCATCGAGCGCATGACCCAGGAATTGACCTCGGAGCGCAACACCATCGAGATGATCCTGGCGTTGGGCGGTTCGCGCTGGGAAGCCGCGCAGGAAGCCATCCGCCAGGCAGTACGCGCCGGGATGATCCCGACGCTTAACCAGATGACCGTGGTTGGCATCGTCAGCCTGCCCGGCATGATGACCGGCCAGGTGCTGGCGGGAGAGAGCCCGGTGGACGCGGTGCGGTATCAGATCGTGATCATGTTTCTGATCGCCGCGTCGTCGGCGTTGGGCACGGTAGGTGCGGTACTGCTCACCTACCGGCGGTTGTTTTCCAAGAGCCATCGTTTTTTGCGCTTCAGGCTTGAAGAGCGCGCCTGAGCCTAACGTGTTGTTGCAACCCTTGGCGATGGAGGGTTCCACTCGGTGGTGAGCGTAGACAGACACTCGGCACTGGTCCAGTCGGCCCAGCGACCTGCGCAGCCTTCAGCACTGATGTCGATCAAATGTGGGAGCGGGCTTGCTCGCGAATGCGGTGGGGCAGCCAGCTCATGTGTAACTGAGCCACCGCTTTCGCAGGCAAGCCAGCTCCCACAGGGATCAACTTTGCTGGGGGGATTGCATTCCAGGCCAGGCGTCAATCCAGATCCGGCACACCAAAGTCCAGCACCACCTTCATGGCCTGGGTCTTGTCCGCCGCCAGTTCAAATGCCTGCACCGCATCACCGAACGGCACGGTGTGGGAGATCACCGGGCGTACATCGACGATCTGGCGATTGAGCAAATCCACCGCCTGGGCAAACTCCGCGTGGAACCGGAAGGTGCCGCGCAAGTCGATCTCACGACTGACCAGCAAATTCAGCGGCAGCGACACATCACCGCCCAGGCCCACCGTCACCAGCACCCCGCGCGGGGCGATGCAATCCAGGCCGCTGCGCAGGGCCTGGGCGCTGCCGGAGACTTCGAACATCACCTCGAAATAGCCCTTTTCGGCGGTGTAGCGCTTGAGCGCATCGGCGCCGTCGGCAATGTTATGGGTACGCGTGGCTCCCATTTTTTCGGCGCAGGCGAGGGCGCTGGCGGACAGGTCCACAGCCACGATTTCACCGGCACCGGCAGCACGCAGGCTGCCGATCAGCAAGTTGCCAATCGGGCCGCAGCCGGTCACCAGCACGCGTTTACCGAACACCGCGCCAGCGCGCTGAATCGCGTGCAAGCCTACTGACAACGGCTCGGCCAGTGCGCCCTCGGCGAGGCTGACGTGGTCGGCCAGGCGATGCGCCTGATGGGTCTCGATCACCAGGCTCTGGCGAAACGCGCCCTGGATGTGGGGAAAGGGCATTGCGCTGCCGTAGAAGCGCATGTTCAGGCAGTGGTTGGGCAAGCCCTGATGGCAATAGCGGCAGCCGCCGCAGGGGCGCGATGGCGACACCGCAATGCGCTCGCCAACCTTGAATACCCCGGCGTCGCTGCCTACCGCGTCGATCACCGCCGACACTTCGTGGCCGAGCACCATCGGCTCGCGCAGGCGCACGGTGCCGAAGCCGCCGTGTTGGTAGTAGTGCAAATCCGAACCGCAGATACCGCCCCGCGCGATGCGCACGCGTAACTGGTCGGGGGCGAGGGGTTGCGGTTCATCCTGGGGATCGACCCGCAGGTCCTTTGAAGCGTGACAGACGATAGCGTGCATAAAATTCTCCAGGATTACAGCGACGCGGTGATGCCACCGTCGACGTAGAGGATATGACCGTTGACGAAGCTGGCGGCGTCACTGGCAAGGAATACCGCGGCACCGGCCAGTTCGGCCACGTCGCCCCAACGGCGGCTCGGCGTGCGCTGCACCAGCCAGTCGCTGAAGTCGGGGTTGGCCACCAGGTTGGCGTTCAGTTCGGTTTTGAAGTAGCCAGGGCCGATGCCGTTGACGGTCAGCCCGTGCGGGCCCCAGTCGATGGCCATGCCCTTGGTGAGCATTTTCAACGCGCCTTTGCTCGCCGCATACGGCGCGATGCCAGGGCGGCCCAGCTCGCTTTGTACCGAGCAGATATTGATGATGCGCCCACGCTTGCGCGGGATCATTGCTCGGGCCACGGCCTGGCCGACCAGGAAGGCGCTGTCGAGGTTGGTGCTGATCAGCTCGCGCCAGTGTTGCTCGCTGTAGTCTTCCAACGGGCCACGGCGTTGCATGCCGGCGTTGTTGACGAGGATTTCCAGTGGCCCCAGGCGCGCCTCGATGTCGGCCACGGCGGCCTGGATCGCCGCGCTGTCGGTCACGTCGAATGCCTGGGTGTGCACCTCCAGGCCCTCGAGCGTCAGCAGTGCGGCCGCATCGCGCAAGGTGGCGCGGTTGCGCCCGTTGAGCACCACCCGCGCACCGGCCTGGGCCAGACCACGAGCAATCGCCAGGCCGATACCGGCACTGGAACCGGTGACCAGCGCGAGCCGGCCATCGAGGCGGAAGTTGTCTAAAACGCTTTGCATGGGCTACCTCTCCTAACGCTTCACACCACCAACGACAGCAGCATGATGAACCCCAGGGCGGCGAAGGAGAGCACGGTCTCCATCAGCGTCCAGGTCTTGAAAGTTTCGACGACGGTCATGTTGAAATACTGCTTCACCAACCAGAACCCGGCATCGTTGACATGTGACAGCACCAGCGAACCGGCACCGGTGGCGAGCACCAGCAGCTCACGGTTCACGCCGGGCATCAGCCCGATCACTGGCGCGACAATTCCCGCACCGGTGATCGTCGCCACGGTGGCGGAACCGGTGGCCACGCGAATCACCGCCGCCACCAACCACGCCAGCAGGATCGGCGAGATCTCGGCGCGCACCGCCATGTGCCCGATCACGTCGCCGACGCCGCTGGCCACCAGCATCTGCTTGAAGCCGCCGCCGGCGCCGACGATCAGCACAATCGCGGCGGTCGGGGCCAAGCTTGAATCCAATAGCTTGCTCAGCTGTTCACGCGAGAAACCGCGGGCCGCCCCAAAGGTATAGAACGCCAGCAGCAGCGCCGCGAGCAACGCGGTGATCGGGTGGCCGATAAAGTCCATCCACACGCGGAACACGCTGTCGGCAGCGAAGGCCACGTCGGCGAAGGTCTTGAGCAACATCAGCACCACCGGCAACAGGATGGTGGTGACGGTGATGCCAAAGCCCGGCAGGTTTTCCCCCGTGGACTCTTTCGCCAGTTGCTCCATCAGTTCCGGCGATGCGTGGCCGGGGACGTAGCGTGAAATCAGGTTGCCGAACAGCGGGCCTGCGATCACCGCCGTGGGCAGGCCGACAATCAGCCCGTAGAAAATCGTCTTGCCGATGTCCGCGCCAAAAATCCCGATGGCCAGCAGCGGCCCCGGGTGCGGCGGCACCAGCCCGTGCACCACCGACAACCCGGCGAGCAGCGGCATGCCGACCTTGATCAGCGACAGCCCGGTACGGCGTGCCACGATGAACACCAGAGGGATCAGCAGCACAAACCCGATCTCGAAAAACAGCGGAATGCCCACCAGGAACGCCGAGAACATCATTGCCCAGTGCACGCGCTGTTTGCCGAATGCGCGGATCAACGTGCGCGCGATCTGATCGGCGCCGCCGGAGTCGGCCATCAGTTTGCCGAGCATGGTGCCCAGGCCAAGAATGATGCCGACAAACCCGAGTACGCCGCCAAAACCGTCCTGGAAAGACTTCATCACCTTGTCCACCGGCATGCCGGAGGTCAGGCCAAGAAAGCCTGCGGCAACGGTGAGCGCGACAAACGGATGGACCTTCAAATGGGTGATCAACAATATCAATCCGATAATCGTGACCAGCGCATCCACCAGCAGATAAGTGTCGTTAGCCATGCCGAGCATGGTGCCTCCTTGTTCTCATTGTTAGAGGCCAAGCCCTGTCATATCGTGTATGACGGTGCGTTACTTCACCGCAGGCGCGGGTCAGCGTCCAATTTTCATTTGTGATCGGGTGATCATGGTTTTTGATAACCGGGAGATTTCGTGGAGTTAAAGCACTTGCGCGCCTTCGTGGTGCTTGCCCAGCAACTGCACTTCGGCCGGGCGGCGGCGCAGTTATCGATTGTGCAGCCGGCGCTGAGCATGCAGATCAAGTTGCTGGAAAGCGGCCTGGGTGTGCGCCTGCTGGATCGCAATCGCCACTCGGTGATGCTGACCGAAGCAGGGCGCGCATTTTTGCCCGAAGCCCAGGCCACCTTGCACCAGGCCGCGCGCGCCGCAGACGCCGCGCGGGCGTCTCATCGTGGCGAAATCGGCCGAGTGCGTCTGGGGTTTGTGTCGTCGGTATTGCCGCAATTGTTGCCGCAGCTGATCCGCGCCGTGCACCTGCGCTACCCGCGTATCGAGCTGGAACTCAAGGACATGCCCGGCCCCGATCAAGCCGCCGCCTTGAAAAACGGCCTGTTGGATTTCGGCCTGATGCGCCTGCCGGCCGCCCATCCCGGCGTGCAGACCCGCGCGGTATTGCATGAAAGTTTTTGCGTGGCATTGCCGGTCGATCATCCTTTGGCGGCCCAGACCACCCTCCAGCCCCAGGACTTGCTCAACGTGCCGGTGTACATCCTCGCGCGTCGTTATGCGCCGGGGTTCTACGACGAGTTCATCAATGCCCTGGGCATCACGCTGGACATCGCCTCGGAACTGGGTGAGTTCACCACCATGCTCGCGCTGGTGTCTGCCGGGTTGGGCGTCGGGGTGTTGCCGCAACAGGCGGCGCGCGCGCTGCCGGCCAATTGCGTGTCGCGTCACCTTGAGCTGGGGGCGTATGAGGCCAGTACCGGACTGGCCTGGACCGAGCTGGACAGCGCGGTGAAGATCACCCTGTTCAGCCTGATCATGGAATTATTCGCGCAGTGATTGTTTCGTCCGGTGAAATGCTCGATTGTAAATCCTGATGATTCTCTCGATCAGTGCAGCGGCGGAAGATGCGGGCGTCGATCCCCCATCCTTGGAGCCTTTCATGTCTCAGTCTGCGATCAAACTGTATGGTTTCCCACTGTCTGGCCACTCTCACCGCGTGGAGCTGATGTTGTCGCTGTTGGGGCTGCCCCGCGAATTTATTCTGGTTGACCTCAAGCACGGCGCGCAGAAAGCCCCGGACTTTATGGCCCGCCTCAACCCCTTCGGCCAGGTGCCGGTGATCGATGACAACGGCACGGTGTTGGCCGATTCCAATGCGATCCTGGTCTATCTCGCGAACACCTACGGCGACGGCCGCTGGCTGCCGAGTGATCCTGTCGGCCAGGCGCGCGTGCAGCGCTGGCTGTCGGCCGCGGCCGGTCAACTTCACGCCGGGCCGGCGGCCGCGCGACTGGCCGTGGTGTTTGGCGCCGAGGTCGATACCGTCACCGCCATCAGTCGCTCGCACGCGCTGCTGACTCTGGTGGAGCAGCAACTGGCCCAAAGCCGCTTCCTGGCCAGCGAACAGCCGAGTATTGCCGATATTGCCTTCTACACCTACGTCGCCCACGCGCCGGAAGGCAATGTGTCGCTGGCCGACTACCCTCAGGTGCGGGCCTGGCTTGCCAGCATCGAGGCCTTGCCGGGCTTTGTCGGCATGCCGCGCACGGCAGTGGGGCTGCAAGCGCAGTAAATGATCTGTGGCTAGAAGAGTGAGCGCCGATGGACCGATTTCATGAAATGCAGGTATTTCTCGCGGTCGCCGAGGAGGCGGGCTTCGCCGCTGCCGCACGCCGCCTGAAAACCTCGCCGCCCAGCGTGACCCGGGCCATTGCCGCCATGGAGCAACGCATCGGCACGCAACTGCTGTCGCGCACCACGCGCAGCCTGCACCTGACCGAAGCCGGCCAGCGTTACCTGGAAGATTGCCGACGCATCCTCGCCGAACTGAACGAGGCCGAGGCAGCGGCGGCAGGCAGTTATTCCATCCCGAGCGGTCAACTGACGCTGACCGCGCCCGTGCTGTTTGGCGAGTTGTATGTGGCGCCGGTGCTGGGCGATTACCTGGACCGTTTTCCGCGGGTGAGCATCAACGCCTTGCTGGTCGATCGCGTGGTGAACATGGTCGATGAAGGCGTGGAGGTGGCCGTGCGCATCGGCCATCTGCAAGAGCCGGGGCAGCAGGCGATCAAGGTGGGTGAAGTGCGCCGCGTAGTGTGTGCTGCGCCAGGGTATCTCGACCAGCACGCAAGGCCGGCGCGGCCAGAGCAACTGCGTGAAGCGAAGATCGTCACGTCGTCCTCCAGCCAGTTGGTGAGCGAGTGGCGGTTTGTCGACGGCGGCCAGCCGCTGACCGTGCCTATCGAGCCGCGTCTGGTGGTCACGGCCAATAACGCGGCGATCCACCTGGCGCGGTTGGGTTGGGGCATGACGCGGGTGCTGTCCTATCAAGTCGCAGCGGCGGTGGCGGCGGGCGAGCTGGAGATTGTGCTGGAGGAATTCGAGCCGGCGCCGCTGCCGATCCAGGTGGTGTTCCAGAAGAGCGGCCGGGTACCGGCCAAAATCCATACCTTTGTCGACTTTCTCACCCACCGCCTCGGGCAGGACGCGGCCCTGAACCCGGCGTTGAAGCGGCGCAGTTGATGGAACGTTATCGCGACATGCAGCTGTTTACGGCGCTCGCCGGGCAACCGAGCCTGGCCTCGGCGGCCCGTCACGCACACGTCTCCAGCCCGACCCTGATGCGTGCGATTGCGCGTGTGGAGGCGCGCCTGCACGCGCAGTTGCTGCAACGCAGTACGCGAGGTGTGAGCCTGACCGACGCGGGCAGCGTCTACCTGGCTGACTGCCTACGCCTGCTGGCCGCGGTGGACGCCGCCGAAGCCTCGGCCCAGGGTTTGCACGCGCAGCCTCAGGGCAACCTGCAAGTCTTTCTGCCGTTTCTGTTCAGCCGCTACGTCATGGCGCCGGTGTTGGCTGGCTATATGGAGCGCTACCCCGACGTGCGTCTCGTCGCCCGCTATCACGACCATTACCCCAACCTGCATGAAGAGGGGCTGGACGTGGCAATCCTGGTCGGTGAACTGCCCAGTTCGTCACTGATCGCCCGAAGGGTGGGGCAGGTGCGCCCGATTCTCTGCGCCAGCCCCGATTACCTGGCCGCTCACGGCGAGCCGGCGCATCCTGACGACCTCAAGCAGCATCGCCTGATCGCCAGTGCCGATCAGGTTGACTGGGGCTTCAAAGGCGGCTCATTAAAGGCGCGCGCACGCTTGAGTTGCACCACGGTGCAGGGCGCGATCAATGCCGCTGTGCACGGTGCGGGGCTGATTCGCTGCCTCAGCTACCCGGTGCATGAACAGTTGGCGAGCGGCCAGTTGCGTCGCCTGCTACCGGCCTTTGAACTGCCGGCGCTGGCGGTGCACGTGGTGTACCGCGAAGGCCGCAACGCGCCGATGCGCGTGCGCAGTTTTGTCGATCACTGCGTGGCAGCGCTGCGGGACCATCCGGCGTTTCAGTTGGCGTAATGCTGGATTGCCAAGCGTGGGCATTCTCTTGAAGGGTGACAGGGCGCAGCATCCACTCATCGAACCTGAGGAGTGCGCCATGAACCAGATCGAACCCTCCCCCTGGCATGCCGGCGAACGGCAGATGCAGCAAAGCGCCGGCGTTGCCGAGCGCATGGCAGTCGTGGGGCCCAAGGTGATCCGCGACCATTTGCCGGAGCAGCATCGGGATTTTTATCCGCTGTTGCCCTACTTGATGCTCGCGGTGGTGGATGCGCAGGGCATCCCTTGGGCGACGCTGCTCGAAGGTGCGCCGGGGTTTGCCCATTCACCCGACCCGCACACGTTGCTGATCGACAGCTTGCCGTCCAAAGGCGATCCGGCGCTGGCTGCGTTACACCGCGGTGCGTCCGTGGGCCTGCTGGGTATCGACCTCACTACCCGCCGCCGCAACCGCATGAATGGGCGCGTGGGCAGCCTTGGTCACGCTGGCTTTTCGGTTGATGTGGTGCACACGTTCGGTAACTGCCCCAAGTACATTCAACGGCGCCCGGTCGAGGGGATCGCGCGCAAACCTGGCACCTTGGTCGAGCCCTTGAACGGCCTGGATGACGCCGCGCAAGACTTGATCCGCAACGCTGACACCTTCTTTGTCGCAAGCTACGTTGACGAGGAGGGCGCACGCTCGGTAGACGTCTCCCATCGCGGCGGCAACACCGGCTTCGTGCGCGTCGACGGCAATGTGCTGACCATTCCCGACTTCGCCGGCAATCTGTTCTTCAACACCTTGGGCAACCTGTCGGCCAATCCGGTGGCGGGGCTGTTGTTTATCGACTTCGAATCGGGCGATGTGCTGCAGATTGCCGGGCGCACCGCGCTGATCCTCAGCGGCCCAGAGGTGGCCATATTCGACGGTGCCCAGCGGCTATGGACGCTGACCGTGGAGCATGCGGTACGGCGCCCGGCAGCGCTGGCGTTGCGTTGGCAGTTTGCCGAGTTCTCGCCGTTCAGCCTGGCGATGGGCCGTTGGCTGTGACTTGCAGCGCGGCCGGAGTGGTTGCCGCAAGCCGGCCAGGCGCATCCCTTGGCATTCGTGCCCGCCGGTTAATATTCAATTGCGCCACTGCCGGTGTTTACCCGCGCTTCATCACGCAATACTCCGTCGGGATTTCGCCCCGAGGTTTCAACTATGAATGTACCGAGCCGCCTTGCGCTCCTGATCTGCGCTGCCACTGCTCTCACCGCCTGTGGTGAATCGTCCAAGTTGCCGTTCCAGGCCAGCGTTGGCCCCACCCCGCAATTACCGGAACCCAGCACGTCGCTGATCCCCACACTCAAGGTCTCAAAGGCCGTCGGTTGGCCCGGCAACGCCCAGCCCACGGTGCCTGAAGGTTTCACCGTAACGGCGCTGGCCGACAATCTCGACCACCCGCGCTGGGTCTACACCTTGCCCAATGGCGATGTGCTGGTCGCCGAAAGCAATCACCCGCCGATGCCCGAAGGCGCCACTGACGGCGGCACGGGCTTGATCGCCTGGGCACGCCGTACCGCGATGGGTTTTGTGATGGGCCGGGTGGGCGCCGATACGCCCAGCGCCAACCGCATCACCCTGCTGCGCGACGCCGATCACGATGGTCACGCCGAGGTACGCACTGAGTTCCTTGCCGGCCTGACATCACCCTTCGGCATGGCGCTGGTGGGCGATGCGCTGTACATCGGCAACGCCGACGCGGTGGTCAAGGTGCCGTATACCTTGGGCCAGACCCATATAGACGCCACGCCGGTAAAGGTCACAGATCTGCCGGCCGGGATCAACCATCACTGGACCAAAAACCTGCTGGCCAACCCGGACGGCACGCGGCTCTATGTGACCGTGGGTTCCAACAGCAATGTCGGTGAAAACGGCCTCGACGCCGAAGAAGGCCGCGCCGCCATCTGGGAACTGGACCTCGCCAGCGGTAAGAAGCGCCTGTTCGCCAGCGGCTTGCGCAACCCCAATGGCCTGGCCTGGAAGCCCGGCTCCACACAACTGTGGACAGTGGTCAACGAGCGTGACGAAATCGGCAGCGACCTGGTGCCCGATTACCTCACCTCGGTGCAGGACGGCGCGTTCTACGGCTGGCCGTGGAGCTACTACGGCGCCCACGTCGATGTGCGCGTGCAACCGCCGCGTCCGGACAAAGTGGCCCAGGCCATTGCCCCCGACTACGCCCTTGGCACGCACGTCGCGCCGCTGGGCCTGACCTTCTCGGATGCGCGCGGCATGCCGACGGCGTTCGCCGATGGCGTGTTTGTCGGTGAGCACGGTTCGTGGAACCGCAACCCGCAGGCCGGTTACAAGGTGGTGTTCATTGCCTTCAAGGACGGCAAACCCGCTGGCACGCCGGTCGACTTCCTGACCGGTTTTCTGAATGCCGCGGGCCAGGCCCAGGGCCGGCCGGTGGGTGTGACCCTCGACGCGCAAGGCGCGTTGCTGGTGGCAGACGATGTGGGCAACAAGGTGTGGCGGGTGGCACAGCGCAAGCCTTGAACGCTGCACAAAGGATGTGGCTAGCCCACATCCAAACCCGCTTTATTTTGCCGTCGCCAGCACCGGCGTATCCCCCCATGCGCCCCCTAGCGCGGTATACAGGTTCACCTCAGCCACCAACTGTGCCAGCCGGTCGACAATCAGCGCTTGTTGCGAACTGAACAACGAGCGCTGTGCATCAAGAAACGTCAGGTTGCTGTCCACGCCGCTGCGATAGCGGTGTTGGGCCAGGTCGTAATAGGCCTGGTTGGCCGCGACGAAATCGCGTTGTGCATCCAGCTGGTCATTAAAGGTCTGGCGGGCGGCGAGGCCGTCGGCGACTTCCTGAAAAGCCGTCTGGATCGACTTTTCATACTGGGCCACGGTGATGTCCTTTTGCAGTTTTGCGTAGTCGAGACTGGCGCGCAGGCTGCCGGCGTTGAAAATCGGCAGGTTGATCTGCGGCTGGAACGTCCAGGTGCCCGAGCCGCCCTTGAACAACCCCGACAGCTGCGTGCTGGTGCTGCCGGCGTTGGCCGTGAGGGTCACGGATGGAAAGAACGCCGCGCGCGCCGCGCCGATATTGGCGTTGGCGGCCTGTAACTGATATTCGGCCTGGAGAATATCCGGGCGCCGTTGCAGCACGTCGGACGGCAGCCCTGCGGGCACGCGCGCCACCAGCTCATCGGCGAGCGGTCGCGCGGGCAAACGCTCATCCACCGGCGCGCCCACCAGCAGGGCGAGGTTGTTCAGGTCCTGGGCGACCTGGCGTTCATAACGGGCCACGCTCGCACGCGTGCTTTCCACTGCGGTGCGCGCTTGCACCACGTCCAGCGCCGAGGCCTTGCCCGCGCTTTTGCTGCGGCTGGTGAGCTGCCAGCTGTGGTCGTCGGCTTCCAGGGTTTGCTGGGCCAGGGCCAGCAGTTCCTGGTCGGCGCGCCAGGTCAGGTACGCATTGGCGACGTTGGCCACCAGGCTCAACTGCGCGCTGCGTCGTGCCTCTTCGGTGCCCAGGTACGTGAGCATCGCCTGTTCGCTGAGGCTGCGCACACGGCCGAACAAATCCAGTTCATAAGCGCTGAGCCCCAACGTGGCGGAATAATTGGAAGTAATCGCAGACTTGCCGGTGCCGGTCACATCGCCTGGCAACTTTTGGCGTTTGCCGGCGCCTGTGGCGGATAGGGCCGGGAACAGGTCCGCACGCTGGATGCGGTACTGCGCCTGGAACGCCTGCACATTCAGCGCCGCAACGCGCAGGTCGCGGTTGTTGAGCAGCGCATTGGCGATCAACTGCTGCAAGGCAGGGTCGTGGAACACATGCTGCCAGTCCTGTGTTATCGCCACGGTGCCCGATTGCGCCAGGCGGTAAACCCCGCTTTGCGGGTACTGCGCAGGCACAGGCGGCGCTGGCCGCTGGTACTCGGGGATCAGCGAGCAACCGCCGAGCATCCAGGCCATGCCTACCGTTGTGAGCATCGCTTTGTTCATCAGGCGCCAACCATCCATTTGGCCAGGCCATGTCGGCCACTGACGCCCAACTTGGCAGCGGCGCGTTTGAGGTAGGTTTCAATCGAGCTGTTTTTCACGCTGAGTTTTTCCGCCATTTGCGGCACGGTGCCGCCGGTCAACAGGCCCAGGCACACTTCCTGCTCACGCGCCGAGAGGGTGATATCGCTTAACGACAAACGCTTGTAGAACTCGCGCTGCAGCTGCGATTGCTCCAGCGGGTTGTGCGCCGGCTCGATCTCGGTGTGCGGTGCCTGGCGCAGGATCTGCGCGTGCCGTTCCATCAACGGCAGCAGGGTGTCCGACAGGCACTTGAGAAACGACAACTGCGCCAGCGAAAACCCTGGCTGGGTTGGCGGGCGATAGAACGAAATCACGCAGCGTCGATTGCCCTGGCGCGACACCAGGTTGCACTGGTGTGAGCTGCCGCGCGGGTGCGCACTGTTGGCCTTGGCCTTCATCTGAATCAGCAGCGGGTCCTGCATGCGCAGCATTTGCCGCAGCAGCGGGTGATCCTTGATGGGGTGCAGGGTCTGCGGCGCAGACAGGTCATTTTTAACGCCGGCGCTGCCCAGGAGCTTGATCTCGCGCACGCTGTCGCGCAGCTCGTCGAGCGTCCATTCACTGAGGTCCACCAGATGAATCGGCACCCACTTGTCCACGAGGTGCAACATGTTGGCGGCGAAGTGCTGGTGGCCACTGCTTGAAATCAACTCACCCATTTCGGCGTAGAAATGCGGGCTCTGTGTGTCGCCAATACTGCGGGTCAGACTCATAGCCATCTCATCCTTGATGTCGAAAACCGTCGACGGGGCGCCCTGGGTTTGTGAGGCGCGGTCCGTGCTCCTTGAACGTAATTCGGCGTTCGAGATTTTATTTAGCCATAGGGATTTGTCCTACGTATGCAGCGGAAACGAGGGACACAACCTGCCATAAAAACCACGTCATTAATTCGACGTTTCTGACGGCTTATTCCGCCCACGAAAAACTGCCTATCGTCTTTAGATTTAATTAAATTATTGATTTATATGGAAAATATAATTTTTTAAACGAACCCTTTAAGCATTGGTAGCGGCCACAAATAGCCAATTTCCTACAAACGTTTAATCGATTCAGCAATGAACCCTCAGCCAAGGCCGTTTTGCGCCTTTCTGATGTCCGGGTTTCGGGTGACAGACAGCCCCGAACCCCCATGCTCAAATCCGGCAATTTCGGCGAAATGGGCCCTCGCGCGGCCAGTGCCTGACCTCCCATGAGAAGGATCTTATGACGCATCTCACCCGCCAGCCGGCCAGCTTCCCCCTCACCGCTGCCCAACAGGACATCTGGCTCGACCAACTGCGTGTGGGCGACTCACCGCTGTACAACATCGGCGGCTATGTCGATTTTGCCGGGCCGGTGGTCCCCGATTTGATCCAGCGCGCGGTCGAGCGGCTGGTGGCCAAACACGATGCGTTGCGCACCCAGCTGCATAGCGACGACCAGGGTCTGCCTCGGCAAACCTTCGTCCCTGCTATGGCGGTGGAAGTGGGGCAGTACGATTTCTCTGCGCTGCCCGACCCGCAGGTCGCGACCCAGGCATTGATGCAGGCGCAAATGGCCCGCCCGTACGCCATGAGCGGTGAACCGCTGTTTCGGTTTTTCCTGGTCAAACTCGACGATGACCACTACCGCCTCGGTACCCAGGCTCACCACCTGATCCTCGACGGCTGGGGCTTTGGCCAGATGCTGCAATCCCTGGCTCGGCTGTACAGCGACCTGGAGCAAGGTCGGCAACCGGAGCCACTGGCGCCGTCCTATATCGACTTCATCGACACCGACCAGCGCTACTTGCAATCGGCGCGTTACGCCCGTGACCGCGCCTATTGGCTGGACAAATACCAGGTGCTGCCCGCGCCGCTGTTGACGCCTCGGCACAACGCGCAGGCGCCGAGCAATACGCTGGTGCAAGCGTTCCCGGTGGCGCTGCTCAACCGTATGGAACAAGTGGCCAACCGGTATCAGGCCTCGGCCTTTCATGTGTTGCTGGCGGCGATGTACGTGTATTTCACCCGCACCAGCCAACGCGATGAATGGGTGGTGGGGTTGCCGATCCTCAACCGCTCCAACGCGCGTTTTCGTTCTACCGTGGGTTTGTTCACCCAGGTGAGTGCGGTGCGTTTTCAGTTCAGCCAGCACTTGCCCTTCAGCGCCTTGGTGCGTGGCATACGTGACCAGCTCAAGCAGGATTTCCGTCATCAACGCTTCCCGTTGAGCGAGATGAACCGTGAGCTGGGCCTGCGGCGTACAGATCGCGGTCAGTTGTTCGACCTGTCGGTGTCCTTCGAGCAGGACGACCACGACCTGCGTTACGGTCAGGTCCAGGCCCGCGCGATTAAGGTTTCCAACCATCATGAGCCGCTGCCGATTGCCATCCACCTGCGCAGCAACCGTTACCAGGACACCGCGTGCCTGCATTGCGTGTACAACGAGGCGTATTTCCAGCACGACGACGTGAAAGCGATGGCGCAGCGCTTTACCTGGCTGCTGGAGCAGGGCCTGGAAGACACCGCGCTGAGCGTGGGTGAGTTGTCCTTGGTCACGCCCGCCGAACAGGCCCAATTGCTGCGTTGGAATGCCACCGCACAACCCGCCACCGAGCCGCAAACCCTGCACGCGCGCATAGAAGCGCAAGCCGCACGCACGCCGCAGGCCATCGCGGCGGTGCACCAGGGCCGGCAACTGACCTACGCCCAGCTCGATCAACAGGCCAATGCGCTGGCCTGGCAGTTGCTCGAACACGGCGTGCAGCTGGACGATCGCGTGGCGATTGTGGCCCGGCGTGGCCTGGATACCTTGGTGGGGTTGTTGGCGATCCTCAAATCCGGCGCCTGTTATGTCCCCGTGGACCCGGCCCATCCTGCCGAACGCCTGAACTACCTGTTACACGACAGTGCGCCCGTGGCGGTGCTGACCCAGCAGGATTTGCTGCATCGCCTGCCTTTGCTGGACGTGCCGGTCATCCGCCTGGAGCACCCGGCCGGGCACCTGGGCGAGAGTCCGCGGGTCGCCGTCACGCCGTCGAACCTTGCCTATGTGATCTACACCTCCGGCTCCACCGGGCAGCCCAAGGGCGTGATGGTCGAGCACCATACGGTGGCGAACCTGGTGGACTGGCATTGCCGGGCGTTCGACCTGCGCGCCGGCAGCCACACGGCCAGCGTGGCCGGCTTCGGGTTTGATGCGATGGCCTGGGAAGTCTGGCCGGCACTGTGTGTGGGCGCGACGCTGCACCTGCCGCCGGCACAGGATGACGCGCAGGACATCGATGCATTGCTCAGTTGGTGGCGCGCGCAGCCGTTGCAGGTGTGCTTTTTGCCGACGCCAGTGGCCGAGTACGCCTTCAGTCAGCGCCTGGAACACCCTACATTGCGTACATTGCTGATCGGCGGCGACCGTCTGCGCTCGTTCAGCCGAACGCAGACCTTCGACGTGATCAACAACTACGGCCCCACCGAAACCACGGTGGTCGCCACCTCCGGGCGTGTCGAAGTGGGCGGGCCGCTGCATATCGGCGCACCGGTCGCCAACGCCTGCGTTTACTTGCTTGATGAGCAGCAACGCCCGGTCCCCATCGGTGTGACGGGGGAGTTGTACGTCGGCGGCAAGGGCGTGGCGCGCGGATACCTCAACCGTCCGGAACTGACTGGCGAACGCTTTCTCGATGACCCCTTCAGCGACGGCCGGATGTACCGCACCGGCGACTTGGCCCGTTGGCTGCCCGACGGCAATCTCGAGTACCTGGGCCGCAATGACGATCAGGTGAAAATCCGCGGCGTGCGTATCGAGCTGGGGGAAATCGAATCTGCGCTGGCCACGCACCCGGCCGTCATGGAAGCCGCCGTGCTGTTTCGTGAGGGGCAATTGCTGGCGTGGTATGTCGAACGCGCCAGCGTCACTGTCGAATCGCTGCGTGCCCATCTGCAAGCCTCGCTGCCTGACTACATGCTGCCGGCGGCCTACGTGAAGCTGGCGGCTTTCCCGCTCACCGCCAACGGCAAGCTCGACCGCAAGGCCTTGCCGGCGCCCACACAAGCGGCTTTCGTGACGCGGTTGTTTGAAGCGCCACGCGAAGGCGTGGAAACCACCCTGGCGCAGATCTGGACGCAATTGCTGCACGTGCAGCAGGTAGGGCGTCATGATCATTTCTTCGAGTTGGGCGGGCACTCGCTGCTGGCGGTGCAACTGGTGCAACGCATGCGTGATGCCGGGTTGCGCGCCGACGTGCAGGTGTTGTTCGGCCAGCCCACCCTGGCAGCGTTGGCGGCGGCCAGTGCCGGCAGCGACAGACAGGTGCCGGCTAACCGCATCCCGTCGGGTTGCACGCACATCACGCCAGACATGCTCGCACTGGCCGACCTGGATCAGCCCGGCATTGATCGCATCGTCGCCGGCATTCCCGGAGGGGCGGCCAATGTGCAGGAAATCTACCCGCTGGCGCCGTTGCAGGAAGGCTTGCTTTACCACCACCTCACCGACGAGCGCGATCCCTACCAGCAACATGCGCTGTTCAGTTTCGCCAGTCGCGCGCAGCTCGACGCGTTTGCCCAGGCGTTGCAACAGGTGATCAACCGTCACGATATCCTGCGTACCAGCCTGGTTTGGGATGCCCTGGACCAGCCCATGCAAGTGGTGTGGCGCGACGCACAATTGCGGGTTCAACCCCTGCGCGAACAACATCAGCCGCTGGACTTGCGCCAGGCGCCGCTGATGGCCCTGGATTACGCCGAAGAACCGCACAACCGGCGCTGGGTTGCCAAACTGCGTTTCCATCACCTGGTCAACGACGCCACCTCAACCACCGTGCTGGTGGACGAAATTCGCGCGCACTTGCTTGGGGAGCAGGCGCAACTGCCGGTGCCAGTGCCGTATCGCAATGTGGTCGCACAGACCCGGGCGCCGGAACGACAGGCCGCCCACGAGGCGTTCTTCCGCGAGCGCCTGGCGGATGTCGACGAGCCGACCCTGGCGTTCGGCTTGCAGGAGCGGCAGGCGGACCGCGCTGAAATCGAGGAGTCCGAACAACCCCTCGGCGACGTGCTCAACCAACGCCTGCGGGCCCAGGCGCGTGCCCTTGGCGTCAGCGCTGCCAGCCTGTTTCATCTGGCCTGGGCGCACGTGCTCAGCCGTGTCGCGAGCCGCGATGACGTGGTGTTCGGCACCGTGCTGCTCGGCCGTCTGCAAGCCGGCGAAGGCGCTGATCGCGCGCTGGGCATGTTCATCAATACCTTGCCGTTGCGCGTGCGCCTGGCCGGGCAAACCGTGCTCGATGCGCTCAACGACACCCACACCCAGCTCAGCGCCTTGTTGGCCCATGAACAGGCCTCGCTCGCATTGGCCCAGCGTTGCAGCAGTGCGTCGCCGCTGTTCAACAGCCTGCTCAACTACCGTCACACCGACGCCGACCCACGCCTGAACCTGGTGCCGGGCATTGCGTTGCTCAGCAGTGAAGATATCGTCAGTTACCCGTTGATGCTCACCGTTGACGACGTTGCCAGTGGCTTTCGGCTCAAGGCCAAGGCGCCGCGCAAGGTTGGCGCCGAGCGACTGTTGGCGTACCTGGACACGACCCTGCATGGCCTGGCCCATGCCCTTGAACACGCACCGGCCACGCCATTGCGCACGGTGCCGGTGCTGCCTGCCAGCGAGCTGCACCGGCTGTTGGTGGACCTCAACGCCACTGAAACCGACTACCCCGAAACCCTTACCGTGCAGGCGCTGTTTGAAGCCCACGCGCGGCACATTCCCCATGCCATTGCGGTACAGGCCGGCGAACGGCAACTGACCTATCGCGAGCTAAATGAGCGCGCGAATCAGCTGGCCTTTCACCTGCGTGAACGCGGGGTTGAGCCGGATTCGCGGGTGGCGCTGTGTGTCGAACGCGGGCTGGACCTGGTGGTGGGTTTGCTGGCGATTCTCAAGGCGGGCGGCGCCTATGTGCCGCTCGACCCTGGCTATCCGCGCGAGCGCCTGGCCTACATGCTCAACGACAGCCAACCGGTGGCCCTGCTGGTGCACGCCGCCACCCGCGACGTGCCGGGCGCGGTGTCTGTCCCGGTGATCGACTTTGACCAGAACGCCTGGAGCCAGGCGCCCATCGGCAATCCGTCGGTGCCCGGCTTGAGCGTCGCCAACCTGGCCTACGTGATGTACACCTCGGGCTCCACCGGCACGCCAAAAGGCGTGATGATCGAGCATCGCGGCCTGGGCAACCTGATGCACTGGGGCTCCCGGCTGTGCCCGAATGCCGAAGGCGGCGCGTTGTTGCAACGTGCGCCGTTCAGTTTCGACGGCTCGGTGTGGGAGCTGTTCTGGCCGCTGGCCAACGGCATGCGCCTGGTCCTTGCGCGGCCCGACGGCCACCGTGAACCGGCTTATCTGGCGCAAGTGATCCGCGAGCAGCAGATCACGGTGATCAAGTTCGTGCCGGCAATGTTGCAGCAGTTTCTCGAGCTGGAAGAGTCGGCGTTGTGCACCAGCCTCACCGACGTGCTCTGCGGCGGCGGCGAACTCACCGAAGCCCTGGCCCGTGGCGTGCAGGCGCGCTTGCCCAAGGTGCGTTTGCATAACGTCTACGGGCCCACCGAAGCCACGGTGGACAGCAGCGCGTGGACGTTGGAACCCGGCGATCCGGTGCCGGCCTTGCAGTTGCCGATTGGCCGTGCGATCAACAACACGCGTCTGTATGTGCTGGACGAACACGATGCGCCGGTGCCGATGGGCGTCAGCGGCCAGTTGCATATCGGCGGCGTTGGCGTAGCGCGGGGTTATCTGGGGCTGGAGCAGATGACGGCCGAGCGCTTTATCGACAGCCCGTTCGTGGCGGGTGACCGGCTGTACCGCACGGGCGATCTGGTGCGTTACTTGCCGGACGGTAATCTGGAGTTTCTGGGGCGCAATGACTTTCAGGTCAAACTGCGCGGGGTACGCCTGGAGCTGGGGGAGATCGAGTCACGTCTGGCGACGCATCCGGCGTTGCGCGAAGTGGCGGTGCTGATTCGCGATGAGCGGCTGGTGGCCTACTTCACCCTGCGCGCTCAGGCGCCGAGCCTGGAGGCCTTGCGTGCGTATGTGCTGGAGCAATTGCCGGAGTACATGGTGCCGGCGGCTTTTGTGCAGCTTGAGGTATTGCCGCTTAATCCTGCCGGTAAGCTTGATCGCAGGGCGTTGCCTGAGCCGGGGTTGGAGGCGGTGGTCAGCCGTGCGTATGAAGCGCCGGTTGGTGAGGTGGAAACCTTGATGGCGGGGATTTGGGCGCAGGTCTTGAAGTTGGAGCGGGTAGGGCGGCATGACCATTTCTTCGAGCTGGGCGGGCATTCGTTGCTGGCGGTGAGTTTGGTGGCGCGTATGCGCAAGGCGGGGTTGGATGTGGATGCGCGGATGTTGTTCAGTCAGCCGACCTTGGCGCAGCTTGCAGCCTGCACTGCGACACGGGTGGAGGGTGTGGATGTTGTGCAGACGGCTATTCCGCAGCTTGGTCGGCGTCGGCGGATTTGAGTGGGGGGCTTTTGGGGGAGTGCATATCCGTTGCTGCGGTAACGGCCACTTAGGGTTCCGCTCTTACAGCGGGTCACTTTTGGCAAACGCCCGGAATGCCGGCCCAGCCAAAAGTAACCAAAAGGTCTTTGCCCCACCACTCGGCACCTCGCTTAGGCTCGGTGTGCCCTCACTCCGGC
>NZ_JCBCUX010000020.1:0-83355 GCF_059862645.1 Pseudomonas sp. MF08831 | reverse complement strand
TGTTCCAGCCTTGATGTTCACGGAATCGGGTGTGATAACTACCGTAGAGCCGCCCACTGTCAGGACAATCTGAGCCCCGGCCGTGAGGTTGATCGTCTGAGCGTTGATGTTGGCCACTGCGTCGGCGTTGTGCTCGATGTTGTCGTGGTTCCAACGGCGCCAAGCAATCCCGTTGCCTACGTTAGGGTTGCGGAATCCAGTGATGATTGGTCGGCGCGGGTCGCCAGCGATAAATGCAATCCACACCTCTAGGCCTTCCACCAGGCGAATCTCAGTGTTGCGTGAGTCGTCGCCTATCGGGTATTCAATTTCAGCAATGGGCCACTCGGCTGCGCCGTCGGTAAACGGGGGAACTTCTACGCGCACCTCTCGGCGCTCGCGGTTAACAGCACGGATGATTGCAGGGTGTCTGTTACTGGGCATTGATCAACTTCCCGAGCCATAGGCGGCTGCGACTTTCCTGCGCGCCTTCCAAGTTTTCAAAGGCGTGCGCGGCGGTTATGACCACCAGGTTCTCGCCAGCTACGCGCAGTACGCTGCCGGCTTGGATCTGCTGGCAAATAGTGCTGTCCACGGTCTTACTCCGCACCAGGACGCAGCTGGCGTTACGCAGCTGGCGCTCATCGGCCCGCGGAATGAAGGAAACCCGCCGGGCCTGCCCCATCTGGCCCAACACAATCTGTGCCTGGTCGTTTACGGAGTAGTACGAGGGGATTTCCTGGAGTTGTAGAAATTCGCTTTCGATGTTGGCGCTGCTGTCGACCTGGCCGATGTCCGCCTCTGCGGACTGCTTGGCCATGTCAGAGAGGCGCATGGCCATTATCTGGCCGTTTCTTAACACTAGCGCCGCGCCTTCCTCTTGAAGAGCCTGGGCGAGCTGGTAACTCGGCTCGTGGCCCTTGAAACAGGTGAAGCGCGGCACTGCGAAGTCACTGGCCACCGGCATGAACGCGCCGCACGCGCGGTAAATCGCCCCCAAGGTTGTTTCTGTGAGAACGACGGCGCTGTTGAGTGGTTTGGCCACAGACGCGCAGCGATGCAGCAATGCCGTTACCTTCATGGCCTGCTGCTGATTCTTACCCTGGACTTGGCCAAGTGGCTGCGCCCTGTCCGTTTTGACGATTTCATAGCGCAGATTTTCGCGCCCGCCCCAAATCGAGGCGCCCCGCTTGAGCTTTTCCTGCACACCATCAATGAGCTTGACGGTGAACTCTATCGAGCGAGGGATGGGCGTCAAATCTGATCGCCCAACCCACTTGAGCATTACGTCTGTAGGCAGCATGTCGCCGCCCTCACGCAGGTAAATGTTCACTTACCCTTTCCCCAGACCGTACCGGCCTCGGTGGTCGTCGAGTCGGTACCGCTGCGGCTTGTATGGGTAACGGTATTGATCGCTGGATAGCCGGGCGGATTATTCTCGGTACCGTCGTTTGGCGCGCCTTCCTGAGGGGCATCAAAAAACGGGATCGAGCACTTGAGCGTCAAATCGGCCACAAGAATTTTGATGTTCTTAATACCGTCGGGCCTAACGTCCATCCAGTCCACACGGATGGATTCCAAGGTTTGCGGCATTGGTACCGAGTATTGCCCAAAGGTGTAGGGCGCATCGAAATAGCGGTTGGATGGTGCCTTGATGAACGACGACAGTTGCGCGGCCAGACTTTGTGCCGAACCTGCCTCACTGGCAATAATGACCATTTGCAGGCGCCGGTCCTGCATCACTTGCTTGTAGCCGTAGAACGATCCGCCCTCAACGATCTGCTGCATGGTGCGCTCTGTATGCAAGCCGCCCCAATCCGCGCCGGTACCGATAAAGGTGTCATCCATTGCCAGCAGCAGAACGGGGAAGAGGGTAGTTCTGCCGTCTGGCCCGTTGGTGTTCTTTTGGTAGGCCTCTAGCATCGCTTGGGCGTCGTCCACCATACGGGAGGCCGCCCACTTGACGGCCAAGTCGAATGGCTTATCCATGAACGCCTGGACAGCCTTTGTATCGGCGTAGTCAGGATAGAGCCCGTCGCGCCAGCGTTTCAGGTATTGCGCAAAACCGATCTTGATCTGATCGAAACTGCCGTTTAATGCCTTCCCCATACCGCCCTCATAGCTTGCTCGGCAGCGTGCCGGCAAGCGGTCCCGTGAATTTTAGGATGTAGGAATAACCTTGAGCATGGTCATTGCTGCGTCAGCTGAGCCAGCCATTCCGGCGCTGGCGGGCGGTGCTCGCTAAGCGGAAACTCCCCATCCTCGGGCCAGTTGCGCAATGCGCGGCGGTAGGCCTGCAACGCTGTGTACTGCTTGGTGGTGAGCGTTGTTTTCGAGCCGTCTTCCTGCTCGTCACGATGGCGTGTCACAACGCCGTCAGTCTCGGTCAATTGTGCAGACCGCCAATACCGCTCGATGTTGGCCATTTGCTCAAGGGATTGTGGCGGGGCGTCCACAACAGTCGGAAAGTTATCTGGCCCACAGATTAGGATCTTCCCACGGCTGACTTGCGCCAACAGCTCATCCCGCTCCTGTCCTGCGATTTCAACTACGTCAGCAGGGATGAACGTGCAAACCTGGTCATCGTAGAAAAACCCCGTTTCAGGGCTGTAAAAGACAGTCATGCTTTACCCCTTACGCGCCAGAAGAACGACGCGTTTGCGTTGTACAAGTTGCGCACGGTAATACTTCCTAGCGTGCTATTTCGTGCCTGCAAAACTGGAGAAATTCCGACGTTTTCCCCATTCGAAAAGTTTGCAAATGTAAGTTGTATATCTGTTGGGGCGGCCGTCATCGCGACAGGCATAGGGATAACAGTGTCCGAACCTGGCGCAGCGGCAATAAGAAGCCCCCATTGTTCAATATCACCGCTAGGCAGCTTTTGATAACCGCTAGTTGTAGAGTTAGAAGAAGCGAACTGAGCAGAGTAGCCAAGGCCAGCGGTCCCATATACGCACCAAACTGAGCCCTCCCTTACAAACACTGCGTTGGCGCCCGACTTCAAAACAATTGAGCTTAGATACTCTCCGTTCGGACTTATTTGCGAAGGGGCTTTACTTAGAATTGTCACGGGGTTGGAGTTTCGGCAATGAAACCCAATTGCGGCGCCGTCCGGGACATCAGCAATTTCTGGAAGTGTAACGCTGTAGCTCGCCAGACCGCCCATACCGATTGATACGCCTACATCAGCCGGTGTTAGTTGTGTGGCCGCGCCGATGCCGCGAGAGGTCGCAAAAGAGCCCTGTCCCCGCTGAACAAATTCGGTTGTCGCAAGAGCCTTGGAGTTGTCGAACCGGGGCTGTGTAGCCCAGTTCAGGTACCTCAGTGCAGGCGCGCCATGCAACCGCCAGACGCCCTGCTTTGTAAACAGAGCGGTGTCACCTTGTTTCAGCACAACAGAGGCATAGACGTTCCCGTCAGGACTGATCTTTCCGGTACTCTCACCGGGGGTAATGGTCTTGTCGAAAGCGGTCGGGTTATGCAGCACGACGGTTGCGCCAGTTGGTACATCCGCGAACAATGGCAAAGCGACGATTTGGGCGGCGGCAAGGCTGAGGCTTAGGAACTGTCCGACGTCGGCAGCGGTAAGCTTCACACTAGTAGCCGCAGCGCGGTCAGATCCCCCCGAGTAATTGCCAAGGGAGCGCTGTACATGTTCTGTCGTAGCAAGAGCTTTGGTGCTATCGAACTGTTCTGGCGTGCCACGCAGCACCATGTCCTGAACTAGTTGATCATTTAAAGCCAAGGTATCGGCGCGGCTCATTCGGAGACTCCTTGAGCGGGTTTAGCAACTGGCGGCGCTGGTGGCCAGCCCTCGGTAAGCATCGTGTCTTTGAAAACGTGCGCTTTAACTGCCTTCACTAGCACCAGCTCCCGGTCGAAACATGCCTGCACATGCGCACGGACTGCTGCCGATATCGCCAGAATTTGAGACGAATCCAGTTCGACGAACCCGCCGACGGCCTTGAAGTTGCAAACATAGCTGGCGTCCATGAGGGCTGAGATAGCCGTGCCCGCAATGAGCGACTGGCTATCACGCGACGTATCAATCACCAGGGCGCCCACCACAACGCCCGCACTCTCGCGGCGAAAGCGTTCGGCGGCGATCAGCGCTACTTGTTCTTCATCGGTTAGCTGGTAGGCCTGGGGCGGCGCGAACTTGGAGCGCTTATATGTCCAGCCAAGCTCTGGTTTTGGATCTACCGCCGAGATATCAACCATCGCTGCAACATAGTCGGGTGTGAAGCGCAGGCTAATCGGCACTTCTTCGCCATCAGCGTCTGCAAAGGGTGCGACGAACTCGACGACAACCCCCTCATGGATTCGGGCGTAAGTCTTCATTTAGCAATACTCGTAGATGTACAAAATACCCGGCTGTCCAGGTACCGAGGCCCGCGCAGGTGCTGGGTTTGGATTACTGCACACTCCGCTGGAACCAGAGCCGTAGCCTGCCCCAGGGCGGCTGCCTGTTCCGTTTGGCGCCCATCCTCCAGCCCCAAACATCGAATCAGCGCCACGCCCGCCGAGTCCTTCGCCAATCCCAAGCCCTGGATGCCCCTGTGCACCTTGAGTCGATACGATATTCCCGCCGGAAGGCATACCCCCAAACCCAGCCTGTGAAGCGCTCTGAGCGTTGATCACGCTGATGCCTACAGCACCGCCAACTCCCCCTGGGATGGTGAGTAGTGAGCCGAAGCTGGTGGTGCCGCCGGTGCCGCCATTTGCGCCCTCCGTGCTTGCAGCACCACCTGGGCCAACAGTGATGACTGCGCCGCTGAATCCGCCCGTAAATATTGCCTTTGCGTACGAGCCCGCGCCCCCGCCAGATCCGCCTGCACACTGGCCAGTATTGGTCGCGAGTGTGCCGCCACCGGCGCCCCCACCGCCAACCCCTTCTACGATGATAGTTTTGGTGCCTGGTGTTGGGGTGTAGATGGCGTTTTGAGCGAACACGCGGACATTCAGAAGACGCCCGAATTCAAAGCCGTCAACCTTTGACGCCAGCGCCGCTACGTCGATGTTTCCCTGGTTGACCGGCGCGTTCCAGGCCTTGATGCACCACATCACAGCCAGGTTGCGGACGCGGGTTTCTGTGCCCCCGCTAGAATCAGTCAAACTTGTCGAGCTGCGCACTACGCCCCCGATCAGCCCGCCTGCTTTGTTTTTCGCCCCAGCAGTCCCGCCAATAGGGCCGTCGCCCGAATCGATAACAAAGCCGTGGGCGTGCGCCTTGATATCCTCTGCCTGCCAGCTGCCAATCGTTCTGCCTATGTCGATGCCCCGTCCATGATCCCAGCCGCGCAAGAACTCGCCCCTGGATTCAGGCAAGCGGAAGTTGCCCGCGCCTTCATCACCCCTGTTGAACTTGCCCCCAAGGAAGGCGCTCAGGTCGGGGAACACGGCGGTGCTTTTAACGCTCCCGTCGACCTCCAGGAAGCCCGGCGGCTTGGCGTCGACAGGGAAAGGCAGCATCGCGCCCACCGGGATGCCCTGGGCAGCGGCGAGTAGAGCGGTTGTTTCAGCCTTGGTGAAGGCGTCAGCTACCTTGAACGATTTAAATGCCAGGATCTCTACGCTGTCATCCACGTTACATGGCAGGCGCATCGTGATCTTGGCGCCGTCTGAGGTGAAATCGGTGACCTCCCGGCCGTTGCGCAGGACGATAGTGGCGCCAACGGTGTGATTAGCCGGGAATACCGTTTGCCCCACTGACGCGGTGAACGGGAACCGCACGAATGCTTTACCGGACCCCACACCACCGCCGAGCTGGAAGTAGGTGCCGTCATAGTTGAGGTCGTAGAGGGCGTCGGCCTTGATATCGCCAGGCTCTACGTCAATCAGCCCCGCGTCACCGGCCTTTTTAACCGTCGTCACCCCCAGGCCCGCGACTTTGGCAGTCACAGAACTGGTGTTGGTTGTTTTGGCGCGGAACTGGAATCGCTGGCCAGCGGCGTAGGCTGGCAGCACGGCCTCCTTTGCCACCAGCGAAAGGTCCAGCGCGTTGGCGGTGCCGCCAGCCACCCCAAGCCACGCCAGCGGGCCGCTGTCCTTCGCCACGTCCTTGCGCAGCAGATACTGAGGGTGAGCGTTCGCCGCGCCCTCATGCGCCGCCAGAGCGGCCAACGCAACGCTTTCATTCGGGTCGATGACAAAGCCGATGCTGCCAGCTGGAACCTGGGCGAATGCCAGGTCATTAAAAAGGACATATGAGACGCCATCGGTCTTGTAAGAGGCGATAGTGCCGTCTGCCTTCGACCACACAAAGACCAGCACGCCGCCAGCCCAGAAACCAATTTCACCAATAGGCACCTCACCCACATCTTCGCGCCAAGAGCTGACCATGCGAATTTGGTAAGGCGTCGGGCGACTAGCACCAGCCAAGGGCACTATGCTGCCTACTGGCGACTTCAACGCCAGCTCATCGCCGGTCGGGTCATAGTGAGCCCTGCCGAACGATACATGGGTCATTTTGAGTTCAATCCCATCATTGCTGGCGTTGAACGCGGCCGCCTGGCCCGCCAACGTGAGCGTGGGATTGATAATTACAGGATTTGCCATAAAGCCCCCGAGGGATATTTATGGCAAGCGTACAGGCGGAAAAGTGGGTTATTTGAGGTAGGTTTGCATGTCTTGGCGCTCTATCGAACTGTAGGTGAAGTTCGAACCGCCGCCCTGCGTGGCCGGGCCGACAGTGGCAGAACTCCAGACCTCTGACTGCTGATAAATTGCTGTTCCGCTGCCTCGGACGATATTGACGCTGTAGGCGATCATCCCGACAGGGATCGTCAGCTTTGTGCGGCGCGCGGCGCGAAGCTCCAGAACGAACCGGGCAGCTACCGCTGTGCGTGCGGCCTTAAGAATCCGCACCGGGACAATTTCGGTTTCAATGTCCACGCGCAGACGGCTGGTCAGGAAGTAATCCGCCTCCTTCTCGCCGGCCGCCAGCATTTCCGCCTCACTCATTAGGTCGACGGGATACGTGCCAGCCTTCTTGCACCAGAGCTGGTCAATCGTAAACACAGGCCCGAACAGCGTGTGCAAGTAAGCCGCCAGGAATTGTGTGCCCCGTTGCGGGTTGCGGTAACGCCAGGCGTGGAATAAGTGCCGGATCTGATCCATGGTGGTGGTACGCAGAACCGCCAGGCCATCGACAACAAGGCCTCGCTCAACCAAAGAGTCAGGGCCGATATGGGGCATGCCGTACAGCGCCACTTCGTCCACCTGGTCGCCAATGTGCTCCTGGTAAAGGCTCATGAATAGTGCTTTGAATTCTGCCTCAACATCATCGAATTCAGCGCTTCGGACAAGCGGCATAAGCTCCATGTCAGTCCGCCTCTTTCAGGTTGATGACCAAGCTTTGAGGGGTGATATACCGGTAATGCTCAGGCAGCACCGGGTCATCATCGCCAATACTGTCGATAGTTAGGTTCCCCAGGCGGGCGGCCAATGCTGCTACGTTGTTGTCGACCATGCGCGCATATACGTCCTTTTCTAGGATTTGCGCCTCACCGCGCTTCGCCCAGGCTGACGTAGGGCCATATTCCTTGAGTAGAATCGTGCGGACCTGCTGCATCACTGCGCCTGAGTCGTACACGGACGGGATAGTGAGCGTGACCACCATTGGCACCACCACATCGACTACCGGAACGTACCGAATTTTATAGCTGTTGTCGGCGCGGAGAATCACGCTTGTAATTTCTGATTTCAGCACTTCCTGCGTGGTCCCGGCCTTGCGCACAGCGACAAACAAAGTGTTGATGTTATCCAGGCTGGGGCCGCGCACGGCTTCCTCTTTTGCCTCATTCCAAACGCTAAGAAACGTCACTGGGCTCACTGCCTTACGCACAACAAAATCGAAGTTGGAGCCGAAAACCGCGCTATCGTCGTAAATCCCCGGATACGAACAAATCTCGCGCATTGTGCCGATATCCATTGGATCTGCACCGGCCTGAGTTACTTCTGTCAGCTCCATTGTCACCATGGCATCGTTGGCGCCTCCGGTGTACTCAAAATAGAATTTGAGACCCGCAGAGAGCGATACAGCGCCCTCCGTGTCCTGAATGGTAATGCTGATGCTTTCGCCCACCTTTGGTTGGTAGCCGGATAACCCCTCGATACCGAACTGGAGACTCAGCTCGCTGAGTTCATTGGATTTGACGTTGTAGACGCGTGCACCGTCTGCAATGTTGGCAAAGTTGGTGGAGTACTCAAACTGGTCAACGAGCACGTTGGCGATGAATCCAACCTCTGGCCGGCTGAGGGGTACGGTGTAGAACGGGGTATAGGTCGCCGCCCTATGCGTAAAGGTGCGCGCGCTGACCTGCTTGGCCGTCAGTAATTTGGATTCACCTGGCAGTATTGTAGCGCCGGTCATCACGAGCCAATACCGGCCCGCTGCATCCTGGATAGATCGGCCGGCCAGTACCTGCACCTGGCTCAAGGAGCCGTTCTTAGCCATGATTGTGGCGATTGAAGGGGTAGCGAACGGCAAGATACCTTTCACGGCTGCGTCGCTGCGCACCGTCACGTCGCGGGCCTTTGTGAATGGCTCACCGGCCGTCACTTCCACCTGGTTGCTCAGATCAGCAAGCATTGCGGCCATTGAGGCAAGCCCCTGAGACATTAGCGGGTCGCCAATCTGAAAGCGCAGCGCAAGAGTGGGATAGCTCCCGATTTCGTTGATAGCGCTTTGTAGGAACTGGTCCTTAGTAATTGCCACGTTTCACGTCCCCCAGCTCCGACAGGCTCACGTAAGAGCCATTAATCTCGATAAAGATGGTTTTGCGGTCGATGCCGTCATCGCTCGCGTGCATGTTGATTACGCCCGGCGGTAAGGCTGCAAGTACGGGTATGTCTTCGCGCATCTTGGCCAGGTAGGCGTCCGCGATTGGCGAGCTGAGGGGCTTCTGCAACAAATCCTCCGTGGGCGCGCCGTAGCTCGATCCGTAGTAGGTGTTTGGCTTAGTACCCACCCAATGCGCAATCATGCGAAAGAGCAGGTCAGTGTTGAGAGTGTCGTCAGCCATAGGGCACCGGTAGCGGTTTATTGATCATATGGTGACAAACAAAAACCGCCCTGTTGCGGGGCGGTTTGCAGTGAATAGAGGGGCGCTACAGCCGTGACCCCATGCCCATCCCACCGCTGGCGACGTGGGCAATCTGCCTATCTTCCAGGTTCTGCGAAAGGGGAACCGACAATTGCACGCTCGGCGCTGTCGTTGGTTTGCTGGCTCCCATCAATGGTTTTTCAACAACAGGCGTTGGGGCGATTTTGACGGATGCTGCATCTGGTGCCGGCGCCGAATAGCTTGGAGCGGCCAATACGCCCGCGCTGACGGGCTGCAAAGACGCGGTGCCGATCGTGTGCGATGTAACCGCCGGCGCCGCCACCGTTGGAGCCATAACACCAACGGTCTGAGCCCCAGGCAATGCCGGCGCCACACCTGGAGCCATCGCCGGCCGAGCGGCCATCGCGCCAACGGGAGCGATAGGGGTAATGCCAACCGTAGGGGGCGCGCCCTTAACAGCCGCCATGGTACTTGCCATTGCGGCGTTCGCTCCTACAGGGGCTTGCACGGTTCCCTGATCGGCGCGCCTGGTGGGCGTCAGGTCTCCAGCTTTGGCCTGGGCCAGGTATCCGTCGTACTTACTTTTGACGTCATCCAGGCCATTGGTGCCGCCATTGGTGAGCTTGCGCGCGCGCTCTTGATCGCCGGCCATGGCTGCCCGGTCAGCGCCGGAACTCTTCCAGTGCTGGACGGCAATTTGAGCTGAGATTTTTGGATCCTTGGCCAGGTCTGGATTGTTCACCAGGTCAACGCCAAGCTTTTTGCCCATGTCCTCATATTGCTTCTTGCCGGTCAGCTGAATGTCGCCACGTCCACGGTACTTGAAGCCGTCGCCGGCTTCCGTGTTCCCCATACGCCCACCATAAACCTTGTTCGCGATTGCTTCGGGGTTGTTGGCGTCGGCACGCGCAGCTTCGGGCGTGCTGTAGTACTTGGGGAAAACCTCCTGTAGCCGCTTAGCGCTGTAGTTGAGGTTTTCCTCATTTTTCTTGAACCCTCCTGATTCGTGGTCGACGTTGGCCATGAGCATGGCTTTCGACTTCTGATCGGTGATGCCGCCGGCGTCCATGGCCTTAATTAACTCATCCTTGCGCGCGTTGGAGCCGCCTTCGTATCGCCCGCCGGTGACGGTATTGAGCAGGTTCTGGCCAGCGTCCTTTACGCCTGTAGCCTTTTCACCAACATAGTCCTTCGCGCTCTGGATTTTGTCCGTAACGGTGTCTTTAAGGCTCAGCAGGGAGTCAACGGCACTTCCAAACGCCTCTTTGACGCTATCAGTCATCCCCTTGAGCAGTTCGGTACCCGAAGCAACCATGCCATTCCAGGCGCCTTTAACCGACTCGAAGGCGGACTTCGCTAAATCCAGGGTGCCAGATGCAAGATCAGAAAAAGTGCCCGTGATCGTTGCAGTTACTGCGGTGAAATCGACCTTAGACGTCCATTCGCCGAGCATCGAACCAACATAGTCCCCAGCGATACCGCCAACAACGGTCCCGAGAGGCCCGAGAAAAGAGCCCAGGATGGCGCCCACTGCACCGCCGGCAACGCCCCCGACGGTCCCCCACTTCTCTGTTTTGTTCGCTGCCTTTTCATCTGGCGTGGCGTTGGGATCTTCGTCTTTCATGAAGGCACTGGCGATCATGCCGCCGCCGAGCAGGGCGCCAAGGACAGGGATCTTCCGAGCAAAGGATTTCAGCCCGCCAAGAATCCCACCTTTGCCAAGCAGAGACTTTCCTAGATCAAGGCCTTTACCCAACAGCCCCTTTGGTCCTTTCTTCGCAGTGCTGGCGGCCTTTTCCGCTGCACTGGCTCCTTTGGCTTTACCGGTGGCGCCCCCGTCACCAGGCGCACTACTTGGCCGCGCCTTGCCGTCCGGCCCGACCGACGCAGCGGCAGGCTTACTTTTGCCGTCAGGGCCGCCGGCCGTATTGCCTGGCCGACCTTTTCCGTCATGCGCACCACCAGGCGCCCCAGGACGCTGCTGGCGTTTTTTGGCGTCAGCGGCACCACTACCGGCGGAACCTGGCTTTTGATTGCGTGAGCGGCCTGGGAGCATCCTTCCCAAACCACCAGCGGCGCCGGCAAGCAGCTTGGCCAACGAACCCAAACCGAGCAGGCGCGTCAACGCTTTGATAGGCGCCAGCAGCATCCCGAGCATAGACAGTAGGGCCGTCATCACCATGCCCATGCCGCCGCCACCGCCGCGCTCGCCTTTGACAGCGCTCCAGATGCGGCGGTACCACATTACATTTTCACGCTGAGACTTTTGCTCAGGGCGCCGGCCGATGCCGAATACTCGCCCCAGGGGCTTCATGACGCCGACTACAGGGGAGAATATGCCGCTCAGTTCCTTGACGGCCTGAACTGTCGGGTCAATCCCCTCTGTCCCGCTACCTACAGCGCTGGCCACGCCCTTCAAGGTATCCGCTGCGCTCTCCATAGCGTGGGAGCTGCGGCTTTCCTTTTCATCGGCTGGCGAATCTGCCTCAGGTTTTTCACCGGCTGGCGCGCGAGTCTGGTCTTGGCCAGCCTCACGTCGACGCCACCGGCCGTTTTCGTCGCGCTCCCGGTCTGGTGGCGAATGTGGTGCCGCTGTAGGCGCAGGCACGGGAACGGGCGCATGCCCAGCTGTCGCTGGCAACTGTGGATCAGGTTGTGCCGGCTGGCGCGGCTCAGTGAACGACTTTGTTTCGGGTGTCCTGGCTGGTGCGGTGATAGAGACGGGAATGATTACAGTAGTCGACGGCGCGACAGTCTCAGGTGCTGCTGGAGTCTGCGCGGTCGCTGGCGCCGCTGGCGATATCGGTGCAGCCGCTGGTGAGCCAGGTGCAGCATCAGCCAGTACGGGCGCGCGCTCTGCTCTTGAGTCGGGAGGGGACGCCGGCGGGGGCGTGGTGACGGGCACAACAACCGGCGCCATGCTTACTGGCGCCGCAACGTCGACCGGAACAGCTGTGAGCGTCGCGGCAATGCTGCTCAGTTTTTCAAGCGTAGCGCTCGTGTCCTGGTGGATCGCTTTGAGAATTTCAATTTCCCGCGCGATCTTATCCAGGCTCTCGGAGGCACTGCCAGTTAGAAACCCATCGCTATCAGCATTGAGGATGGCCATTTACACCAACCCTACGACTTTGCGCACCAGCTCCACGCCTTTAGTGACGATACCCACTTTCTTGTCTGCCTCTACTTCCTCGGGCGGGGGCTCAAGACCTGGCAGAACGGCAGCCATGAAGCGGTCGGCGCTATCGAGCATGGCCTCGGCACGACTTGGCAGGAACTCCGAGCCTCGTTGAAGCGTGGCCGGGTCCGCGCTATCAAGCATCGCACCGGTACCGGCTTTCTGTAGGCGCAGCATTAGGCGAGCATTGAGGTCTACCAGGTCGTCGTTGACCTTGCACTGGTGCAGGTAAGCCTCGCTGATTTCGGCTGCCTGGGCGTCGCTCTGAGCAATGATCACCTCAACGCTATCCATGAGGGCTGCGCACTCGCCAGCGAAGCCCAGCGAGCCGATGGCGCCGGCCTCGACACTATCAAGCATGGAGTCATAACCACGGTTGGTGTCGTAGTTAGGGGTTCTGACGAAATCCATCCCGTGGAAAGTCTTCGGCGTGCGCAAGCCGTTCTCTTCCGGCGCATGGAAGACTGAGCTGAACCCGTATGCTTTGCTCGCATACAGCCTGGCAGCGATACGCCCCGGCGCGTTGTCTAAAAACTCCTGCTCATGTTTGATTGTGCCGTCGGGCAAGCACTTGATCATCACTGTTCTGACGTTTGGCTCAAGCACCACCACTTTCCCGTTCTCAATTGCGGTTTCCGGCACATTCAGGCCGTACTTCTCGCGGAACATGTGGCCGAAATAACCGTAAATATCGCCCTTGCGCACCAGTTCCTGCACCTGGGGGCCATTGAGTAGGCGCATTGTCGCCTCGATATCGACCTTTCGGTCTTGGCCTGCAAACTGCCGGCCGCGGTCGTTTAGGTTGTAGCTGATTACCCCAGTGCGTACTCGCATGATCATTCCTCATTCCCTGCTGTGCTGTTCGGCAGTAGCGGCGGTTCGTCATCACCGCCGTAGCCCCCGCCCATGTCAGGCGCGGGCGGTTTGGCATCAGTGATGCCCTTGGCGAAAATCTTGGCCTTGTCGGCGTCTATCTCCATCATCCCGGCCATGAACTGCTCACAGACGGCCTCAGGCAGGCCCATGGTCCGCATAAGGTCCATGCCCTGGAGCAACATCACACCGCCGTTGATTGCACGTTCACGACTGGCTTGTTTTTCAGCCTCAAGAGCCGCGATAGAGCCGAAGAAGTTCACGGCGTAGGGCCGCTCTTCATCAGCCCAGCACTTGCCTGTCTTGGCCAGCATGTGACGGTCGATAATGTCGTTGGCCATTGCCGTGAAAGATGTGCGGATGATCCGGGACCGCTCAGCCGCTTGGCTGCTGGTGCGGTTGAAGCCACCTTCGCCCAGTCCGCCAGACAGTTGGTCAGCGAAACCCACCATGGAGAGGTCGATGCCCAGCGTGCCCGCCAGCTTGCGGGCGCAGAACATCACGTCTTCAATGTTGGCGCCGGCGCCGGAGTTGGAGCCGCCCTGAAACGAGCTGATCTGTGTCAGCTGCTTTTCATTGAAGGTCGGCATGATGTGGAAGTTTCGCGATGTGGCGTAGGTCCCGGTGCGCACTGCCTCTTCGGCCCGGTCCTTCATGCTCTTGAGCATCTTCTCCAGTGAATCCATGAACAGTTTCTGCTGCTGCGCCGTCATGTCCGAGAGGTTGGCGCCGATCATGGTTTCATCAATCGAGCCGGTAATGCGCTGGCCAATCATCCCGCGCAGGGATGAGAGCAAATTGTCGTAGTCGGTTTCCGCGGCCTCAAGGAACGACCCGCCGACCAGCGCCGGCAGCGGCACCAGACCTTCGGCCGTGTCCGCTTCCAGGTTGATCTTCTGGGCGTTCTCTACGGCCCGCATCTGAGGCAGGTAGACCATGCGCGGCATGCGCATACGGGCCATTTTCAGGTGATTGAAACGGGTTTGTAGCTTCGGCCCGATGCTGACCACGTACCCAACGGTCGCACCCAGCTCTTCGAACGGCTGCACCAGGGGCGAGAATACTGACTCAGTGTCGATGGTGATCAGGCCTACGCCCTTTTCCGTATACAGACGGGCGTAGGCGTCTCCGAAGGCGCAGGCGTTAAAGCAGATGCCGTGGGCGTGACGGTTGAGGATGTGGGCGATGAACTGGAGTTCGTCCACGGCCTTTTTATCGGCCGCCGAAGCGTCTGGCTTGGCTTCGATAAAGATGGTCTCACCGGTTGTCTCGTGCCCGCCCAGCGCCATCTGCACATGAAGCCGCAGGATGGTGCTAATCAGCCCGTCCTGGATCATGTAGTGCCACTTGGTGTAGATCGCAGATCGTGACCGGGCCGGGCGCTCGCTCGACCCTAGCAGCATCTCAATGCCGACATAATCAGCATCGAAGGTGCTTATTCCTTCCATCCGGTTGGGCTCAGTGCTCACCTCGCCCAGCAAAAGCCTGGTGGCGCCGGCGAGCGACCCCAGCAAGCTCTTTTTCGGTTTCTTTTCGTCGGCCATTGTCTGTACGCATTAGTCCCATTTACCGGTCAGCGTACAGGCGGTTTTGAGCCTGCCAGGGCGGCGGTTTGCACCATCCGAGGCAGGGCTTTATGGTGCCGAATATTCCGCTGTCACCTCTTCATCAGGGCGCGGATTTACCAGGTATTTGCGGGTGTAAGGCGGGATATTGACGTTGCCTGTTACGTCTACGATTTCGTAGTTCACGATCAGCCCATCACCCATGAGCAACGCTACCAACATCCGCTTTGCTGGCTGCACATAGCCAGGTTCGCCGGGTGCGATGATTGGCTCTACGGATGCTTCTGTTACCCCTTCCGGGTAGTTGAGACGGCTGCCATCGTCAGAGGTGTTGCCCAGCGGCGCCGCATAACCTTGGGAAAAGTGGATTTTGGCGTCACAGGCGTACACCCAGTCATAATTCACTTCATCCTCATCACTCATCACGCCAGCACCGCCGAGGGTAGGGAAACCGTCATAGCTGGTGCTTTCCGACTCCCGCTTAACCTGCTTGGTGAACAATACGCAGTCGATGGAATTGGGCTCACGTAGCGTGCGCTGGCGGTTGGCCCTGTTCATTGCAATGGCGACGTTGTTGAGCATGTTTTAACCCTGTGCGTTGTCGGCGGCGGTGATTGCGATACGCGCGGCTGTTTCGGAATAGCCCAGCTTCATCATGGCCTTGATTTTCTTGTCCAGCGGCACAGGCTTGTTAACCTTGTCCGCGTGCGTTTTGCGCAGCGACTCGTTCGCCGCCTTGACCTTCGCCGCCTCGGCGGCTTTGCGCTGTTGTGCGGGCTGTGTGGCGCGCTCCAAGCGCTTTTCTTCGGAGGTCTTGATAGTTCTATCGCGCTTACGGGCGGTGGCGGCCTTGTCGATAAAGGCCTGCTGTTCCTTCACCGTCATGATTTGCTGCTTATTGCCCAGTGTCTTGCGGCCGTGCTCGATCATGCGCTGAGCAAACATGCTGAATGTGCCGGCGTGCCCCAGCGTCCCCATCACCTTCACAACGTGCTTGCAGGCAACCCCGTACAGCTTCGGGTTTCGAATCCTGGGGAAACCATCTTCTGCCCGGCCATAGTTGAAGTTCCCAATACTGGCGATGTAGCGAAACCAGAAGGTATGGCGGTTGCAGTCGCAGTCGTATTTCACCTTGCCGCGCGCCAGCTGCTTTGCAGCCTCGGCCGCCGGCAAGCCACTTGAAACCGCGGCGTCGTAACTGAGGAACTGCACCATTACTGTGTGGCGCGAAACGTTGGAGTTTGGCCCCGCATTGGTTTGAAACTGTACGATGCCGCCGGCGCGGTTGACCGTGGGGAACGCAGTGTGAATCTGCTTGTTGGCGCGCTCCCGGTCCTGGGGCGTTGCGAGGTCGATCACCTTCTTGACCAAGATACCGCCTGAGGCCTGCTTGCTGTGCTGGCCATGCATGCGCTGGATGTCTTTGACCGCCGCCTTGAAGGCGAGAATGTCGTCAAAGGTGAGCATCCGAGGCTTACCGTCAATCGACGTGAAGAGACCCCGCTTCGGCTCGTACAGCCCGCCCATATCGTCGGCAGAAAGAATCTTTGCCTGATCGCCAAGACGACGCTTTAGGTCAAACTCAAACGCCTCGCGGGCCTCCTTGGCGGACCTGCGAGAATCCTGCACCAGGTTTGATTTATTCGACCCCTTGCCCGCCATCAACGCACCCCTCTAACGGCGGTTGCAATGCCACACTTGTCCTTGAGGTAGCGCAAATAGGCCACTGTAGGCAGCACAAGGTCTTGCTCTTTGAGTTCGGTACCGACAGTTGCCAGGCCGGCGGCCGCGAGGATAACGCGGGTTTCCGTAGCGTCCCCAAACGCCCGGCGCGCGACCGATGACAGGTTATAGCGCTCGCTGGGCAGAGTGCGGATTACCTGGCAGTTTTCGGAATATGTGGGCTCGGTGGTGGCGAACCGGCGCACCTCTCGATAAAACCGCGACTCTTCGATCATGTCCACACCCCATTGATAGCTAGGGCGCCAGTTTCACATGGGGGGAAAGGCTGGCCGGCGGCAGGTTTGCATGCCGGCGCGGGGGATCACTCGGTAGTCAGCTGGACCCGTAAGGCCTTGGCTTCTCGTGCCAGCAACCTGGACAGTTCGGCGGCTTCTATGCTCTTCGTTTCCAGCGCCATAAGCACTGCCGGCAGCTGTTTGGCCGGCACATGCTTACCCCAACCGTAAACGGTCTGGAAGGCCAAGCCCAAGGCCTCAGCTACGGCCTTTTTGTTGCCCATCAGCTCTACGAGCCTTGCCACTTCCATCGTTTTCCCCTGAATAAACAAAATGATACTTAGAATATTTATTCAGCTTACCAGAAAAGCAAAACCCGCCGTGTGGGCGGGATTGCATCTGCTGCGCGGGCCTACTACGCGCTCGGCTCAACCTCTTCATCATGGGTTGTCGTCAACGCCAGCGGGAAGTCCCGGAACATCGCCTGCACCACCAGCAGCCCCACGCGCATGCCCTTGGCAAACTCTTCGCTAATCGCCATTGGTTCGGCGGTCTCGCCGACCACCAGGTGGTTGCCAGCATTGGCGTGCGCCACCAGAACCTCAATCTGCTCCATTCGGTTCGCGTGCCAGGCCTCCAGGAAGCGAACCCCCTCTACAGACTGAGGCATGTGAATAGAGCACCTTATAAGCGCGCTGAACTCATCACGGGCCAGCTCGTAGTCGGCCCTTGTGTCATCGGTCGCGAATGGGTGGTCTATCTTGCTGAATTGCTCGCTCAATGCCTGCTGGCTGGCCATGACCTTAGACAGCAACTGCTCGCAGGCCTTATCGACTGTCGGCACCGGGGCGGGCGCTACAAGCCCCGAAAGGTCTGTGGTTTCGTTCTCACGTTTCATCTGGCGATTCCGGTGCGTAGTAGTAGGAGTCATCGCTCCCTGTATTGAGTTCTATCTGCTCTTTGATTGATTTCACGCAGTTGCGGCGCGCCAGCTTGAACTCGCCGACGGTCGTTACCACGGTGATGGCGATACTGCCTCCGACACGGGTGCGGATAAGCTGCGTCAGGTGGCGGCTCTTGACCAGCACCCCGCGGTTTATCCGAACCAAGTCTGGTAACACTGCCTCCAGCGACTTGAGCGTTGTGCCGTCTGGCAACAACCACTCAAGCGAATCAGGCGTAATGCCCGTCACATATTTACTGTCTGCCCTGAACGCAGCGAAATCGCGCGCCTTGACGTACTGAAACCGCGCATCCCTGTACGCTTTCAAAATCATCAGATAGGTCCTTCTCAATTTTCAGGTTTCGACTGAGACGCTTAAAAAAAGCATCCCTATACATTTTTTCGACGGAAAAGCAGTCGTTAACGATCCAAAAGAGTCGACTGGATCACATTCTGTAACTCGGCCACTTTCTCATCGGACAGTAGCTCAGCGCTTACGTTGCCGGGGATGCAGGCCATATGGCAGAGTGCTATGCCACTACTGACGTGCACCTGAATGAACCCGGCATTGTTCATTCTTTGGGCGCCAGCGCTTCCATGGCCTGGCTACAGGGGCGCAGCGCACCAGCGTAGCTCATGTCTGAATCAAGGCCGGCCAGAACCGCAGGTAGCTCGGCCGACACGTCACCAGCGTACTGTCGAGCCAAAGCGCTCAGCATCTTCTGCACGACGAACCGAAAGCGTGCGGCATCCAGACTTGCCTGGCCGTCGGGAGTCTGTTTGAGCAGCGCCAGTTCTTCCTGGGTGCGCTTAAGGTCGTATTGGACGTAGTGCAGGAACTCATGGGCGCCATGTAGGCGGTCGATTGTGTCGCACGCCTCGGTATCGGCGCACAGCACGCGGCGTAGCACGCTCTCTTTCCAGTACGTGCTGTAGTCGCCTGACTCACCGTTTGCGGAGCTGCCAAAGAACTGGTCTAGGCCAGTCTCAGGGCACAGGCTCGTGAGGATAGTCACCGCCTCGGCTCTGCCCTGGGCACGGGCTCGCCGAATTACTGCACGTATTGATTTTGAGTTCTTCATGTTCGCTACCTGTAGGTGGGTGAGTGAGCGCCAGCACTGGCCAGCGCCCACGTCGACAATCAGCGCCCGACGCGCTTGAGCTGGTCGGTGAGCTGGGTAGGCAGTCCCTTGATCATCAAGGCGCCGGCGGCTTCGTCATATTCAACCTTGTCGCCCAGCAGGTGCGCCTCAAAGCTAATCGACAGGCCTTCGGCGCGGCCGGTGAAGCGCCGGAACTTGTTGAGGGTGCGTTTATCCGCGGGGATTTCCGGCGATAGGCCGTAGTCGTTGTTGCGGATGTGCTCCATAAAGGCCTCTGGTCGGTCGCCGTCGATCAGCTCAGATAGCTCTTTCAGGCTCATAGGCTCGCCCAGCTTCGCCTGGCTGGTTGCATACGACACAAGGGCGTGCGTCTTCTCGCGCGCGGACTCATCCGGCAGATCCTCGCTTTCAACAAAGTCGCTGAATGCCTTGAGCAGGGTGCGGGTCTCGCCTGGGCCGTCGATACCTTCCTGGCAGCCGATGAAGTCGCGGAAGTACTCGCTGGCCTTGCGGCCGTTCTTGCCCTTGATGTACGAAATGTATTGCTTCGATGCGGGGTTGTTCTTCCACTCGGTGACGTTGATGCGCGCAGCCAGGCGTATGCGCTCCAGGTCCAAGCGCTTGACCGGCACCAAGTCGAGTTCTTCGGTCATGGTGAGCGCTTCGGTTTCTTGCACCAGGGCGATGACCAGGTAATCGGTCATGCCTTGCTGGTAATGGCAGAAGAGAGCGTGCCCGCCGGTGGTCAGGTTCGATTCTTCCATCAGCCGGGTCAAATGCTCCACGGCCGTTTTGCTGAACTCCAGAAAGTCGGTACCGCCAGCCAAGTACTTCGACAGCCAGCCACTGAGTGGATGCGCCCCGGATTCAGCGTGGAAGAAGCCCCAGGCCTTGCCGGCGGTGGCGTTGTAGCTCTCGTTAACCAAGCTCATCAGGTCGTCGCGGGCCTGGCTTTCGGGCTGCTCGGCGCCGCTGAGGTGAAGAACAGCAGGTGTGCCGTCGGGCTTCTTGTCGATCTTGTGGATGGCGCTGTGTCGTACTGGCATTGCTGTTACCTCATTTGCCGGTTATCGGCATTGGCGGGGGGTTGGTAAAACGTTTGGCGGGGGGTGGTATTTACCGGCGCAGGTCGTGCGCCAGCATGAAACCCATCTTCACAAGCAGGTAGGCCCAATAGAACGGCCACAAGGCGAGACGCCGGAACAGGTAGCGCTCTTTGCTTGGTGTATCCATGCTCATAAGGGTGATTGAGCTGCCAGCCAGGTAGCAGACCACCACTGTTGCCAGGGCTTCGTCAGTCATGGGTGGGCCTCCGGTGTGCGGCTGCTCACCTTCCCTTCGGCCTCAAGCTGAGCCATGGTCGCTCGCAGAGTTTTAAGGTCATGGTTGTATTTGAGGTATTTGCCAATGAGGCCAATCTTGGCGTTGATGGCCAGGCCTGCCACCACCAGCATTACCAGCACCACGGCGGCGCCGGCGGCGATCATCACGCCGTAGCCAAGCCACAAAGCGATTGAGTCCAGAGTCATGACTGCTCTCCCTTGCCCAAGGCGGCCAGCTTGCGACGGATGCGCGCCGTCGGACCTTCGGGGCTTGGTCCAACGAACTGTTCGGGAGTTGGCGGCACTGGTTCGCCGGCGAGAATTTTCAATCGGCGAATCTCGGCGCACAGCTCATGGTGAGACCGGACCAGCTCCAGCGTTCCCTGCCCATGGCAGAAGCTCAACAAGCGATAGGATTCGGAATCCTTGCGTAGCGCCTCGTTCTCGGCCTTGAGCTGATCAAGGTTCGCCTCCTGACGGCGAATGCGTGAAGCCGCAGCCAAGAGGACGATTACGAACGGGTCTTCGCCTTCCTCGCACGAGTTCTCCTGAAAGGATTGTGCGTTATCGACCAACTCCTTGATCAGGTCTTCGGCCAGCCAGTCATGCGGACCTTTTAGCGCTTCGTTCTCGGCGATCAGCACCAGGAGTTTCGGTAATGCGTTTACAGCTGCAACCGCCAGCCATGAGTCACGCTTGAAGCTGAAATGCGCCCACGGCTCTTCTTTCGCCCACGGCTTACTGATATCGAACGGTTCGCCGGGGCAGCAGATACCGCCCATGCTCTGGCCTGTCTGCGCCCACTGACCCGGCTTGTGCTCAGCCTTTTCGATAGCGCTACTCAGGTCATCGGCAAGCTGCTTTAGGTCGGGCTTATCTGCCATATCCGGTGTGCTGTTAGTGCTCATGACTGCGCCCCTCTTCCCATGGCGTCGTCGATTGCTTTATCCAGATCCTTGCCATTCAGCACCACGTTGTTCGGCGTCATGCCAGCGAACACGCCGCCGGCTTGAATAGAATTGAGGTCTCGGCGGCGTAGCCATAGATAGCGGTCAAGGTGTTTACGCGCGGCCAGGGATAGCTTGGTAGCCATGCGGCGCCCTCTGGCATATCCGGATTGCCAGCTGTTGGCGTCTGATTGCAGCACTACTACCTGGGCGGCAAGGATCTGGCACTTGGCTTTGTGATGGCACAGGTCGTCGATAAGGCCAAGGAGCGCCGCAGGCGTGGCCAGGCCGTAGAAGAGCGTCACCGCGTTGATTTCCTCCCGGCTCGATCCCTCAGCGCTGGTTATCGACAGCTCAACCTTCACGTTGCCCGTCACCGCGTTGGCAGCCTCGGCTCGTGCCTGCAATTCGGAGTAGTCGCCAGCTATCAAGGCCTCAGCCTGTGCGCTAACAACCGTGGCCAATGCATCGCCAAGCTTCTGAATGTCGGCTTTGTGGTCGATTAGTTCCCTGACCAGTCGAACGGTGTCGCCGGAGCTGGCGCCAATACCGCGCAATGCGTCCTGCCTGATTCGGTCGATGTGGCCAGAGCTGAGCGGCGCCGGCACTGAGGGTGATTCGCTCATAAGGTTTATTCCGATTATGTGGGGCGGCAGCCAGCATATCAGGGGAATAAGCATTATCAAAATATTGTTGGTTATGTGATGCCGGCGAGGGCTGCACGAGCTGCGTCGAGGGCGGCTTGTCGTCTGTCAGTGTTGATGCTGACAGCTTCACCCTGTGCTGGTACGTAGTCGGCTGATTCGAGGAAAGCCATGGCGATGGTGTCCAAAAGGTCCGGGGATGATAAGCCCTCTGCGGCCATGTCCTGTTTGCGGGCGATGTGGTAGCGCCCCAGCTCGTCCAGGAAGTAGGGAATACGGCTGCCCTGGTCGATAAGATCCTTCTTGTAGTCCCGCGACAGCCGCACCACGCCATCCTTGATAGCCTCGACGGCGTGGACGGTGCACTGCGCCCGCTGGTTGAGGAACCGTTTACGGTATTCGTTGCTGAAAGGCAGCTCGCCCCATCGGACACCCTTGGCATGGATACCGCCACCAGACAGCTCTATCAGCCGCTTGAGGAACTGATTACCCATACCGTTGGTGTCGACGATGATGGTTACGTTTGAAAACTGTGCCGCGTACTCCAGCACCTTGACGGCCACCGGCGTCCAATCCTCGGTGTTGGTGTAGACCGGCACCGCTACTACCTCAATACGCCGGCGGTCGGCGGACATCCGGTCCCCGTTGCCGATGACCTTCATGTGGGTGGCTACCGTCTTGTCTCGCCCCACACCGGCCGCCACGTCCACCACGATCATGTGGCCATATGCTTCGCCCGGCAGGATGACGTTCGGCCCTTCAATGACGCGCTCAAGCTGTGCCTGGCTCAGTAGGTACTTGCTTGAGTTGGTCGGGAACATGCCCCGGACCTTGATCTGGTATTCCATTTCATCGCGCCCACCGTACTGAATGAGCTTTTCCTTGATGAACTCGATCCCCACCAGCGTGCTTTCTTCGGAGCTGAACGTGAGGCTTGTCCAGGCACCGCCCTGGCGCTTGCTCTTGCTGTGGTGCGAGTCACGGAAGAACCCACTGCTACGCGTAGGCTGCGAAGCCATGATGAAACGGTTACGGGGATCTGTGAGGGCGCCCCCGATAACGCCAAAGTTTTCGTCCGGTATGCCTGAGGCTTCGTCCGCCATCCATAACAGGTAGTCGCCGTGGGTACCGGCCAGGTTCTCAGGGGCGCCGCGTGGCGCTGTACGGGTGGTGATGTACCAGATCGCCGACTTGGTGTTGATGTAGACCTTCTCGGCCTGGATGGTGATGTACTGCGCAATCCAGGCGTGCGGCCCCTTCTCGATCTGCGCCTTAAGCGTGGTTATTTCCTTCCACACACCCTCTCGCACCGTCTTGAGCTTCGGTGCGGTGATGTAGGTGTTTGAGTTGCGATAGCACAGCAGGTGCCACAGGGCGATAACGCCGAAGCTGCGCGTCTTGCCGGTGTTGTGCAGCACGGTAAAGTCATGGCCCAGCAGCCGGTTGTCGCCATCCAGGGTGAACCCGTAGTAGTCACCCTCCCCCAGCGCCTCACAGCCGACAATAGCGAAGTGCAGGGCGCCGGGCTGGCGCTCGATCTTGGTAAGCCAGCGCCCCGACTCAAGGCGGGCCAGGGTGGTGTGGTAGCCGATGGAGCGTGCCAGCCAAGCCACTTGGTGGGCGTGCTCATAGGTGGCGCCGATGAACTGGCAACCATCCCGCCCCACCAGGCCGTCTAACAACGCCCGGCGCTGGTCCTGGCTGCTGTAGAGGTATTCGGCCGGGATCGTCCCACCCGAGCGCGCCAGGCGCTGCCCCATGGCAAATGCCGACACAGGCAAATTGCGCAGTGGGCGCCGGAACGACTTGGCGTCACTCCGGTAGGCGGCGTATTTGCCCTGCTTGTCAGCACCCCACGCCAGCCAGCTTTCAACCGATGTTTCGACCTCGGCGCCCACCGGCACATCACCATCAGGCGCAATCGCCACCAGGCAGAGAATGTGCGCCTCGTTGACTGTGTGGCCGGTACCGTCTGAATAGGTGAAACGATACATGGCCTGGCGGCCGCGCTTAAGCTCCAGCACCGTGGTGGCGTGGGCGCCGTCTGCCCCCATGAGGCGATGACCTGAGCGAACATCCTCTACCGCGATGGGCTCACCGCTGGCGAGCATGAGCTGGGTGCCCAAGGCAAAGCACCCGTGGCCAGACGCTACCGAGACCCGGCAGCCATAGGGGGACGCCTCGTCGAACAGTTCTTTCTGCTGGTGCGTTACGGGCTTGCCCACGATGCCCATGCCGCAAACCTCTACGGCGAACTTGTACTGTTCAAACGCATACCTTGAGACGAACGCGGGCCAGCGCGGATCGGCATCGAGCACCAACTGTTTTTCTTTCTTCGCTGCCCTGGCCATGCAATCCCTTAACGCAAAAAGGGCCGTATTACCGGCCCCTAAACCTTACCGCCCGCTTTGGGAGCGCCTATTGCTTGGTTTGCACCGTAGCGCGCTTGAGGGCGTCGATACGCGCCAGCTCGGCAAAGATCAGCGCGCCAGCCTTGGCCAGCGCTTCCGCCGGTGGGCACGATTTGATTTTCGACGTGAACGGCCAGAAGCTGGCGTAGCGCATTGGGTACACACCACCGGCCTGCATTGAGTAGCACGCGGCCGCACGCGCCAGCTCGCCGCCCTGGTACTGCGCAACGTCGCTTTCTGCCGAATACCCCTCTTCTTGGCGCTGGCGTTGGAACTCAAGCACGGCCGCCAACAGTTCCGGGCTCACACCTGGTGCGTTGGCGTATAGCGGCATTGATGGCGACCAACCCTGTGCGCGGCGCTTGGGCCACTGATCCGATTCCGGGCCTGTGGGGCGTTGCAGAACGATCCCGACGGGCTTGCCGCCTCGGATGTTCACCCATGCCAGTGGTCGTGGCGTGGCTGGCCCCAGCGGCATCGCTACGCCCAGCCACACGGTGTATGCCATATCCGTGTTCGGGTCGGTGTAGCGTTCACCGTCGCGCTCCAGATCAGCGATACCTGCCTGGCCGGCGGCGTACTCAAAATCAGCACGAGTGAGAAAGATCGACATTTGACGCTCCAGATTCAATAAAGGCCCAGCGCTCGGCGGGAAGGTGGTCACGACTGACCGATTCAATGGCTCCATGCTGATCGCGGACCCACAACTGGGGGCCAATCTCCAGCTCGATGGTCAAGCGCTCACCGTTGGCGCGGTTTTCGACGTAGCGCAGCATTACGAGCGCACCGCCGGCGCCGACTCGACAAACATCGGACTGAACCGCAGGCGATCCTCGATCACCGCCACGTCTGCCGGCGTGTAACCGCGGGCCAGCCGCCCGTTCACCATCGGCACCAGTAGCGTCTTGTGAATCTTGATCCCCTTGGCCACGTAGTCGCGCAGACCACGCAGCAGCAGTGCCTCCGACCCGCGGTATGGGAAGCCTGGCCAGAACCCGCCGGCGCCCTGAGCGGTACTGTGCAGGTCGATGGTGGGCGTGTCGGAGTTGTGGTCGCGGAAGTGCACCCGGCCGTCCACTGTGAGGCGCAGGCGGGCGACGGTGCCGGCCTCGTTCTTCCATGTATTGGTACCGACCTTGGATATTTCCACCAGGGCCGCGTTGGCGTGCGTGAGCCTGGCCAAGCGGCTGGCGCGGCGGATGTCTCCGGCAGTGGTGGGTTTTTCTTTCTGGCTCATAGGTGGCTCACAGCATTTTCAGTTGAATTTGGGCGCGGTCGCATTCGTGCATCCCATGAGGCAGGGCGCCGGTGCCCCGCTCGCAGTTTTTGCGCCTGCAATCCTGGCAAAAGGTGAAGGGGCCGCTCGCACGTTGGCGCCAGACGACCCTATCCCCGCCGCAGTAACGGCAAAGCATGAATTTGTACTCTCCCGGTTAATCCCCGTCCTGGGTGGTGCGAGTGGCAAGCATCATGTCCGCGTAAGCCCAGCGGTTAATAGCGTGGTTGCGCAGGTCGTCTTCTGTGGCGTTCTTCGACAAGCTGATCGGCGCATTCAGTGCCAGATCGTCGCGCAGGTCGCTGAGGTAACGTGACATTGCTGCTGGCTTCTTCGCTTCGCCTTGAAGCGAGGCGATTGGTATCAGCCGACCGTCTGGTTGCAACGGCAAGATGTGGAAATTGCGCTGTGAGTCAGGCAATTCGCCAACCAGGCGCAAGAATTCCTGTACATAAGGACGCAACGCAGCCGGTGTCACAGGGGCACCAGCACGGCCACGCTCAATAGGCATCCAGCGCGGAAAATCAGGCAGGCGAACGTGGAAGTACTGGCCCGCGCCAGCGTCACGCAGCTGCATACCCTTGGACTCCAAGAAGCTCCGGAACTGGGGGATGAGTTCGGCTTTAAATAGGCCGATGTCATTAACAATGATTGCTGTTGCTTGCTGCACTGTTACTACTCCTGTGACTTCGCCCTGATTGGCTTTAAGTTTTCTGGCCGGCCCTGGCGCAATGTCGCCCGACGCTCTTGTTTCAGAGGCAGCGGGCGAACCCATATTTGCCCGGTCTTGAACTGGTACAGCTCCCACAGCCCGAGCTTCATGGCCACGGTGCCGTCTTCGTAGGTTTGCCAGGCTCTACGGCTGACATGGATCAGATCCGCGCTACGGCGCTGGCTAAGGCCAGCGGTTGCGCGCGACTGCTTGACCTGGGCAGCTGTAGGCCCGGCTGGCTTCACGAGACGATCCCTATCTTGGCCAGCTCTTCGGTGCGAGCGGCCATAGCTTGGCGATTGGCTTCGGTGTTCTGCTGGGCCTTTTCATAAAGGTCGTTCAGCACTTCATCACTCACAGCGACCGTTACCGATACCGCTGGCTCGACGTTCATGTTGAAGAGCCTGGCCAGGCCGTCGCGGTATCCCTTCTGGCTGGCTATCTTGAGTTCGGTCCCGTCCTTGCCTTCCTTCACGCCCTCGTAGAGCGCCAGGGCGGCCGGTGACAAGTTGCTGGTGTCTTTGAACAGTGCACGGCCTTCGCCCAGGCCGTCGCACTCAGGGCAGTCGTGATTCGGAGCCTTGCGGCTGTCATAACCAGTGCCGCCAAGCTCATCGAATTCGCCGATTTCCTCATTGGCGGCCTCTGCCTCTGCCTTGGCCAGCTCGTACTGATCGCGGCGGCGCTCCATTTCGCTGGGGCGCAGTTGCCACTTATGGCCAATCCCGTAGCAGTAACGGCAGCACTGGCGCACGTACTCGACCAGCTCACGGGGGTCGGCAAAGGATGCGGCGTGGTAGGTGGCGATAAGCTGGTTTTGAACGTCGGCGGTGCGCGCAAACAGTTCGACTTGCCGCGCCTGCATATATGGGTGGTGCTTAACCTTACTTAACAGTCGGCTGGCACCTGCTGACGCAGCGTTATCGTTCTTGCATGCAAAGCCCGCATCCTTGTAGGACTGGCGCGCGTCATATGTGACCAGCCATAGGTCTACGAACTTCGCCTGGCGCGCGTCCAAACCCTGGAAAGCCGCCATTTCCATGGCTCTGCGCTCTTTCAGCGTGAGCTTTATCGGGTTCTTTATTGCAGTGGTTCCACGGCCGGGCTTCTTGCTCGCGGGCACTGGCGCGGCAACTTTTGACCGAGGCTTTGCGGCTGTCCCCACACTCTTTTTGGGTACCGTTTTGGCGGGCTTTTTGCTCTGCGCATCCTGGTTAACATTAACCGAACGCGGTTTTGCAGGTTTACGAGGGCGCGTAGCCGCCTTGGACGGGGATTGATTATCCCCCGCCTGGATAGGCTTTTCAGTTTCAGGCTTGCGCGGCATCCATGGACCTCTTGCGTAATATGTTCGCTACTGGCCGTGGCAATGCGGCCAACTTCTTGCGCTTCACTTTAAAAAAAAGGCCCGCAGGGCGGGCCATTCTTTGGGCGTTGATCCTGGTAAGACCCCCACCGCTATCAGCCAACGGAACGCTACTGACCGGCGCCGCAAAGGCGGTAAAGCCCCTCTCCTGTCGGTTATCCATGCTGTGGTGTTTAAACGCCCTGTCTAAGTAGCGTCATATGCCCGATGCAAACAGCACACCTGACCACCATCAACGAGCGACCGCATAACATGCCCTTAAAGGAGGCCAGGCTATTTGCCGAAGCAAATTTGAAATGCAGCAGGCGGTACGCTTAAGCGTCCGGTCAACCCGTACCACTGGCGCCACTCACGCTGGCGGTTCCTTCCACCCCGCCGGACTTGCCGCCTTTCGGCCTACTGCATACCGCAGCGCTCTATCTCAAAGCGCTCCGGTTATGCGTAACCCTGTAAAAGCCCCACCAGCCCCGAAGCTAGGCCGGTGGGGGTATCGCTGCCCTCGTTAACAAGCTGGTCAAGCCAGTGGACGCCACGCGGGGCTATACGCGTCCACCTCTCCAGCGCGTGAAGCGTCCAACTAAAACAAAAGCTGCTGCACATGGCTGGCGATCTTTTCCAGCGCAGGGTTGGTCGGCTCGTAATCGGCCATCTGTTCCTCCCGCTGACGCCGGCGAATCTGTTGCTCCATGCTCTCACGCAGTTCGCTGACCAAACGGTCAAGCTTTGCACCTCCACGGATTTCGTCGAAGTTCGGAGCATGGGTTTTGAATACGTTCAAGGCGCTGACCAAATCCGTGGCAAGTACCGCCAGATCGGACAAAAGAGCGCGATCAAGGCTCAAGGCCTCGATCATCACGGCGTTGCGGCGAGCCAGAGAGTCGGTGAACTGGTGAAAGTGGAGATTGAGCGAGGTGCTGATGATGCCCCTCAAAACCGCCTGGTTGCCCTCTTCCGGCATGGCAAGAATGTCGTCGTGCATGTCCAGTAAGTAATCCGTGGTCACGCCGTACAATTGTGCCAGCAACCTCAGATTGATCAGGCTGGGCGGACGATGGCCATTCTCGTACAAGCTCACCATCGTCATCCCCTCCTGTGAGAGGGCTATAGCGGCCGCGCTTTCGTTGAACCCGGCCGACCTACGAGCCCGGCGCAACTTGGTACCGACAATACCCGCCAGGCGGACTTCTTCGGCCCGGCGGCGCTCTAGCGGCCCCGCACCTACACCCAAATCCTCCGAGTCGCAGAATAGTGAGAGCGACGTGGGGTCGGAATCGCCAGGCGTAGTGCCTTGCTCTGTGATAGCCGCTGCGATTTGTTTGTCCCCGTCCATCTAAAGCACCCTCCCGGTACGTCTCAACGGCGAGAATTAGAAAGTATCCCTATACATTTGGCAAGCCAGAAAGGCGCTATAAGTTGGCTATTGAGGCGCCAATGCGGACAACTTACTGCGCTTTTTCCTGCTCTATGTTGTACAGCTCAATCACGCGAGCCTTTAGCCCGTCTGCGTTTGCGGGGCTCCGCTCGGCCTCTCTATAGAGCCATTCGCGGCGTACGCGCGTATCGACAATCGACATTAAATAAAGTGCGTCGTACTCGATTCTCAACCCGCGCCCTGTAAGACAATGGCTATTCTTTGGTGCGTAGCAATCTGCACAAAACATGATATGGCTAATGTACTTTCCGTGGGCGGCCGTCACCACCGCAGGCAGTTCGCCGCTCAAAAGCTTTCGACGCTCCAGCCGCCGCCTTTTGCCTTGGATTCCTTCTTGATGGCGGTGAACTTGAATATCGGGTACATGTCGGCGGCCACTTTGATTTTCACTCGCGCGTCATCGGTCCAGAAGCCTTTCACCTCGTGCGCCTCCAGCTCTCGGCTGGCCGGCATGACAAAGAAGTCGACGGTGTAGAACGTCTTGTCCGCCAGCCTGAGCTTGATACCTTCGAACTTGAACCAAAGCACCTTTCCTTCGTGCTTCAACTGCTCCAAGTGCGCCGCATAGGCCTCTTCGGTCTTGTTCATAACGCCAGCGGGCAGCCGCCCCAGAGCCTGCATACGCTGCGTTGAGGTTTTGGCAGGCGTCTCGGGCGTCGCTGCCGGCGCAACGGTGGCCACAGGCTTGCTTGAGGACTTCTTGGGCGGCCTGGCCATTGCCGGCGCCGCAGGGTCAGCCGAAAGCGCTCTCCGCGTCATTCTTTCCGGGAGGCTCTTCAAATGCTCGTCACTAATCCATCGTTTCGTCATGCAGGCATTTTCCCAACAAAAAGGGCGCCAGCACCGGCGCCCTTTGCTTAGATCGACGCTTACGCGGACTGGCTCTGCTGCTGGCTTAAGTACTGATCAGCCGCGGTCCTGTCCTCTGCCGTCACTGTGTAGTTATCGATCTGCACGACCTGGTAGAAGGTCACGGCGCAATGCTTGTCGGCCCACGCCTTCAACGCCCCCAGCGCCACCTCCAGCTCGGCCGTGGCTGCATCGCTCACGTCCGGGAAGCCGTCGCAGAACTCGCTGTGCTCATCGTTGGCGCTATTGGCCATGTGGTTGACGATATCGTCGGCATCCGGCAGGAAGTCGCTCGCATCAGGGCGTACCACAACGCCCCGCGCGATGACGGCGCCGGCTGCCAGTTCGTTGTCCGAAACGAACGCGGCCAGGTCGTCATCGCTCCAGCGATCCGATACGGTACCCAGCGCATAGGAATATTCCGGGGTGTTCGTAAGCGTGTTTGGAGTCAGCATTGAGTTTTCCTTGGATTGTGTTTTCGATGGTGTGGGAACATTCAGTTGTGGTTTTGGCAGCCCTGGCGTGGCCGACACAAACCCGCGTTGGCTCGTTGCGCTCATCCAGGTGGGCATGACACATGAAGCCTTTGCGGTCGTGAGCCATAAACTCTGCATCACTCGTTGCAACGGGTGACTGGTTGGCAATTGATCCCAGGCGGTAAGCACATCCGTAACAAGCGCCCGCCGGGTCGCATTTGCTCGCGATTAACACGCCCTGGCAGGCGCCTATGATGGTTGGCAGGTTCACGCTGTCGAACCTGTCGGGATGCACGTTGCACTCCATGATCAGCACCTGGTCGCTCATTTCGGCGCAGTTCTCGCCGACAGAGTTGGCCATGCCGATAAACTGCGCCATCAGCTCCACCAGGCGCTGCTGGCCGTTTTGCTCCAGGTATCTGGTTAGAGCCTCGCGGCGCATGGCCAGGTCGAGCTGGGCAATGCCAGATATGTCCATGGCATCGCTGGGACTCATGCTGTATTCACAATTCGCAGGCATAGCGTTACCTCGCCCGCCGCTTACCGGCAGGTTGTTGTGGAGATTGGTTCAGGGGTTCTTTCGGTCGGGCGGGGAAGGCGGGAAGCCGAAGTGCATACGCCGCTTGCCGGTGTAACCGCACTCACTGCAACCGGTAGACGGACCACACCCGCATCCACCCTCACACCCGCAGCTGCACCCGGAGCAATTCAGGGTGCACCAGCTTTCCTGCTCGACCTCGCCCTTCTGGCTGATTGAGTAGTTCACACGACGATCAAGCCGAAACCCGGTGATCTTCTCGGCGTCTTCGTAGGTGGCAGGTACAGAGCGGAACCCATACTGGGCCGTTGGGTCATCAATGAAACGGCGGACAGTTCTCATGGGCGTGGCCCCTGGCGGATGTTCCACAGCATGAACAGGATTGCAGCTACCGGGATGATCATGCTGTCAGCTCCAATGTTGGCGGAACAGCAGCGGCGGCGGCGACACCTGCTACCGCCAAGGCGTACACCTCGGGATGCTGCTTGTCGAAGGCTGGGAGGTAGGCAGTCTCGACCCAGGTACCCCGGACAGCGCCCTTGGCAAGCCACGCCGGTTTCTTGCTCGTGGCCGGCTGCGTCCATGCGGTTATACCGACGCCGTGCGCGGCGATCTGCTTGGCCGTGATGAATCCCTGGCTGCGCAACTGCGCTATCACCTTCAATGCTGATTCTTTCCAAGGTGTGAGCCTCACCGGCGCAGGTACACCAGCTGGCAGGTTCGTAACCATAATCGGCACTTGGCAGCGCACCGGGGGATTCCAATCGAACATGTACCGGTCATAAAACGGCGCTCGCCCACTCACTTCCAGCAGCTTGTGCTTGAGGTCAAAGGTGTAGTTGTGCCCCTCAAACGTCTGCGTTGAACGCGGCAGTAGCACGGTGACGCCCTGGCGCTCCAGCATCTTTACAATGCCGGCACTTGCAGCGGTGATCTTGCTGACGATCACCATGCGGTAGTCTGGCCCTGGCGTTTCGCTATTGGCATCGTAATGGTGGGGCAGTATCTGGTCGGCAACCTTGGCGTTAAGCGATAGCTTTGCCTCTACGCCGATTTGGCGGCCGTCAGTGTGCACCACCAGGATGTCGAAGCCCGCCGCTTCCGGGTAACAAGTCCAGTCAGGCAGCTTGTTGAACTCCTGGATGAACAGGGCGCAAAGGTCGGCCTCTTTCTCGATTTTTTCGATTGGCTGCGCTGGAATCATTGCCGGGCCTCCCCTTTCGCGGCCGCCAGCTGATCCTGGAGCTGCTGCTTGAGTAACACAAGAGCGCTCATCATGATCTGGTGCTGCTCCTGGTTATCGAGGTACTGCTCGACCGCCAGCACCACAACACTGTTCATGCTGCGACTCTCAAGCGCAGCCTGAGCGGCAACACGTGCACGCACGCCATCGGGCAAGCGGGCGACAAACTTGTCGGCGGTGCGGGAATCATAGGCGGGAGCCACAGCAGAAGGCTTGGGCACGGGCAGAGAAACTGCCTCAAGCTCCCACTGCGGGACTTCCAGGCGTTTGGCGCTACGGGCAAGAGCGTCACGGGCAATTGGGTTCATGATTTCACCTTTACGCCGGCGCCACGGATGGCGGCCATGCAGTCGAGAATCGCAGCACCAGCAACGTCTGGCACCGTGTAGGAATGGGCATCAGGCAGCTGTACGAGCATTTCAGCGCGGGACTCAACCCACATGCTCCAGCAAAGGCAATGCAGCTGCTTGGCGATACTGTGCGGGCCAGGCTCGACGTAGTAGACCTTTAGGTGGTCGTCGAACCGAACGCCCTCTGGCACCGGGTGAAGCGCTTCAAAGCGCTCACGCATATTCACGAGACCACGGCCTGCGCTTCCGCTGCTGCCTTCTGAGCCACAATCATCCTGGCGGCGTGGCGAACCTTAGCCAAACGGCGTAGCACGCTGTCTGTCGGCCTGTGAAGGTCGTAGTCAAGGTTGCTGCCAAGGTCCAACAGCTCTTCGTGCTCGTTGATCCAGGCATAGGCCTCAGTAGCCCCACCCTCAAGGCGCTGGCACGACCTGAGCGCTACCACCAGGGCGCTCAGAAAGGACATGTGCAGTCCAGTCGGGAATCTCTTCTCGGCAGCCATCATCAGCCAGTTGTCCAGCTCCGCGCAGATGTCATCAAGCGGGGTCGGGGATTGCTTCCACTCAGGAAGATCCTCAACACGCCCATGCAGAAGATCCTTAATCGCCTCACACACGATCTGCACAAAGTAATCCCGGTCAAGTTCCGTGACTTTGCTGGTGGCCTCAAGCTTGCCGTAGATGTAGTCGCCGTCGTCACCGGCCAGGAATGGAAGGCCATAGGACGAGCCCACACCGAATGTCAGCGAACCGATATCGCCAAAGACGGCAGTGCCGAAGCGGGTGATGCAGATGTCGAACGCCTGGTGAATGCTGCCGGGCTTCTGACAGCGCCACACTTCCACGCCGTTGGCATTCGCCAGCTCGGTATAAGCGTGGTCTTTCAGCCATTTACCGGCGTCAGCCAGGTGCTTGTTCTCTTCTTCGCGGCTCATTGCGGTACTCCCTGCTCGCCACGTGGGCGCTTCTCTTTGATTCCAGCCCCATCCACGGGCGCCAGCGTGGTGCCGGCAAACGCGCACATGGAGCCGCTGTGATATTCGTTCGAAACTTCGAATGGTTCTATCTGGTGCCAGTCCCAGCGGCCTCTAACGTCGCAGGTTAGCCATTCCGCCCAGGCTGGGGCGTGCTCCCACAGCGGCCTGGGCTTGACCTTGGATCGAGGCTTGGCGGTGGCCGGCTTGCGCGACACAGGCTTACGAGGCAACAGCTTCGCAACCACTGGCAATCCCTGGGCAATGCTGTCTGCACGCTCCCGCTCACGCAGGCCATTCTCAAAGCGGCGCATCACCATCGAGCCGCCAAGGCCATCCTCAGGAAAGATCCCGCGGTCACAGTGCGGGCAGCCCGGCACCATGGTTTTGTTGCGCCAGGCCTTCTCTACCTTTTTGGCGGCAGTCAGGTGCAGGACGGCGCCACGCTCTTCTTGGGCGGCGGCAAGGGTTCGATTCACCTTGAGCGAGTGCTCCCGCCAGTGCTCCCGTAAAATGCTTAGCGCCCAGTACGCGGACACTTGCACTTTACAGTCCCTACAAGTGACAACTTCGCCCACATCGTCCATTTCTAAAAGGCGGTGCTGGCAGCCTTCATGCCGACGTGTGTAGTCCGCTTTTATGCGTGCAAGCCGCAGTTCGCCTATCTCTACCACGTTATCCGTATCCGACATGCCCATGTACCCAACTGGCTATTTCTGGCTTGGCGCCACTATACACCGGGCCAAAATATCAATACATCATTTTTATGTTTTTATTTGGATTTTAGGCAAAAAAAAGCCCCTGGTGTGATTCAGGGGCTCACGGCATGGCAGGATAAGGACCAACGCAAATAGAGGCGGCCACAGATGAACATTACCCTGGAACTGACACCGCACTTAGCTGACACGCTGCGCGACTTCCGCCGACTGCACGCTGAGTTTCAGCGCACCACCTCCAGCACTCCGGAACTTGAGCTGAGTAAGCGTTACAGCGCGCTCAGCACGTCAGCTCAGATAATCGCCGAGGCTGTCGACAAAGCCGCAACTGCCCAAGGGAGGTAGGCCGGCTACTGCTCAAGCTCTATCAGCCTGGCGGCGGCTTCGTTGTCTACGGCGATATACAAGGCCTCGACTGTACCGGCGTTCAGCGCGCCAGCCACTTCCAGGCCTTGCACAAACCCTTCCGCACGCGCCTGAGCCAGGTGCAGCGCGCCGGCGTCGGCGGTGATTGTGATCTGGGCCAGGTGCTTTTCCATGTGGTCACGTACGCGGGGTGGAAGGCCCACGCCCTCCAGCTGCTCGATGGCGCTCATTGTCACCCGGACCTCTTTCAGAATTTCTCGGCCGATGCGTGCTTATAGCTCACATTGGGAAGCTCAAACCGCACGACCACGCTAGATGCTTGGTTATCACTGACCAGCCTCACGGCCGCCTGACGCACATCTTCCGGCGCAGCAGCCAGGATTGCGCCCACGTCCGCATAGCCAACCGTGTCCGGTACCTCCAAGTAGGTATAGGTCAAATCACCGGCCGCCAGCGCCGCCCCCTCAAAGGCCACAAACTTCTTAACGTACTCGTCCTGGGTGGCCGTGTTACGCAGCGTCACCATGTCGATAAACGATTTCTCGTTTTCCATGGAAATGATGTTGAAGGTATTGGCCAGGGCGGCGGACACTTTCGGGTACAGGTCCAGCTTGTACGGGGCGATCAGCGCCACCACGTCCAGCTTGTCCTCGCGAAAGAACAGGGCGACGGTGAATTTCTCGCCAACAAAATCAAAGCCATCGGTGCATCGGCCCTTCTGCACACTGTTCGAACAGTCGTAATACCCGGCAGAGCGGGTGTATTTGTCGATGGGCGTGCCCTGGACATAATCCTTGAACAGGTTCACGCCAGCGAACGCGGTGGGGATACCGGCGGCCAGGCACAGCCCGGCAGTGAGCGCTAACGCAGTGATCTTTTTCGACATCGTGGGGCTTTCCCTTGTGGTTTGGTTTCCATCCATGGCCGCAAGATACTATGAAAGACGCCCCCAGGCTCACGTCAGACCAGATAGCGAAAAGCCCGCAATTGCACCTGGTGGCAACGCGGGCTTTGTATTTTGACACTAAGACGCTTTGACTCATTGACGCTATAGCGCCTTACCGCCATATCCTTTCGGGACCGGCACACCGAACACCCGCGCAATCTCCTTGTTCGGCAGGGCCGGGGCTTCCTCCATAGGGCGCTGGTACAACATTTCTCGCCAGTTGGGCAGGTACTCGCCGGGAAGCGAATTCCCCCACTGCCCTGTTGAAGCCTCCCGCGACGTATTGGTGGTCACCGGCTCTCTTTCAAAGAACACCCAATAGCCGCTCGGTGCAAGCCCGCACCAATTTGACCAAGCCGGCCAAACCTCAAGGGGTGGATAAATGGGCTTCTGCTGCGCCTCAACCTTGGCTCTCGGCGCTCGATAAAACAGACCTTGTTCATCAAGCCAGCGCTGCACTTCATGCCCTGACCACATCTTTCGATCATTTGTCGGAAATACCAGCCGCTCAGGCTTTTGGCTTGCCTTATTCACATCCTGCTCCCTGTAATTCGGCGCCAACTTTTACGTGCTGGCGTTTTGCCGGCAGTTTACCAGCTCTCTGTACAGCGCACAGCCTTCGGTCAGTAACCATCAGTCAGCGCCAACTGGAGCCTAGCGATCAATCCCACTACGTCGTCCCGGTCCCACACCGCAAAGAGCTGATCAGCGTCATACATGCCGTCACGGCATTGCGTATTGAAATGTAGGGCGAACGGCGCGCCCTCTATCTCGGCTAAATCCATAATCCCGTCTCGCTCAAACGAGCCGCTACAATCGACCTCATCAGTCAAGCTTGCGTAATAGAAGTCGACCACCTCACCGCCGGAGTCAATCGTATCGAATTTCACCATCGGCTCGCGGATTATGCTCGGGTCGTACTTGGCGAACACCGTGCCCGCTGGCATTGCGAGGAAGGTCTTGCGGTTGACGATTTTCATAGTTCACGCCCTCCGACCACATTGGTCCACTTCAATTTCTCTCCCGTCAGCAACGCGGCCGCTTGCCTAGCTCCCCGTTCGGTTCGATAGACCCGTGGCAGCTCACCGAAGGCCTTGAAGCCATGCCGGTCAAATCCGCAGTCCAACATGAAAATCCCGTCCCAGTCGGATATCCAAAGGTCCACCCCCTTGCCGTCCTTGGTTTCGAGTATTACTACTTCCTTGGTGATATCGGCAGCAGGCCGCCCGGCGCCAGTTGGGGCAGGCGACTGTACCTTGCGCTTTCGCCGCATTTTGTCGGGGCTTTTGGCTGCTACAGGATTAACGAGCCAGCTACGCAACTGGGCGACGATATCGCACAGGCTGGCTTGTTGGGCAGCGCCAGCCTCACCGTTCAACAGAACATCCAGCTCACGCACCAGGTGGGCCTGATCCACCAGCACGGCAGATACGTCAGCTGAATTCGGCTGATCGGTCGATGTCACGTATGGTGCGGAAATGATACCGAAGCTGTGGGCGCCACTCGCATGCAAGCCTCCTGGGTGAGCACGGAGCCAAACTGAATGGGCAGCGTGAAAACGCTCGTATTCCTCATCAGGCGAGCTGTCAGCAGGCCATTCAGGGGCGGTACGGTGATAGGCCTCAGCCGCAGCCCGGAAAACCTCGGCGGCCGACTCGCTATCAAACCCCTTGAGGATGGTGAAGCTTTCGAAATCGACAACCGCTGTTACCAGGTAGCATTGCGGCTCTTCCTGGGCGGGGGCGGTATCGACCAATTGCTGGGCAACCATCACCAAGCCCCCCCGCCGACCCAGTAATACCCTGAGGCGGTCAGCTCGATGAACTTCTGGCGTTCACGAGACGGCCCGTCACAGTCGCCCGACATAACGAACAGGCAGCTGGATTCTTCAAACAGGTGCGCATCTTCGCCATACAGCTCAACCGCCAGCTTTCGCGCCTCTGCTGAGTCCGCGACCATCTTGTCTATGATGGCCTGCAATTTTGCCACTTTCGCCTTACTCATCGACTGCGCCCTCTGGCAACGTTTCCGCCACTAAAACGTTATAGCGCTTTAGCGCCTCGAAAAGATCATTGCAGTAGGTGACACCATCGAAGACCGGGCCGCCCTCAATCTCTGGCCATTCCTGGTGGTACTTCGGATCTTTTCGGGATGGCGCGCGAACATAGCGCCGGCTCGTATCAGCGGGGCGGGCATAGAGTCGGGTATCGTCCGGTAGCGCCCGGCCGCTGGAGTTCAGCACTACATGTACGGGCTGGATAGGCTGATCGTAAATGCGACCGACAACCTGGTCGGGTACGAGCGCCAGCTTTGTTAGAGCGCCGGTCGGCAGAGGTGGCCACCGCCCCTGTGTGGCGGCCGTCGTCATGGGGAAGATGCCCCCAAGGGCCGCGTCCACCACCTCGGTAAGGCTGAATGCCTCGGTAATTTCGAGGGTCGCAGTCACAACCTCGTCGCCCTGCTTTATCGTGAACTCGACACGCTTCGCACCTGTCATGATCGAACCCTACAGCCGCAGCGTGTCGGGTGCCCCTGAGGCAGTTGGCATGCGGGCCTGGACGTGGCCCTTGCAACGAGTGCCGTCAGTTGCGAAATCTGCGCCATTAGCGATTGGTGCTTTGCTTCGGCTTGCTCAGGCGTATCGGTCAGCTGCGCGAACAGGTCAGGGCTGGCCATGAGCGTCATCGGCGGCAGAAATTCGTTTTTGAGGATCTGGATACCACCCAGTTTTCTATTCGTCATCTTCTGGATTCCGTGCAGGATATACATAGCCGTTGCCGCTGTCGTTCGTCAGTACGCCCTGGGCCACCAGCAGCATGGTGCCAGGATGCTCCAGGGCAGCGATACCACCCTCAACCAACCAATCCAGTCGTAGGCCGTCCTCATCGCACTCGCGAGTGACTGCTACAGCCTCAACGAGAATTGGCTCTGCCGGCACCGTTGCGGCCTTGTCTGGCAACTGAGCATAGGCGCATTGAACACCACGGATAACGCCGTCGCGAACGTCGTACAGGTCTTGCGACTGAGGTGCACCATCCTCCCACTTGCTCGACTCGCCATCGTTGAAAATTACGCGATAGGCCAGGAGGGCCGCGTGAGGCGCGGTTACTGGTGCAGGGAAGTGCAGACCCTCGACGACATGCCCATTAGGCAGCCGCCGCGCAGGCAGCTCACATTCGGTCTTTTGGGCCAAGTCATACGGCATTTCTAGGATTGAAGGCAGGTCGGGGCAGATATACAGCTTTGTCCCGACCTCTGGCATTTTGCCGCCAACCCACGAAATTTCCTTGAGGCCAAAACCGAACTCCACGATTTCCGCAACCAGGGCACGGTCGGGCTCAGCCTTGGGCTGCGTCAACTGCCGTACCTGCAACGTTCTGACTGCCGCAACAAGCTGCGCCAGCTCACCATTCGACACGTAGGTGCATGCGCTTTCAGGATTGAGGTCTGCAATCGCATAGTCGTAGCTATCCAGGACGCTACCGGCAATTACTGGCGCGAGTTTGGGCTGATCGGCGACCACCAATGCTTCAACCTTGAGCCCTTCTGAGCATTTACCTGTCGCCCACTTGGGGTACTCAGGTGTCACCGTCAGACCGCCACGGCCAGTGACCCGCCAAGCCACCGGCTCGCCTTGGGGCTGGGCGGCCTGGTGACGGTAGAGCGGGATCGAGTACGCAGCACATGCAGCAGCTGGCGCGCCACCCGATTTCAGGTTGTACGCCTTAAGGTCGGCCGTGATCGTCTGTCCGGCCAAGTTGGCCCAGTGCGAGGGCTCGCCATAGTGATGATCGGCTGGTAAGCGGCCAGTTCCTTCACAACGGGCGCAGCTACCGGGCTCTTGCCCCGGCTCGTGCATATCACCAGTGCCTGAACAGGTGTTGCATTGAACGGTTGGCGCCGTATCCAGCAGGGCGCGCAGCTCATCCAATGCCCGAAGCCATCCATCACGCACAAAGTCACCATCCAGCTCTGGAAGCTCGTCGCAGGCGTCCAGGGCGGCGCTGAGCGTGCCAAAGTCCGACCGCTGTACTGAAATCTCTTCGGGTGAGCCTGAATCCTCACTGTTGTCTGCAAGCCTGAAAGCGGTACCGGCAACAGCGCCAAGCAGCTCAACCAGGAACCGAATACGTTCGTTATTCATGAGGCACGACCTCTGCTGACTGGATTAGGAAATTACGGGCGACCAGGGCGCGGCTGTTGGCGTAGCCGCATACCTGGCTCATGTACTTCAAGCCGTCTTCGCGGCCAGCCTGCTGGCTGATCGTCTCCAGCGACGTGGTGGCGTCGTTCAACTGCTGGCGCAGCACCGCCTCACGAGCCAGGCCCGCCTTATGGGCGGCCAGTGCAGCGTCAAAGTCGGCCGCGTTTACAACCAAGCGCTCTTCGGTGCCAAGCCGGTGGCCCGGCAGGTGTAGGCACATGGTTTGCCGCTCAACTGCGTACCGCTTCGCATTGTTCATAAGTGCAGCCTCTCTTTAATTTCGGTGTATTGGTCTGCGCTCAACTTGCTCTGCTTGATCGCTGCGCTCATAAGCTCGTTGGCGGCGGAAAGGTGCTGTCGGGTGCCGGCATTCGCGAAGGCTTCCACTACCTTCTCCAGCTCGACGCGAGTTCGGAAGGTGAGGCCATTGATCGTCCAGGGAAATGCTTTAACCATTGGTACGGCCCTCGCTGGCCAGGTGTTTTTCGATCTGCTCGACCAGGCCCAGCTCCCAGCCCATCAAGCGACCACGGTTCGCCACTTCAAGCAGCAACGCACCAGAAGCCGACAGCGCCGCCAGCAGTTGCTTGCGCGACTGGTATGGCGCCGGGCATTCACCGGTGATCGGATTGTCAGCGTCACCGTGCTGACCACAGCCTTTGCAAACGGTTGGCCGCTCGTCGTAGGGGTCAATAACTGCAATCACATGCTCTTTCATACGCTGGCCAACGTGCGCGCCGACGCCGCCTGGCGGCGCAAGTACTCCACCGCCATGACTACCGGAAAGATCGCGAATAGGCCGGCCTCGCAGTGATCGTCTTTGCGCAGCTGCATGGAGCCCTCTTCTACGTAGCGCCAGCCTCCCCGCTTGCCGTTGCCGGGCTGATAGGCGTAGTAGGACAGAAAGCCATCAGGCGTAAGCAGGAAGTGCGTGGCGTGCTTGGCATCGACGAGCATGCGCTCCAGCTCTGGCAGGTGATCTTGGGTCAGCTCGCCAGGTAACGCCCGGTCATCACCAATCAGGATCGGGGGCATCCGCTTGTCCATTTCGCACTTCCATCGCACCCAGGTGTAAGTCTTGACTGGGCCATGGTCGTTCGGGATATGGGCTCGCAGCTGCTGCTCACGGCCACTCGGTGCCCGGTATCTCGGCGGCGTTGGGGGGGTAGGCTTTTTTTCGCGCGGTACCAGCTTCGGATTTACGGGTTTATCAGCGCTGGCCACCGGTTCAGGGGCCGGCACCGGCTCGGGTTTGGCCTCGACGGCAGGCTCTACTGGCTTGAGGGGGATGGACTGGGGCCGAGGCTGAGGTTTCAAAAGCTCAGGACGCTCTGCCAGTTCGGTAACGTCGACATCTTCCCCATCGTACAGCACGGCGCCGATGGTACGCCCCAAGTCTTGCTGATCTTCAACCCATTGGACCAATGCCAACCCGCGGGCAAGCAACAGATTGACGTTGTTGTGATTACACCGTTGCAGCAGATGGGTAACACGCCCATGGCTTGCCTCGGACATGCTGAACATCAGGTCATAACGCACCGGCCCGCTTTGATCGCTCATACGCTGCTCTCCGGTGGAACGTCCTTGAGGAAACGCTCTACGGCGTCAGTAGCTGAGCCCGCCACAACGTACTTGCCTCCCTCAACGATCAGGGGAAGACAGCGACGCAGAAGCCGCTCACCGGTGCGCAGGCGGTCTCTCATTGCTTGCGCCTGCAATGCCAGCTCTTCGGTGGTGGTCGGGATCGGCCGGATATGCTCGGACTGCTCGCCGGCGAGGATCAGGCGCAGCAGGTTGCGGCGCGCGCCAGCGTCCGACTTCAAGTTGGGCGTGCCAGGGGCGGCCTGCTCCAGGTCGGCATAAAGGCCCGCCAGCAGTTCGCGGGTAATCAGCAAGTAATTAGCCAATTGCGCTCTCCTGGCCGGCGTGCGGCTTCTGGTAGTGATTCATGGGGTGTCCTTATCTCTGGCTTAACTGCATCCGCATAATTACATAAAAGCGCTAATGTGTCATTAACGTTTTGACGTTTTAACGCGATGCCGCTAAGCAGGGCGGTTACCGGCCAGCGCCGGCGACAGAAACAAAAACGGCAAAGCGTTTTGGCGCTTTGCCGTTCGGAGTACAGCTATGGCGGCCACCCGTTATGGCGCGTTACAACCCCCGCACTTGGGGCAGTCCTGAAAGCGTTGGGCGTCTGAGATAAACACTCCACAGTGGTCGCAACGGTGACGCGCGGTCATGAACTTGCGAGGCTTGGCCAGAATAATCCCCGTACCGCGCAGCGCTTCCTTGTGCTTTACCCTGGTGCTGGCCACCACCTTGCGCGCCAGCTGATCCGCCAGCACCTTGGGAATAGCCCTCACGCCCTGGCGACTGTAGGTGCCAACAGAAACTCCAACCGTCGCGTCGTACACCTGGGCCTCACCCAAGTTGTCGCTGTGGCGGCCGTCAGGCGTCAACCAAATCAGATCGTTGCCATTCCACGCGCCGGCCACATACAAATAGGTCTGCTCTGCCGCCGGCAATGCCTCTTCGATTTCGTCCGGCCTGACGTTTTGGCAGTCCACGGCAGTCGTGTGGCGCGCCAGCAAGTAGTCGAAGGGCCAAGGCAGGTCGGTTTCCCGACATTCGTTCTGACTGGCGGCCTGATCGCGGGTATAGCGTTGGGCTTGGTCCAGGTTCGTGGTGTAGCCAGAACCGTTCTGTGCCCAAAACATCAGCCGATCCCCCGTGTTGCTTCGGGAGTCTTGCAGTACGAACTCACTCATAAAAAGCTTCCCTGAGTGCCCATAGGGGGTTCACCAATAGCCACCAGCGGCTCGCCAGCCGTGCCCACGCCATGATTCACGGTCGCGGCACGGCCTGCCCTCATACCCGAAACCATATCTATGGCCGCCGCCTTGATCTTGCGGCGGTTGGGTCCAGGCGCCGGACCTTTCCCGCCGGTAAGCTCGCTCAGGTACGCGTCTATCAATTCCTGGTTTTTGCTCTTGATCGCGATCAGCGCGCGGCTGTCGCTATCGGCGCAATCCAACGTGTCCTCACCAGTCGGCACTAGCGCCTCAAGTTTTTCTTTGACCTGGCCAACCCAGTACAGGGCAAAGTGGTTGGCGCGAGTCTTCGCCGTTGCTCCGGTGCTGACCACCTCCCCGCACTTGATCTTGGAGACGTAGTCTTTGCGGGCGCTCACACATTGCCGGTGCAGCGTGTCATAGGCGTACTTCGCAATTTCTGGCCCAGGGGAAACCCCTACGAATACAGAGCGCTCTACCCGGCACAGCGCTTTGTCGCACCATGCAATATGAGTCAGCGACTCGCAGTCAAAAACATCGCCCACCACTGCTGCCAGGTACGCCTCCCAACGATCACGCTTTGCCTTGGCGCTTTCGCTCTTGGCCATGCCCACGTCGCTCAGGTGGACTTGCGTTTCGGTGAGTCTGTACTTGGCCATGAGCTTCTGCGCCTGGCGCAGCGCAGCGGCGGCCTCGTGCTCGTTTGCACTTGCCGAGAGCGCCAAGCAGTGCTTGATCTTGCGTATTGCGCGCTCCAGCTCGGTAGGGTCGACCTCACTCATGACTGTTGCCCCACCGCCGAGTTACTGGCCAGGCAATCACTCAAGCGAGCGTCAACCACCTCAAAAAACGACAGTTGGCCACGCATAGGAGTGAAGGGCAGATACTGCGGGTTGCGTAGCACAAACGCGCGCTGGCCCATGTACCAGGGCGAGGTGCTGGTTTCGACGCTATCGACCAGCTCCACAGAGCCGACGATGCCGCCACGCTGCATGTCATCGAAACGCGGCAGATCGGTAACGCCGCACTCCATAGCGAAACGGAAGCCCTCAGCGTAATCCTCACGGGTCATTGTCTTGGCAGCGTGCACCAGGAAGCGCCCGCGATAGTGGGTGTGCCAGCTGCGGTTTTCCACGTCCTTCCCGCCATGGATGATCAGCCACGCCCAAGGCTGGCGGATTGAGAGAGCTTTCATTGCGTGCCGGCCTCCTGGCTCGGGAACATGTACAGGTCATAGGTCGTGCCGTTGCCGTTATCAGCGATGTTCAAGGCGTCACAGACCTTACGGTTCGGCTCAATCTCGTAGTTGCCAATCTCACCCGAATCAGCCTCACCGAACTGGATGTAGCCCACCGGCTCACCAGCAGGTTTTGAAATCATCAGGAGCGCCGTACGGAACTGCTCGACGTAGTGCTGCGCTGACTCGGCGCCGAACTTGCTCAGCAGGCACTCGTCGGCTGGCTCAAGGCCTTCGTCCCCAGGCTCGTCGCCTGGCTCGCCCGGAACCATGAAGAATTCCCGCTCTACTGCCCCCAGGTACTCGCAAAACCGCTGCATGTTTTCCAGGCAAACCATGAGCACGCCAGGCGTACGGGCAAACTCGGCAATGCCCAACAGCTCATAGACTTGTTGCAGCGTGGCAGTGTCGCCATGCGTCACCAGCGGCTTACGATAAAGCGGCCCTTGCTCTGCAACCCACTGGCTCACCTCACCCCCCGACCACATTTTTCTCAACATCGTAGGGAAGTGAAGTTGCGCCGGCACGCCCTGGTGCTCGCTATCACGGATGTTCTTGAGGCTGGCGATTGCCCGGCGCAACGTGTTGCCGGCATCCATGTTCGCCAGTCGTTCCGCGCTGTCTCTACTGGTAAGGGCTTCGCGCACCGCTTCCAGTGGCAACAGCGCCTCAGCCCATTCCGGGGCCGCCTCGACAGGGCTTTTCAAAAGGGTTTCGATTTCAGCGACGGCCGAGCTATACCGCTCTCGGGCGGCGCCGTAGGCCAGGGTTTCGAGACCGTGCGTCAGGGCGCGCAAGGCGGTAGTCAGGGCGCCCTGGGACAGGCCGCCGACCATTTGGTTATTCATGGGTGATTTCCTTGGAAGTTGTGGCCGACGACCAGCACTTAACCGCTGGCGCGTTAAAGCGCTCTAACGCTTTAACGCATGTTTCCTCGCTCGTATGGCAAACAGTGCAGAGAGGGCAATGAGCCAGGCCGCTGGTGTTGGTGGCGGTCGCGCGGGCTTCACGCTCAATAAACCGCTCACGAGCCTGGCGGGCCTTCATGCCGACCTCGACAGGGATGGAGCCGAAGGGCTCGCCGTCCCCACGGTTGAACTTGTCTTCGTCATTCGTGTAGAAGGCACACACCTCTTCCAGCAGGTGTAGCTCTGCCACAGCAGGGTTTGCCTTGAGAGCGGCCAGCGCCCACGCCATAAGCCCGACACGAGCGATAGGGCGAACGGTGGGGCCCTTGCCTACAAGCCAGCTTTGCAGCTCGGCGGCTTCGATTTGATCCTGGTCAGCGGCGCTCATTGCTTTGGTGCCAGCGAGGTAGTGCGAACCTGACGCTTTTTACTGCACTTTTCATGATTGCCGCTGCTACGGAAGCGGCCGCACTCATCACAAATGGACTTGACGCGGATGTGGCCCAACACGATTGGCCCCGGATGCAGACTCATGCGGCGCACTCCACGAGCGATGCAACATTGATGATCGGCAACTGCTGAGCGGCCTCACGACACAGGCGCATTTGCTCGGGCGAGTATCCCCAGATGTTGCCTTGCCCTCGTGGGCTGTCGATCCCGATGTACGCAGGGTCAATACGCTCGCCGCGCATCACGTAATTGCGCATTTGCAGCACCAAGTCGCGCAGAGTGCCGTTATGGCTGAAACCCTCCCACTTGCTGGCGGCCTTTGCCTCAATCGTGACGCCGCTCTCATCGTGAAGGTAAACGCGCTGGTCAAAACTCAGGCGGGCCACGCTGTCACGCTTGCGGGAGTAGAAATAGCAGCGGCCGTAGCTCGAAATCACTTCGATCAACCGATTGGCGTACTCACAGCGCAGCAACCGGGCGAACTGACTCGATCCATACTCGACCATGCCCGTTTCCAGCATGGCAGCCACGAGCTTTTCGCAAAGCTCGACGCGCGCCACATTCATGTCTGCGTTGCCATGGCCACACACATCAAGCTCAACAGTCGTGCAGGTAGGCAAGTGCTTGGCGATCAGCCGCAACTTATCAATGTCAGTGCACAGACGCGCGGTGAACTCAAAACGGGGATTTCCCAGCATTGCGCCAACCCAATCCGGTTTAGGCGCCGTGGCTTTGATTTTGGCTACTACGGTCATTCAGTGGACCTCCGGTTTAATTGGGCGCCCTGCGTAGGGCTCCAAGCGCTGGGCAATCATTGCCGCAACTGAAATCAACCCAGCGCGCCGTTCAATAGGCGCCATACCAATAACGCTGTTGCCCTCCAGCGCCTCGACCAATAGAGCAATCGACGCCTGGCTCGGCTTGATGGCTTTACCGTCACGCAGATCCTGCGTCAGGCCGCGGGCAGTGTCGGCCCAGCGCTCAACATCAAAGCCGGGGGGTGGGTTTATCTCGTACAGGCCCGTCAGAATTTCCGGACAACCCAAGAAACGCATGCGATGCGCTAAAAGGTCCGCCGACATCGGGCTAAACATGATTGGAAGGGTTGGCATAGCTTTATCTCTGGCGTTTTGTAGAGCAGAAAGCGTACCACTCGGACCTGAATTTTATAAAGCTTTATTTGAATAAAACTTATGATTTGTGTACGGGGATCGTTTTGTATCCCCGTACATAAGTTAGCCAAAAAAAACGCCGTTATGCGGCAGCCTCGCTGTACTGCTTGCTTTCGCGCCACTTACCCAACAGCGCATAGACACCAGGCGGTACCACTCGGCCGGACTTTTCGACCAACTGAACACACATGTCTACCAACTCAATTTCCCGTGCGTATTCCTGAATGAATCGCGCTTTGTTGCCATGGACTGCCAGCATGTCCGGCCGAGGGCCGTAACCCTGCTGGTGGTGGCCAGCGCACAGGGGCAACACGTAGTAATGGGCGTGGGCCTTGGTCCGACCATCACAATGGTGAATCGAAACATGGGCCTGCTCTGAAAAGTCCCGCGGGTGGCCGTCCAACATGCAGCAAATGCAACCGCAGATGTCGGCTACATCGTTGAACCATTGATCTTGGGCCTTCGTAGGGTTTTTGCCTGAATGGCGCATAGTGTTTTCTCTCTGGCGATTGAGTATTGGGGTTACAGGTGCATCACTTGCTCGGTATGCCCACGCGGGTTTTAAGCACGCTCAGGGCCGCGGCGCCGGCAGATGCCGGCGACGGTATGTTTTTACTGGGCTCGCCTGCCTGGGGCGCCACAGAGCTTGCCTGTTCCGCTTCCCGCACAGCCGCCGCCGCCCTGTCCGCCCGCTTTTTGCTCTGTTCAGCCAGCGCCGCCTTGCTGGCGTAGCTCTCACAGTTCTTCAAAAAGACGGGGACAGGGTGGAGCTTGTCGGTGAGGTAGGTGCTGCTCTCGTTCTTGACGTAGTGGGCTACAGCAGCTGGCGTTGCATCCTGGATGCGTGCGACGGCCTTGCCCATCATCCCGGCCACAGTGGCGTTGTAGAATGGCCATTGCTTGTAGCGGGTGTGGAAAGCGATAGCGTAGGCCCGCCAGGCAGAAAATATGGAGCTGCCCGGTCCTGGGTACTCCGCGGGGTAATCGGGTGGCACTGTCGAATCAGTAGGCGATTCCGCCACGCGCTCTACCGCATGGAGGGAGCTGATAGGTTTTACTGCTTTTTCAATGCTAGATGCACTTTCAGTGCTATCTAATGTTTCGGGATTTGCCGTAACCGGTGCCGCCGTTTCCGTCAAAGCCGGAAATGGTGGGGGCACATCCCCCGTTTCCGCCGAATCCGGAAACGGTGCGTTAGATTTCGCTTCAACTGACCTCAGGTATTCGGCCGCGGCATCCATGTCAGGCGTCTCCGATACCTCATAGTCCACGCCCACAAAGCTGCCGCCCTCGCGCTTGAATTCGCGATAGATGTAACCCGCGGCACGCAGCTCGTTGATGATGCTGTAAACCTTGTCTTTGCCGGCAGACTTGCCTATCGCGTTCTTGGTGCGGTTGATCAGGTCGCGTACCTGTACCGTCCACTTGTCTGGCTTACTCAGCAGGTAAACCAGCAACCCACGCGCCTCCCATGACAGCCTGTCGTCGTCGACAATGGTGGTGGGCAGGTTGTAGAACTGGGCTTTTCGTGCGGCGCGAATGATGCTCATCGAGCACCCCCTGGAAGTCGGATGCTGACGGCAAAAAACAGGAACCAAAACAGGTGCAGACAGTCACAGCCAGGCGGCTGGTTCAGCGAAACACTGATACTGGATTCTTGAAAAAGGCGGGAAAGTTTGTATCTCCCGAGGCTGTGATATACTCGGGCTACCAACAAGACTTACCCCCTCGGCGCCATCTTCGGATAGCACAAGGCAAGCAAGGAAAGCTTAAGGGTTGATGGTTGTGGTGCTTTATCATTTGGTACGTCGAAAAGAACCTATAACCTTGGCGGGGGCGGGTTCTTTTTTTTCGTCTCCTATTTGTGCATGCAGGCAATCTGCCTCAAATCGGCGTGCTGTATACCATAGCTGAATCGTGGTCGTCTAACATTCAGCAATCCCTATACATTCCCTTCCGTGCTGGATTTCTTCGGCCGTAACGCCGCAATCACTTGCAAATACAGGGCTTTCGACACACCGCGCTGACCGCTCGGCGAGTCCATTACCTGGGCAATTTTGTTCTTGCTGCGGCCCGACCATTCAGGATCTAAGTCGTACTTTTGAAGCTTTCGCACCAACCGCGCACCGCGCGCCATGGATGCACGCAGCTCGCGCTCCGGCAAAGGCTGGTCAAAATAGCCAAACGGTATTCCAATAACGTACTCCAGCCGCCTGGCCAGCTTCTCTGTAATACCCGTGCGGGCTTTGCAAGCAACACTCACCTGGTTTGACAGGGTATGAAGCTCCTTCTCGGGCAAATGCCGAAACAGGTCAAGGCGAACGCCGTCGGCCTTAAGGTCGACGTACAGGTAAAACCGGCGTCGGCGCTCCATATAACTGGCTTCTACAGCCTCTTCCACCGTAGTCGCCCCCTCAAACACTTCCAGATTCATTATCCGTATAGCCCCAGTTCAGTCGATATTAGACAGATACTAAACTAAGCAGACATAAAAGCGCTGTTTTAAATTATCGGAACGCTTTATCGTATGCACCGAACGCAGGTTTTGCGCCCAAACGATGTATAGGGATAGTTAAGGAGAGGCCATTTATGGCTCGCGGAGTCAACAAGGTGATACTGGTCGGTACGTGCGGCCAAGACCCGGAAACGCGCTATTTGCCAAACGGCAATGCAGTAACCAACCTCAGCCTGGCCACCAGCGAGCAGTGGACTGACAAGCAAACTGGCCAGAAGGTTGAAAAAACCGAATGGCACCGTGTGTCTATGTTCGGGAAGGTCGCAGAAATCGCTGGTGAATACCTGCGCAAAGGCTCCCAGGTCTATATCGAGGGCAAGCTGCAAATCCGCGAATGGGAGAAGGACGGTATCAAGCGTTACACCACTGAAATCGTAGTGGACATGCAAGGCACCATGCAGCTGCTGGGAGGACGCCCCCAGGGTGATCAGCACCAGCAACAACACCGGCCGGCAGATCCAAGCACCGCCGGGCGCCAGCGCCCGCAACAGAGCCAGCAGGGCGTCCCCGGTCCTGATAAAGACTCCAAAGACGACGATATACCCTTCGCCCCGATCCCCTACCTGCAAGGCGCATAACCCTTGTCGGGCCTAATGGCCCACCACCGCCCTACCCTTCCAAGGACACTTCATGTTTTTCAAGAACTTGCTCATCTATCGCCTGACCCAGGATCTACCCGTTACTGCCGAAGCGCTGGAAAGTGCTATGGCCACCAAGCGGGCGCGCCCTTGTGCAAGCCAGGAGCTGACCACATACGGATTCACTGCCCCCTTCGGTAAAGATGATGACGCCCCCCTGGCCCACGTCAGCGGTGACTTTCTGCTGATCGCCGCCCGCAAAGAAGAACGCATCTTGCCGGGCAGCGTGGTGCGTGATGCGGTGAAGGAAAAAGTCGAAGAGATCGAAGCCGAGCAAATGCGCAAGGTCTACAAAAAGGAACGTGACCAGATCAAAGATGAAATCATTCAGGCCTTCCTGCCGCGCGCGTTTATCCGTCGCTCGTCTACCTTCGCCGCCATTGCTCCAAAACAAGGCCTGATCCTGGTCAACTCGGCCAGCCCCAAGCGGGCCGAAGACTTGCTGTCGACCCTACGTGAGGTGATCGGCACCCTGCCGGTGCGCCCACTCACGGTGAAATTGGCGCCCACGGCAACTATGACCGAATGGGCCACCAGTAAAAAACCGGCGGACGACTTCTTCGTTCTCGATGAATGCGAACTGCGCGACACTCATGAAGACGGCGGCACCGTGCGCTGCAAGCGCCAAGACCTGACTGGCGATGAAATCCAGGTGCACCTGGCCACCGGCAAAGTCGTAACCCAGCTGTCCCTGGCCTGGCAGGACAAATTGTCTTTCATGCTCGACGACAAAATGACCGTCAAGCGTTTGAAATTCGAGGATTTGTTGCAAGACCAGGCGGAGAAGGATGGCGGCGACGAAGCTATGGGCCAGCTGGACGCCAGCTTCGCGCTGATGATGCTGACCTTCGCCGAGTTCCTGCCGGCGCTGATCGAGGCGCTGGGCGGCGAAGACGTGCCCCAGGGCATCTAAAACCCAAATCGCAGACGAAAAAAAACCGCGTTGCCCCTTGGAGCCGCGCGGTTTCTTCCCACTTAAATCGCCAGAGATAAGTCGCCCGGATTCTACTCAGGGCGGCCAATTATGCAAGGGATAAGCCCATGAAATCGCAGCTGTTCGTCTTATTTTCCACCTGGTGGGGAGCTGCCGGGTGAAGGTCAATTTCAACGGTAGGTGCAGCCAGGTACACGGCAAGCAACCCCGCAAGCCCGTGCGCTGGTCCGGCAAGTTCCTGGTCGTGGATAACCACGGCAACGCCCTAGAGTCCACCTGGAACGTGAACAGCGGCGGGCCAATGAACTATTCAGAAGCCCGAGAAGCGGCGTTAAACCTCATCGACACGCTTGGCGCTCAGCTCGTTGAAGAGCATGGCCACCCCATCAAGAAAGTTGCCTTCAACCTCATCAGCCGATAACCCTGGGCCAACTCATGCACGAAAGAAAACCCGCCGGTGGAAGCCCTCAATGAGCGACGGAACCGGATATCTCAGGCGCGCCAATGACGGCAACCCTGATTTTGCCTTAAAGCAAATGGCCTTTTCCCCCGAAATCAGCGCCAAGGTGCAGAGCGGTATCGTGCGCCTGGTGGTTGTCCCCTTCGCGCCTCAGCCGGTGATCGATGCCGGCGCCCTGGCGTCCCTCGGTTTGAGCATTGACGACGCCATAGGGCTCATGGGCGCCGTGCGCATGGCATTCAGGGCCGGGATCATCGCCCGCGATATTGCCCCGATCCAGCAAGGAAACGCTTTTGACCTGCTGCAAGAGCTACCGCCGCAAAGGCACGCCCGGTTCGGTACCGGCCGCGTGAGACGCTTAGACATCGCCCGCTTCGCCGACCTGGGCCAGCACGCTTGGGAGGCATGCGGCTATGCCACCAAGGTCGACTTCCACAAATATTGGGCACGCAGTCACCCCAGCACGCCGGCGGAAGACAACCCGTGGTGCTGGCTCATTCAGTTTGAATTTAAGGGATAAACGAATGCCATCAATTGCCATGCTCGTATTGGCCATCGGCCTTATGTACGTGTACTCAGCGCTGCACCCACTGAAACAAGTGTCCATCGCAGGGCAGGCGCTGGCCAAGCGGCTAAGAATCGCGCTGCTCGCCGTAATTCTTGCGCTTAGCATGACGGTTGGCTACCAGCTTCCGGTGGAGATTGGCCAGGGGCTCACGCGCATGTCACAAAACCAGGCCAAACATCAAGCCGAGCGCGTTGAGGCACAAATGATGGCAGAACGGCAGCATACGGCCCTAATGATTGAGCTTTTCGGCGGTAATGACCGATATTTGAACTACTTAAACGCGACCAAAGCAAAAAAAACCCCGTTTTAAACATACCGCTCGTCGGATCGTATTCCCCCTCCTAAAATATACCCGCGCCGCGCCCCGCGAACCTTCTACGGTTTAGTGTGGGGCAAAGTGTGGGAACACCTCACCCCAATTACGCTAGAAGCCAGCCCATCCGGGGGTTTCCAGCCGTCTGATCGGGGATACTATATCCCTCGTACTTTCGGCACTATCTGAAAGGTCACGTGTCGGATTCCCCGGCAAAATCCAAACTGTCTAGCTGCAAACACTGTTCTTCACTCACGAAATGGATATCAGAACGCTGCACCTACAAATCGCGCATAAAAGGTAAAACCAAAATGGCTCTCACGCAGAAGGCTATCCAAAACATCACCATCCCGGCCTCTTACCAGGATAAGCACGGCTTATTCTTGAGAGTGACACCGAGCGGTGCGAAATTCTGGATACTTCGGTACCAGATGAATGGCAAACGCCACGACGCGGGCCTGGGAAAATTCCCACTCGTGTCGCTGGCGGATGCTCGCGCCGCAAGCCTTGAAATGCGGGTGCTAATTAACAACGGTATTGACCCGTTGGCCGAGAAGCACCAGGAAGTCAAAAAAACCGTTACTTTTCAAGATGAAGCGCTGGAACGAATCGAGCGCTACAAACATGGCTGGTCCGAAAAGCATGCGGCCCAGTGGCACAGCTCACTGCGCGACCATGTTTTCCCGATTATTGGCCATTTGCCGGTGGGCGACGTGGACACCGACGCTGTGGTTTCCGTACTCGACCCAATTTGGCGTGAATTGCCAGAATCCGCTCGCCGCGTCCGCAACCGCATAGAGCTGATTCTCGACTTCGCAAAAACACGCGGCAATCGTGACGGTGAGAACCCGGCGCGCTGGCGTGGCCACCTGCAAAACATTCTGTCTCGCGCTATACCAGAGACAGTTCACCTGGAGTCCATGCCCTACTCCCGTTTGCCGAGCTTTATGGAGAAGCTTGAAGGCGATGTAACCCGCGCCGCACGCTGCCTACAATTCGTAATATTGACAGCTTGCCGCAGTGGCGAAGCTATGGGCGCCGAGTGGGACGAAATCGACTTCGAAACCAAGACCTGGAACATACCGGCCGTACGGATGAAAAACCGTAAGCCACACCAGATCCCGCTGAGTGACGCGGCAATGGCTGTGCTCAAGGACGTGCACACCAGGGGCAAAAGCAAGTTCATATTCCCCAACCGCACCCTTGAAGCGATCATGCCAAACAACGCAATGCGCCGCGTCCTGATCAAGTACGGTGAAACCAGCACACCACATGGGTTCCGCACCACATTCACGTCCTGGGTAAACGAGAAAACTAAATTTCCGTCCGACCTCTGTGAAGTTGCGCTGTCGCACGCCGTAGGCAACGCCACCACCAGGGCTTACAACCGAGGCAATTTGTTAGAACGTCGGCGCCCAATGATGGATCGATGGGCCAAGTATGTGATGGAGCGCAGCGCTCCACCGGTTCGCATCGAAAAGCACTCGGGCGCTCATTACCCAATGAGCGCCCACGCCTAAAAAAGGACCGGGGAGCTTAATGCTCCCCGATCCTTTTTGGCGTTTTGGCGTTTTAACTCTATAGCGCGATAGCACTATAACTCTTTAACTCATTGGCATGCTGATACAGCAGCCAACAGCTGGACTTCGTACCCCATGCGCTGACGCCGCTCTGCCATCAGCGCGCGCACCTTCACCTGTAGCGGGTCGGACTTTTTCAGACCCTCAGCAGCAAAGGCTGGAACCTCTACGCCCTTCGTTCGGCACGGGACCGGCACCGGTACCGGAACGCGGATAATCGGTGGAGGCTCAGTTGGTTTGCCGGCGCATCCAGAGAGCGCCAGCAATGTGGCAAAAATGATCAGCGTTTTCATTGTCCGAAAAGCTCCCCGTCTATTACCGCCTCGGCCGCTACGCATTGGTCGCCGCCCGTTCGCCCTCTCAGGATGTCGTTTGCAGCGGCATAGTGGTTGCCCGCCACTGCTCGTGCGCCGGCCTGCGCCTTCTCGGCAGCCAGTTCTCGCTCGTTGCCAAGCCGCACCAGCTCGCCCAACTTCAACCCCTGCTCAGTAGTGAGCGCCAACAGGTTGTCGCGGGCGGATGTGATGCTGGCCAGGCTGGTGCCCGCTTCGTCGAGCTTGGGCTGGTAGTTGCTGGAGGCTCGCGAGTAGCCGCCTACCGCTCCGATAGTCAGCAACAGCAACGCCGCAAGAACATACAGTGCAATCTTCATTTGCCAGCCCCGGTGAACAGTTACGGTACGTTCTTGAAAAAGATGTGACGCCCGAGCTTGAGCGTTTGAGTGGCGCCTTTGATCCAGGCCGGCGGCTTCGGCATCGTGGTGGCGTAGTAATGGGTCGCGCCGCCAGTTGGGTCAGGCTTGAGGCCATTCAGCACAGCAGTGGCGGCCGCCAGCGCCTTCTTGTACTCACCGGCCGGGATGGGCTTGGCGCCGCGCAGATAAGGCGAGTTCGGATCGTTGGCGTTCCAGCAGCTGAACTGCCACGGCTTCTGGCAGACGCCGATATAGCCCTCCCCCCACCAGGAGTTGGTCTTTCCATCAAATACCCGATTGCGGATGGTCCAGGCCACGGCAATCTGCCCTGCCTCATTTTCGCCGCGAGCCTCGCCCCAAAGGGTGCGGGCAACAATGTCGATTTCCGCCTGGGTGGCGGCCGGTGGTGTGCTAACTGGCGGCATCGGTATCTTCATCCTGGATGGTGCTTTTGAGGTAGTGAAGGCCCACGTTCGCGGCCTTGACGACTGCTGAAATGGCCCCGTAAATAACCGCGTCAAATGGCGGCGCATCGCTGTAAAGCGTCATCAGTGCCACCAGGCCATCGAGCACCAGGCAGATGGCGAAAATCCTCTTGTTGTACGGCTTCAACTTCTGCCGGAGCAGGTTTTTGAATGTCGCCGGCGGCTGAGCATTACTTGTTGCGGTCATTGGCCCGGTCCTTCTCCATCTGCTCAACCTTGAACTCCAGCCGAGAGGTGCGCTTTTCGCCCGAAGATTGCTCGGCGCGCAGTTCGCTGGTCGAAGTTTCCAAGCGACGAACATCGTTTTGCACCAAGGCCATGTCCCGCGAGCTTTGGTTAACAGTGTTCTGAATGTTGTCGAGCTTGGTGGTGATGCTGCTGCACACGCCGATAAGCAGCGCTACGGCCCCCGCCTGAGCGATTCCCAGGCTGAGCTTGGCGAGCGGTGTATCCATGATTCGCTGCACGTCAGCGGCCATATCGTTATTCCATCTGGTCATGGTTAATTACCGATATTGTCTATGGCTTTGTGCCAGCCGCTGGCGGCTGGTTTGCGTCATTCATGCGCCTTTTTTGGCGATGATTTGCGCCACGTTGCCAAGTGATTTAATGACCGCATCCAGACGATTGATTGTTGCCTGGACCCCTTTGTTTTCGTTTTCTCGGGCCGTCTTCCAGTTGCTGAAAGGTTTGCTATCAAATAACGCCCGAATTCTGGTTTCGGTCAGCTTTCCGCACCGCGTCAGGTCTTGGCCGAAGTACAGCGCCAGCTCAGCCCTGACGGCGTTATACGAATCCCATAACTTGACGCGCGCCGAAGCTGATGCAGGAATGGGCAGGAAATCGGGCTGGTGCTAACTCTGGCACCCCCTCTTTGGGCTCTGTAATCGGTGAGGCAATCACGCCGTACGAACTCGTGATTGCGTGCACCAGGTGCGCGCCCGCCATGGTGGCGCCCAGGTAGGCTTGGAAGAGCCCGACAAATTCTGATTCCGGCAGCCGGCGGATGGCGGTGATTCGCTCCACCAGGGCGGCCTCATAACTTGCGTCATCGGTATAAGGAATTGGGTCTACACCTTCGTCACGAACGCACGCCGCCATAGCGCCACACCACCAGCTGTAATCAGTCGACTTGTAGGCGCCACCGGCTATCAGGGATTCGATAATCTCGGCCTGATAACCCAGCAGCGGACTGAACAACAACTGTTCGCCGTTATAGGTGAACGGGATGTCAGGGACGTAATCAGTATTGGGCAGCAGGTAGTCGCTAAAGTGGCCATCGCTATCGCCGGCGCCCACCGGGAAGTCCGGGCCGTCGTCACGCGTGGAAGCCATGTAGCTGGCCACCACATAGATGCGCTCATTGACGGACCAGAAACGCGGGTCTGATACGGCGTTGGGCCGCTCAATCGGCTTGCAGATCCGACGCAAAAGTTCGCTTACGGTCCGCTGGTCATAAATGGCCGGGATTTCACAGAGCTTTTCCACGTCTTCAATGACCATTTCCGACATCTCAACGGAAATACGCCGCGTGTTGATTGGGTTGATGTACTTCATAAAGTCCCCAAGGTGTCGTATTGGGTGAATGACAGGTTAAGGGCCGTGAAATCGTCCGTACTGCGCGAAAGATTGACCTCGCACGAAACCGGTAACAGCACCCAGGATTTGGAGTAGCCGCGCCCTTCCTCGACAGCGCCGTGAGTGACGGTGATCGTGTTGGCGTAGTCAGTGGGGAGCCCAAACGTTCCGTCCGGGTGTGCGGCAAGGGTGAACAGCTGTTCGAACCAAGTCTTGATTTCACCGCTAACGTCGTAGCAAACAAGGCGCAGCTCCAACGGATCAGCACCAGTAGGCGCTTGAGTGAAGCCCGAGCCGATCTTTACCGGCTCATAGCCCAGCTGGACGCTGTTAAACGAAACCTCGGTGGCCAGCAGGTTGACGCGCGGCGCCGACACTTTGCCCACCGGGTCGACGCCGACATGCCAAAGGTTCGTCCGCTCACGCAGGACGCTCGACGCCTCTTCAAACATCTGGAGTTGGTTCTGCCAACTCTGGCCGGCCAGTATGATGTTGCCGCCCTCAGAAAATGCACTGGTACGCCCAAACACGTTATCCAGCAGACCGTTGGCCGCGCCGTTCAAATTGCCATTGAGGAAGTTCTTGGCCACGTTGCTGTACTTGAGCACTTTGCCGCTCAAGCCAACCTTTGGAGCTACGGCGCTGAGCCCTTGGTAAGCCAGACGCTCGAAGATATTGCCCATCAGACCGACCTCACCGCGAAGGAAAAGGCCAGCCGTGGCAGTGCAAGCTCGTATTCCAGAATCGACGGCACGACCTCTGAAACACTGCGACCGAACAGCTCAGCGCCTTGGCTTTTCGATGCTTCCAGGGCAAGCGCGTTTTCTTTCTCCAGATACAACGTCCACAGCGGCTGAATAATCGCCAGCTCGCTATCAGACAAATCAACATCAACACCGCCGGGCTTTGCCCCGACGGCATCAAGGGTTTCGGCGCTGGCCAAGATTGCATAGCCGCAATACTGCCGAGTTGCGTTACGCAGACTGCGGGCTATTTGCTCTTCGGTCAGCACGCAGCCAATCGGCAGATCAGCAACGTACTGCTCAACTAATTGGCTGAGCTTCATGGTTACTGGTTCGCAAACCAGTGGAAGGTCATGGTGCCGGACAGCATGAGCACCTGCGTATCGTTCTCCCAGTCACGGTCAGGGGTATCAACGACCAGCATGCATTTCTTCAAGTCTTCCTTGCGGGTGTAGTCATCGGGGCGGCCCGCGTAGACGGTGCCGTTGAACTCACCGCCAATGGCAATCAGCTGTTTCAGGAACTCACCTGCGTGGTTGGCGCGGGTTTCATAAATCGAGACCGGGCCTTCCTGCATGGTCTTGTTCTGGCTCAGCTGACCCATTTTCTGACCCAGTGGACCGAAGTACTCAATCACAGCGCCGCCAGTGGCTACGGGCCAAGGAAACTGCTTGAACAGCAGCATCATGTCCGGGAATTCATCGATCACCAGGCAGGCGTCAGCCTGAACAGCTTTGGCGCCAATATCGTTGGTGTTTTGAAACGTGCGGCTCAAAACCGCCATGCTGCTAACTGTCATACGTCACCTCTGGAGAAATTGATCACTCCGGGCAATCGTCACATGCAAAAAACCCCGCCAATGGGCGGGGTTTGCAGTGTTTTCAGCCAGCTATCGGCCGAAGAAGCGCTTTATGTCCGGACGGTCGAGCGCTGTGAGCGTGGCCATAGATATTTGCACCGGCAGATCGGAGAAATAGCCTTGCGATGTCTTCGGCGCATCCAGGGGAAACGTGACGCTCTCAATCACCATCGGCGACCAGGTGCGACCGGCATAGGTGAACCCGAGCAGCTTAGGGGCCGTCGATGGAAAAAGCGCCTGTATGAAAGACTCGATATCGTTCGTCGTTTTCAGCACCTCGGACAAAATCCCATCTTCCGCCAGCTCTTGCGGAAAAACCCATTCAAGCAGGCGCGTCAACGGCGCCTCAACTTCCGTCAGGGCGTCTTTCACCGCCCGGAAGTGGAGAGTGAAGTTGACCTTCACCGGGGGCATGCCTGAAAACACCTGTCGCGAATTCAACTTGGTAATGCCGGTGCGGCCCTCAAGATCCCGCATGATGCTCTTGAGCTTGTCAGAGCCTGAGTTGAGCGAGTCCGCTATTGCGCCATCCTTGAACGGGGAAATCGCCTGTAGCGCGTTCAGGACCGGCACCAGCGAGCCAGATTGAAGCATGCCGGCCAAAGCAGGCGCCTTAGTTTCTGGCCCGGTGCTCTCAAACGGCGAAACCCAATTTTGCTGGGCTTCGAATGAGCCTTCTTTCATCGCCGCGTACACGCCAGTGAACTCCTTCATGTCGGCCACGCCTTTGGCATTGCAGACAAACAGGCGCACCAGCAACAGCGGCGACAGTCTCCCCCAGTCGCCCCCCAGGTCGGAGCTTAACGTTTTAAGCCCTGGCAAATACTCGCCAACGCTGCCTGTGATGCTGCCTACCAATGCAGATGGGTCGGCGGTCTTTGCCCCCTCCACCAGGCCCATGACCTTTGCAGAAGCTGAGTCGTATACAGCGCCCACGGTCGTCTTCCCCGACCACAGGTCAGAGACGGTACCAGTCACGGTATTTGCCGCGCCCTCAAGCGCCTGGCGGTTGGCTTTGCCGCCGACCATGCCGTCGAAGGTCGAGACGCCCGCCTTCAAGATACCGGAAGCCGCGCCAGCGGCGCCGCTCCCTACGAATTTGGTGGCCGACCCTAGCAAGGTGTTTGACGCGCCTCCGGCAGCCGGCGCAGTTGCGCCCTGGATGGCGCCCGAAACGGTTTTGCCAAGACTGTCAACGCTAAAGTCGGCCATGTTTTACTTGCCCAGCAGGCGTTGACGCAGGCGCATGGACTTCGCGCGCTTCATCTTCGCCGCGCCCGAGAATGCTTTTTTGTGCATTTTGCGAATGGCACCTTTCTGCGCTGCGGTCAGGCGCACGCGGCCACTGACACGCTTTTTGATGCGCACTTTCAGGCCGCCACGAATGGCCACGACCTTCTTGTAAACCGCATCGAGCATTTGATCGTCATCACCGCTGACGAACTTGTCGGCGTCGTCGAGCATGGCGTCATCACCCTGCGGGAGCTTGTCCAACAGGGCATCATGAATGCGCGCGGCCACGTCGTTGTCGAACGATGGATCATCACCCAACAGCGAATCCACGTCGGACGATTCGATGCCTTTGCCTTCCAGGTAATCGCCCACCAACTCGGCCACGGCGGCGGCATAGTCGGCTTCGTCGTCAGTCAGATCGTCGTCGCCCTCGGTCGCGCTACCGACAACAAGCGCATACAGACGGTCGCCGAAGCCTTCGCCCTCTTCCAGGTCCGATTCGGCCCATTCCTGGACGATGTTCACCGCGTCCTGACGCATTTCATCGGTGTACAGAGAGGCCGGTGCGTTTTCCGGCTTCACTGCGTCAAGCATTGCCGCGACAAGCGGATCAAGCGGCAGGGCTGGTACTTTAGGCACTTCGGGCGCCTTCGGCGCGTAGGCCAGGCTTACCGCGGCGCTGGTGCTGAGTACGTGTTGCAGTAACTTATCCATTGTTGATCCCCTTACGTGCGGACGACGGACTGCTGCTGAACGATGATACGAGCCGTACCGTCGTAGCAGATTGCCGTGTCGATGTTCATTTTTTCGAATGGCTGGTTTGCATTCGCCTGGATGGTGGCCGAGTAACACGCGCCATCAAGTTCAGCGCTTGGCTGCAACCAGCCAGCCGATTGCAGCGACTCCAGGAAGTTGCCAGCAAACTTGGTGGTTTTCTCGATGGCTTTGGCCATAGGCTTTTGCAACGCTTCCTGGGCGGCGGATGCCAGGGTGTCGTCGACATAGGTAGCCATTTCGACTACCGCAATCAACTTGGTGGCGCCTTCGGTCTGCGCACCGGTGAGGGAGTCGATCCAGGCGTATTTACCGCCGCTCTGGTAATCCTTGAACAGCACCGGGTTGATTCGGTTCGCGGCCAGCTCTTCCAGCTCAGTGTCCTCGTCCGGCTCGTAGGCCTGCACCATGTTGGTACGATTGACGGCGAAGTCACTGCCCGCGATCACGACGTTACGCGGGGCAATGCCCTTGGCGTTGGTCTGAGCATTGCGAGCGCAGCGCAGGCCGATGTTCAGGCCAGACGTACCCATGAATGCGATACCGCCTGCCGCCGGGTTGGTTGCCTTGATAGGCGCCCAATAGCACTGGCTGTAAATGCTGTCAGTGGCGCCACCAACGGAGGCGTAAAACGTGATCGCTGCGGCTGGGGTGAAACGACCGGGGATGTCCCAACAGACTTGCTTGTTGATCAGCTTGCCCAGCTCCAGCAGTCGGGAAATCAGTGCCACGTTCTCGGTGCCGCCGCTACCGATGTAGGTGAAGGACGGGCGGGAGCGACGGATACGGTCTACGGCCGCATCCAGGTCCGATGTGGTGTAAAGCTTAGAGCCTTCGGTGAACGGCACCAGCACGGCCGAAGCGTATGCGTCTTTGTTGTCTTTTTTGCCATAGAACGCACAAGTCGTAGGCACAGCGGCGTCTGCGTTCACCTCGACGACTTCCAAGAGGTCGGTGAATTGCGCCACGATATCGCCGATAAAGTAGCTCTTGTCGAACTCGTCGAGCGCAGCCGGATCAAGCGAGCCCTTGTAGGGGCCGAGGACGATTTCATTGGTGTTCACGTCGCGCAATTGCAGGACGATAATTTTGGACGGCGCCGGCTTGCCGTCGGCACCAACGGCGGCGTCCGCATGGATTTCAGCCTTGACACCTTCAGAGAAGCATTCCAGGTGCTTGATAGCTACCAGGTAGTCACCGGTAGGACCGGCCGCCTCAGTAACCAGAGTCCAAGCTGGAGCGGCTTCCGCGCCCTCGGGTGCAGGTTTTGGAACGGACGCCACCATGAGCTTGTTGGTGGCTTCTGCGCTCACCAGGCGCGAAACGATAGCCTGGACGGTACCCGACTTGAGCGCTTCCTGGATGTGCACGTAAGGCTCACCCAACGCACTGACCGACATAGACTGTGCGGCCCCAAGGGTGCGCTTGAGCTTGTTGCGCGAGACCGCAAAAACCTTGTCGATGCGACCTCGTGCAAAACGGCCGGTAATGGCCATGTTATGCGCTACGGTGCTGGTGCTTGGGGTTTCCGACATGTCATTGATTGGATTGAGCTGTACGCCCGAACGCTTATCAATGGTACGAGAAAAAGGAATGGTCATTACTTGGACTCCTTGGTTCTGCCAGGCTTGACGCCACCGGCGGATGGATCAGCCGGCGCCGGACTGTCCAGCGCCTCTTGGGACAACTGGGGGGCTTCCTGGGTAGCGCCTTCGTCCGATGGCGCTCTCAAAACGGCGAAGTCGTCGGAATCGTTACCGGCGCGGTGTGCAAATTCGGACAGATCGCTGACCAGCATCCATACCTGATCGCGGCTTTTCACCTTCACCGGCGTGGGCGCTCCTGGCTCGATAGCGGTATTGATGCCCGAGGACGGAATCACCAACGGCTTGTCGTTCTTGTGCGTGAGCACAACCACGAGGGGGAAGCTCAGAGCGCCAACCAACGCGTCAACGATGGTGAGGGGCGCTTTTCCTGCGTGTCGATCAATCTTTACGGTCATATTTCACCTGTAAGCCTTTGAGGTTGTCCCACTTGTGCGCCCGCGCACTGCTGGTAAGCGATTTGGCGAGCTTGGCGAACTGCTCCAGGGAAACCGTGACCTCGACGCGCTCATACGGATCAAGCGCGACATCGGCGCCAGGTACACCGACGCGGTTTCGGGTGTGGTTTTCAAGGATGACAGTGGCCGGGAACTCGCCGATTTCGGGAAGCGCCCACACGTTCAACGTTACGGCACTGCCGGCGGCCTCTTCGGCGGCGGTTTGCGTGGTTTTCTGGCTTTTAGTGCGCTCGGCGTCCATGGCCCAGGCCTCGCCTTCCAACAGGGAAAGCTCGTTGAATTCGACGTCCATGGCCCGCGCCTCGTCCTCAAGCAAGGCCATGCGCTCATGGAGAACCTGAGCTGCGTTTTCATCCCACTCGCGGTTCAACTGCTCGGCCTCATCAACCAAGTCGCTGAACAGCTGTTCACGGGCCGCCCTTTCGGAATCGCTCTCGTCAGTAGCGGCAGAGCCAGAACTACCGGTGGAACCTGTACTGCCAGCAGGCTCGCCAGCGCCCGGAGCGGCTGCGGATTCCTCCACAGCCTCCGGTGCTTTGGGGGCCGCTGCGGGTTTAGCGCCAGCGGCCTTAACCGCTGGTTTTGCTCCAGTTTTCGCAGCCATGACAGCCCCCAGTTAGCCCAGTGCGTACACGTTTTTGATGGTGATCAGCGCGCAGCCCAGTGCGGACTGACGGTGCGGGTTCACTTCGGTCAACTGACGGGAGAACAGTGCCGCACCGGTTTTCAGATCGGCATTGACCGCCAGCGGGATGAGGGTCGGCGATACCGCGTCCGAGAAGACAATCGGGTTACGCGCCACTTGCGGGGAGCGACCGATGCACAGAATTTCGATATCAGTGTCGGTTTCTTCGACGACGTAAGGGCTGTAGTACACGTCGTATTTGTTCTTGTAGCGGCCCACACGCCAGATGCCAGGCTTCGAAGGCAGGCCCGACGGAACAAAGTCGGCGCCGCTTTCCATGGCCAGGAACTGGGACATACCGATGGCGCCGACGTAGAAGAAGCTCAGACCGAATTCCATGGTCTGGTTGGCAACGTCCTGGTCAACGGCCGCGATGAACGAGCCCAGGTCGCGCAAGGCGTCGGAACGGGTCTTGAGCGTCAGCTGCTCGGCGGCATTGAAGTCGTAGGTGCGGCTGGTGTTCTTGGCCAGCTTGCGGACCTTACGCAGGGCAGCAATGTAGCGCTCGTTCGCCAGCTGGGTGCGGGCGGCCTGTACAGCGATGGTCAGACGGTCAGCGCCCAATTCCGATTGGGACTGGCTGCGCGAATCCGGGGTGGCCTGCATGATCAGGCGGGACGGCGCGCAATACAGGCTGAAGCTCTGCGCAATGGTGCCGATACGCGGTGCCAGCTCAGGCTTGGCCTCGAAGTCGATGAAACCTTGAACTTCCACGTCGATATCGGCCGCCAGAGCCGGGTTGAACGTCAGGGTGCCGGCGCCGGTTTTAACATTGACGCTGCCGTTGATGACGTAGGATTTGCCGGCCTGGGTGAACTGTCCGGAAATCAGCGAGGTATCGGTACCGGAGTTGTTCGACTGCTCGTAAGCAACGGTGAAGCCGTTCACGGCAACCGAGGTACGGCTACGCAGCAGCGGCACAGTCACGCCAGCGCCAGCAATCTGCGACGTGATAGCGAAGGCGCCACCGGTGCGGTCGGCATCAACCACAACACTTACAACACGCTCGGAGCGGGTGTATTCGCGGCCGCCAGAGGTGCCGTCGATAATGTCACCTTCCTTGTAGGCACCGAAGTTGGAGCCAGTAATGGAGGTGATGATGGCCAGCTTGGACTCGTTAGAGCTGAGGTCCGAAGGCAGATAAGCGCCGAACGGAATGGCCTCGCTCAGGCCGCCAGTGATGGCGACGGCGATACGGTTCGGCTGGTGGGACAGGGTGGCCGATGCGTTGTTGGTGCTGATGCTGTCCAGGGTGACGCCGTCAGGCAGCACCTGAGAGCTTTTGCCGTCGGCCAAGTTTTCAGCCTGGGAGATAACGGCGTCGAGCATGTCGGCGGACGGGGAGAAGCCACACTTGCGCTCAAAGCTGGTGATGCCGTCCAGCAGAGAGGTAACAGCGAACGCGCGGTTGGCGTCGCCGTCGATCTTGTCCAGCAGGCGAGCCATACGAGCAGGCAACAGCTTGCTGGCGTTGGCAACAGCATCTTTTACCGCATCAACTGCCGGAGCGCTGAGGCTATCCAGCATATTGCCATTGCTGCCGCGGGCGGCACCAACCAGAGCGCCAACTTTTGCGGCAACTTCGCCCAAACCGGAGTCGGGCGCGTAAGTGTTCGTAGGCATGTGTAACCTCATTTCTGATGATGGTGGGCTGCGCCCGATTCGTTTCAGAAATGATGTTAAGTGCCAAAAACCCCCGTTTTTGGCGGGGGTTTGCATGGTTTTCGTGGGTTTGCGAGCTACCTCTTAAGCACGATCAACCTGGCATTTGCGCCAGTTTGCGCCAGCAGATCCTTGTCCTTGAAAGTGCCCCCCTCCAGCGCCTCGACTGTGGCGTTATGAGCATCCAACCAATCTCGGAAGGCGACAGCCTTTTGGTCGCTGCCGATAAACACACCCTCCCCCGCAATGGCCACTAAGTAGCCGCCAGACGCCAGCATTCCAAATGCCCGCATGATGTGAGCTGCATCGCGGCGCTGGGAGAAAGGTGGGTTCATCAAAATGGCCTGGTAAGGCTGCTCGGGCGTGAAACCATCAAAATCGTGGTCCACCACCGTGTATCCCTTCGCCGTCAATATGTCCCTTAATTGGCTGGATATCTCGATAACGTCCACCACGCCGCCGGCGGACTTCGCAGCGTCCGCCAGGTTGCCATTGCCGGCGCTCGGCTCAAGTACGCGCATCCCTTCACTGATGTGCGCCAGGCTGGCCATTCGTTGGGCGACATGCGCAGGGGTTGGGAAAAAGTCGATGCCGACCTTCTGGCCATTGATTGCCCGCTCAGCCTTTTTGACTGCACTCTCTTCGGTCTTTGCAGCCATAAACGGCAGCAGCTCACGCGCGGCTTCACGCAGTGTGGCTGTATCCGTAATGCCCATTCGCGCCAGGCGGTCCAAGCGAGCAATGCTCTCGACCGGGTCGGCGAGGACATGCGAGTCCATGGTGCCCTTGAGCACGTCATTCGCTTTGCGGGTAATGGCAGCGTCTTCGGCGCGCATCGCAAAGCGCTCAGGCCGGTCGCCCATCTTTTTTAACGCCGCAATCAGGCGGCCGTTACCGATGGGCTTTAGTTTTTCGATAGCTTTCGCTGCGGCCGAAAAACGGCTGGCCCAAGTTACCTGGCTCGGCAAAGCGATGTTCTTGAGGTCGTTCTCATCGAACGGGCGGCCTTTACGTTGCAGCTGAGCGCTGCAGCTCAATCCTCGATCCGTCTCGTACTGGGCGAGACGCAACGCTCTCTGCAATTCACCTAATTGCACGCGGCTGGTTAATTTACTCAGCAACCCGCCGGCCCCAACCTCGATAGCGTCAGCGATGTTATTGAGGGTCCGTCCGTCCGCATGGTTCGCAGCGGCCTTGTCGATGGCGCTGGCCGCCATGCCGGCGCGCCTGGCGGTGTTGGTATTGCGGTCCTGGGTCATCCCAGCCTCGCCGCTCTCAATCGCCTTGTTTGCGACTGTGCGCAACTTTTCAACCTGGATACCCAGCGCCCACACCCGGCGCTCTTCTACGTAACGGGCATCACTGGCGGCTTTTTCAGCTTCCTGCTCGGGAGACAGCACCACCGGCGCCGGCGCCGCCTGGATAGCGCTGGTGTCGCCCGCCAGGTACTTTTCGCGAATGAAATAACCGCCGTTCATGCGCCAGGTGTACGGGTCGATAGCCTTCGCCTCGGCAAGGCTAAGGTCCGTGCGCAGCACACCGCGCAAGACTTTCTGTTTTTTGGTGGTGTACTCAATGATTTGGTGCTGCGCCGGCGCCGACTCAGGCTGTTTCGGCTCAGCTGCGGCCCTGGCATCCTTCACACGCTGCGATAGGTGCTCATCCGCCCACTGGCGAACGTATGCCAGGTGGCCAGCCTTGTCGGAGGACACGCGGCCCTTGCTCTGGCTCTCAAATTCGCCAGCCCGCATGGTGGCCCAGCCCAAAAAATCTGCATTCCCACTTTTGAAATCCGGCAATTGCTCCAGGGTGTCCAGATACGCCTGGTAGATTGGGTTATCTGATACGCCGGCGCCGGCGGTGGCCGCGTGAAAGTCTCGGCTTTGCTGCTCATTTGCGGCGCGGGCCTGCTCCAGCTCCACAGCTTCGGCCTTGGCCAGCGCCTCAGCCTCATCCTTTGCACGCTGAGGCGCGCCAGCGGCTTCAATCTCGGCGGCTGCGTTGTCTGCTTTGCGTTGTGCAATGAGCGCTTGCTCTTCCTGGTGGGCCTGCACATCGGCCGGCGCCGCGGTCTCGCCAAAAACGGCCAGGTACTTCTCGGAGCCCCAGCGTTGGGCCATTTGGCTTTTCAGCTCAGGAAGGTCGCGAGCGATCCCGGACAGCTCACCACCAACGGCGACAGAAACGCCGCCGATATCGGCATAGCTGAAAATCACTGCCCCGGATGGCAGCACCTCCTGAGTGTTGGGCAGATGCTCAGCTAATCGCGCCTGACTCTTGGTCAACAGCAGGCCGGTGGGCGCAACCGTATATTTGGCTTGATCAAGGAAGGTCCGCGCGTAGCTGTCCAGCGCCTCGGCATTACCCACTACCAGCAGGCCACCGTTCTTCTGAGCTACCTTGTCGGTAATCAGCGTAGTGACAGCTTTGGCTGTGGATGCGTTACGGCGCCGTTGCGGCCGGCGGGCGGGGCCAGCACTACCCAGCAGGCCGCGCAGCTCCAGCCCCCTGGCACTGGCGCGCACTTGTTCAATGGCGCTGAGCTTGCCCGCCTCCAGGTTGGCGCGCACTGTCAGCAGTTCAGCGCTATAACGCATTAACTCTAAAGCGTTGAGGGGGCTTTGATTTTCAAGGGGGACTGCATCAAGCAGCGCGGCATGCAGATCGACGGTCTCAGCCGTGGCGCGCATTCGCTCGATGGGGGTGAGTTCGCCCGACAGTAGCGGCGCGTGAAGCAGCAATAGCCGCGCGGTGCTCCGGGCTTGTTGAATCGCATTAAGGGGCATGGAAACGGGCCTACATAGTGGTATGCAAGCCCGTATTTTGAGGGGTCGAAACTGGCCTATTCGGTAGCGCTTTGCTCGGCGGCCGGGCGCTCTAGAAAGACGTATTGAGCCATAAATTGCTTGAGCGTCATCAGCTCAGTTGTGGTGGTGTTGGGGCTTCTGATTTGTACGTCCACCCCGGTCAGATTATCCAGGTCGGACAGGTCCAGGAAGTCGAGCAGCCACTTACGACACTGGTGGGGGAGCGTAATACGGGGATTGGAGATAAAAACGTCCCCCTCCTTCCAGTTGATAGGCTTGCTCATGTCGAGTGTCGACACGTCCACCACTACGGATTCTGGCGAGTTGGCCGCGGGCTGGGATTGTTCGTACTCAACTACCACGCCAACATTCTCCAGCACCGTTTCAGAAGGGGCCACTGCCTGGTGGGCTCCAGCGCCAGGCTGTAGCAGCGGCGCCAGCGATGGACACGCCAGCAGATCGCCGAATGTTTTGTACAAGCCTTGCGCGGGCTCCAACGGCACGCACACATAGCCGAGGTCTGCCAGGCTGGCATTCAACTCGCCAACCAGCTTGGGAATAGAGCCTGCGCCTACGATCAGCACCCGCTGAGCTTCAATAACGGATGCCTTCGTTTGCGCCAGCTCGCGCATTACCAAGTCACTATCACGCACCGCCAACACATCACTCATGCCCTACGCCTTATGTTCGGTCGGCCCGAATGGCCGTAGGGCAAACTCTAAAGCACTAAAACGCTTTGACTCATTAGCGGCTTTGCGTCATCTACGCAACTCGCATCGACCAGGACGGCAAGCGCCGGCGCCGCGATACGCTTCCCGTCTTGGTCAGGCTGGCCTGGTACGCCTCGACCTTCAAGCGCACCTCTTCCAGCTCCTGGGGAGTGTGCGCCAGCTCTACCGTGCCATGGGCGGCCACAGTGAAAGCGATTTCTTCATTCTTCATGCGGCGCAGCCCATACAGCCGGATGCGTTCAGTTGAGCCCACGCCGTGCTCAACACGCAAGACAGCGCTGGCCACCTTCACGCCCCCGACCGGGAACCAAATCACATCCCCCACGACCGTTTCGGCGCCCGGTTTCACCAGCAGGGTGTTCATGTACGCTCGCGCAGCACGGCCGCGCCTGGTTAGAAACGCCCCCGCACCATTGCATCGGGGGCAGGGCTCCCCTGATCGCACACGGGTACCGGCGCAGTGGGCACAGTCCTTGGCTTCAAACTTCGGGCCTTGCAAAAGGGTTTTTGACATATCGTTTTATCTCTGGCGGTTTTAGTAATCGTTACATTGCATTGAACATATAAAGCGTTATTGGTAACGCGGCGGGTCACTCCGTCCCGTGCTTACGGCGGAACGCTTGCAACTGTTCTTCGGTCGGCATCAGGCCAGCGGCCACCAGGCCACAATCAAAACAGGTCGTCGCTTCACCTGGCGCAACATCGCTACCGGCCCACATCACGCGTTCATCACGGCTATGGCCGCATGCCAACTCGATATGGCTGGTCATGCCGAAGAAATAGCGGCGCACGATAGGCTGGCGGGGGGGTGGGGATTGTTCAGTCTGCATAAATTGGGTTCCTTTCAGTTCGGTTCGTTATGGGTAACGCGGCGTCACCCCGGCGCGCCTTCTTCCCATGGCATCGGCTCGCCTTCGCGCGCTCGCATCTGACACGACTCAGCCCATTGGCGATGCGTGTGCACGTTCGCTTCAGCCAGGCGCTGAATGCGCTCTTTGACTTCCTCCGGCTGCAAGTCCGGGCGCCACGTGCAAATCCCTTGGATAATCCGTTCAAAGGCGATTTGCTCGCCAGCCAGCTTTTGCATGGCGGTGGTCGGCATGGCGGGGGTTCCTTTCGGCTCGGTTCGTTATGGGTAACGCGCGGACTATTCCTGCTCGGCCGCGCGGCGTTCTTGGGCGGCCTGGGCGTCAGCTCCGGCCAACAACCGATGCAGCCGTGCGGCCCGCTCAGCCATCTGCTCGGCGTCCAACTGCATCTGTGCCACCGCGTCGCGCACGTCGACCGCTTGGCCCGTCAGCAGATCGCCGTAGCCTTCTACGTCCAGGGCGTCGCTGACCTCGGCATAAGCCGCCAGTTGTTGCGGGGTGTGCTCAGCCACGGCCCTTACTCCGTTGTGCTTAATGGTCTTCCGGCGGGTTTGACTCAGCGCTCAGCTGTTCCTCCACACCCCACTGATAGGCCGCGCTGGCTTGTTCGGCCAGATCGGCCAGCTCACCGTCATCTATCACGCCTTGGGCGCGCAAGGTGCCCGCAAGTTCGTCCAGCGCGACCTGGTGCGCCTCCGGGGATTTGATTAAGGCGGCTTTATCATCATAGAGCGCCTGCCAGTCGGCTCGGCTTAAGGCGTGCGAAGGCTTCTTCATGGCGGCAGTTCCTTTCCTGTTGGTTTGGTGTGGTATTGCGGCTTATCAATCGCTTTCGGCTACCTTGAGCGCCTTTGCCACGGCGCTACTACGTGCACGAGTTCGCTGCGCTTGAGTGACCTTACTGAGAATCGCATGAACCCCGGCCAGCGCCTGTAACAACTCCGGTACCTCAGTACTGGTCGACTCCAACTGTGTAGACAGATGGTCCTGGGCATGGTGCAGCGCCTCGATATCGGTAGCACTCAGGTAGACGGCAGCGCCTTTGAAAGAGTTCGGCATGGCATGGGTTCCTATCAGCCGGCCTTGGCCTGACTCCAATGGGTGGATAGCGCGCGGCCGTGATAAGCGCCGCACTCGCAACGCTTGCCGTTGGGCAACGACCAGACATAGGCCCGAACAATGGCGTAGCAGAATGGGCACTCCAGACCGATCCTGGTCTTTCCGTTTTCGGGACTGCGCGAAACCTCGATCCAGCGTCGGGATTCGACTTGCCGGGCAGCTTCGCTCATACCTGCACGCCGAACATCAGCGGATGTAGGCCCAGGTTCTGGCACGCGCGGCGCCGGGCGGTCTATTGGCGCATTGATACCGGCTTTCACCTTGTCGAGCGCCAGCTGGCTCTCAGGCGCTCGCCGGTTGAATAGCGATGTCAGCAGGGGCGAGCCCTCGGCACAGTCCCAATGGGCACGGCGCATGCCGTTAAAGGCCTGCCCCTCGACCATTGGGTTGTTGCAGACGGTGCACAGCGAGGTGGCCATAACGGCGCTCCTTTCAGCTTCGGTCCAATACATCGAGGTCAGTGCGTATGCTCTGCCAGCGCAGCACCGTATAGCGACCCAAATTCAACTTGGTATCGGTAATGCGCTGGCCATCACAACATTCGCGCGTTTCAATCCACAAATTGACCAGTGGCCGCCCCAGGCCGCCACGGAACAAGCGCTGTAACAGCGTTCTCTTTACAGGATTGGCCATGGTTATGCGCCTCCGCTGTCGAGATAGACACCGTAGGTCTTAACCGTGTCTGTGTCCTCATGATCGCCATTGGCACGCGCCAGGATCGCCTCGCAGGACGAGGTGGCACGGATTTCGTCTTGAAGGGCTTCGTCTGCCACTGTGACGTGCAGATTGCTGTCGATTCCGACCAGCACCAGGCCCGCGCGTTTTATGCGTAGTAGCGCCGCCTCCAGCTGCTTGATGGCCTCCATTTGATTCTTTTTCATGATTCGCCACCTGGTGGGAAAGCGGCCAACTGCTCCAGGGTGTACTGGATCGAATAGGGCGCCTCTCGAAACGTATCTTTGGCAGTGCTCAGGTAGTTGCGCATGGCGCGCTCACTGATACCGATAGCGCTCGCGGCGTCCGCCTGGCTCAGGCCGGTCGCTTTCACCAGCTCGCGCATGTACGCAGCGTCTGGCTTATGCAGGGCTGCGTCCGGCTTGGCGCCATGTAGGTGGTTAAAGCTCATTCGGGTTTTCCTTTGCTGATACCTGAAACCCCCCAATCAAGGGGGTTGTTACAGCGCTAAGCGTTTATGCGCCCACGACCTCGGCAGCAACTGCTGTGCAGTGCCCTAAGTCTACACAGCCGCTCTTGCCTTCCAGCCAGATGACAGCGGAGTGGCCGCCCATCACCTGGGCCTCACTGGCCGACTTACCGCGAAAGGTTTCGCCACGGCCTACAAGCTCTTCAAACGATACAGTGGTGCCGACTTGGTTCGCGACGTTCCACTTATCACACTGCTGTTGAAGCTGGGCGGCGGTAGGGCGCTTAGGTGCTGGCATGGGTGAATCTCCTTATGTTGGTACTGGCTCAGCCCGCACGACGGCGGGCTTGGCTTTCAATTATTAGGGTTGGCGTCATACATCGGGTCATAACCAACCGCCGCAATGCGGTGGGCGCAAATATCCTCGCCCTCATCGTCAAAATCTTCATCAGCCATTTCAGGCAGCGTGTCCGGGCGCGCCTCCCAGTAAGCGTGCAGCTTAAGGGCGTCTTCGGGCGAGCGAAGTCCATACGACAACTGCTCTTCTTGATAACCCAGCCATTCAGCTACGGCAGCGATTGTTTCACGGGCATTTCGTTTATCGGTCATGCGGTCCTACTCCGTCAGGTTGTACTGGCAAAGCCCCAGTTAAGGGGCTTGAGGTTAAGCGTCGTTAAGGTCTAGTTCGGCGTCACTCCATCCCTCGTTAAAGTCGTTGTGCTGCTCCTCCTCAGTGTCATGCGTAAATGGGTTTCGGTATTCGTCGCCTCGTTCGCAAGCCGTATACCCGAGCCTGTATGCATCGCTGTCGTACTGGTTTGCCATCTTGCGTTACTCCGTTGTCCGTGTGTTGGTACCGGGAAAGCCCCAATTGAGGGGCTACAAATTTGGATTCGCTTTTACCTCGCGAGCGCAGGCCATATACATGCGGCGCTTTTGCACAAAGTCGAACTCGCAAGACGGATACCCCAGCTTTAGGCTTTTCACGTACATCGTGTTTTGGCGACGAGCCAGCTGTACAAACTTGCTGATGTTCTTTTGATTGGTGGTCATCGGGCTTGCTCCAGGACTGTGGTGGCTTCGTTTGCCTTGGAATGATAATAGGCACGATGTGCCTATTTATCAACAACTATTTAACGCTTTAACTCAAAAGAGTTAAAACGCTAAAGAGTTATCTAGAGCCACATAGCGAGCTGCCCGGCCTCATCCGCGTAGGTGTCCAGCTTCACGCCTAACCCTGCCAGTTCATCGCGCAGCGCCTGCTCAGCGCCAGCATCGTCCAGGTCCATGTAATAGGCGTCAGCCACCAGCTCATCGACATCCGAGGCCGAAAGCCCAGCCTTGACGGCCTCACCGATCAGGCGAGCGCACAGGCGGTCATACTTGCCAGATATCGCCAGCTGAGGGTGGTCAACTGCGTTGTTGGCCATGAAGAACGCATATGCAAAGCCTTCGGGCGTGACACTTCTGGCGTTTTTGGTGGCCAAGCTGCTGCCGCCGTACATGCGGTGCATCTTGGAGCCTTCCACCGGGTCAACAGGGGCCACCGGCAAATCGGCATTGAAGCGCCCCCAAATGAGCGTCTTCTTGGTGTACGTGTCACCAACGTGGAAGGGATCAAACGACAGGCGCCACGACGGCAGGCCGCCCAAGCGCTCAATACGCCCCACAGGGTTCTCCAGCGCCCACAGCGCCGGACGGAAGTACTCAATCACCCGCAGGGTTTGGTGCACCAGCTGCACCGACGCCGCTGTGCGGCCGTCCGCATCCTTTGCGGCAAAGTGCCGGGCACCCGACCGAGCGAAGTCCGTGCACGGGCATGCAGCAAGGATTGCGTAGATGTCGAGCCCGCCGAAGTCGCCAAACCAGTCAGAGAAGAAATCCACGTCGAACTTGTTCACATCACCAATTTCCGGGTTCTCTTGGATATCAAAACGGTAAACCTGATAGCCAGCCTCTTCCCAAGGCCGCGACCAGGCGCCGGACTTGTCGAACAACGACAGCACGACCTTATCCGCGTTCGCGCCAGTCATCCCTTGAGCGGCGCAATGCTCGCTCCACGCCTCAATGCGTTGACGGGCCTCAGCTGGTGTCATCCAGCCATGGTTCTTCTGGTGCACGGTTGCCTTGTCATTCAAGCGCACCACATCAGCGGCCCGAGGGGCATCGAACAGATGGTGAGTAAGTTCTTCCTGAGCGCTCATCTGGCGCAGTGCAGCGCTGAAACCCTCGACGAGTTCCGACAGCGCGCAGTCATTCGCGCCTACTGCTGCATGTTCTGGTGCGTAGCTGAATGTCGAAGGCAAGGCTGCTGGGCTACTCATCACTGATTCCGTCTATTCCGAGGGCGCGAATATCGCCGCACTTCTACTGACACACCCCCAGTTAAGGGGGTTGGGGGAGGGGTTGGGCGGTTATCGCGGCAAACGTACGTAGCACTCGCCAGCATTGGGATCGAACGGCGCCCGTGCCACATAGGCGTTATTCATGAGCCATTGCAGAAGGCCACGTACAGACGCCCAGCCGTTGCTTCTGATTTTCACCTGCTCACCAACAGCCTTGCTGATGTCCTGCCAGTCAGTGGGGGCCGAGGTGATCGCCGCAAGCATGGCGTTGAGGATTGCGTTTTGGCGGTCGGTACCCACGTTAAGCGTGGAGGGTGCTGTGCAGGTCATTGATTTTGCTCCGATGATGATTGGCGCCGCTTCGTTCGGCTTGGCATCATAATAGGCACAACGTGCCTAATGATCAATAACTTTTTAACGCTAATGAGTTATAGCGCTAATACGTCACAGCGCTAGAGCGCTAAACGGCGCCCACAAAAAAGCCCGCATTCGGCGGGCTTAATAGGCCGGTTTATAGCCTTATTTCTCGGCAAAAACGCCGTAGGGGAGGCCTTTGTATTCGAAGCGCTGCACACGGTAAGTGCCTGGCCCGACGACAATCTGGCGCTTTTCGGTGCTGAGGTAGTCCATTCGGTTTTCAACGCCCGGTGTCGCCAGCAGCACCGGGAATGCCGGAAATACTGATTTTTCGTCACCTGTGAGACTGTACAGGCCCAGTGTTGCCGTCTGCCCAGCAGCAACAGTAACCGATGAAGATTTTGCGGCGGTAAGGCCTGCGTCCAATAGAATTTCTTGTGCCATGAGGTATACGCCCTGAGTAAGTGATGGATAGAGCCCTGGGGCAGGGCTCTATTGATTGGGGTTAGAAAGCGCCAGCGGTGGCTTTAAGCGCGTAATCACGGAAGGCGTCCGAAGCCTCTACAAACAGCTCACTCAACGAATCCTCACCATAGGCGGCATAGATCCGTTCCAGCTCCTTGAGCACGTCGCCAGGGCTACCCAGGTCAGTCGTGCCGCCAATGATGTCGTCCAGGTAAGCCTTGGCCTTCTGCAACGCATCCTCGGCACTCGGCTCTTGGGGTTCCTCAGGCTCAGTCACCGGCGGCACTTCTGGTGCAGGCGGGCTGACTGGCGGCGCTGGGCTGAACATGTCGGCTTGGTCGATAGCAAACATGCCCTCACCATATTCCTGCTCCAGTTTGCGGTTGGCGGCGCCGACGATATCGGTAAAGCTCGCCGGCTCATCACCAAACAATCCGGCAGTCTGCTTGCGCACGTTCTCGCTCTCAACGAACTGAGCCATAGCCTTGAATGCAGTGCTCATACGCTTGGCGCTGCGGTTGTTGGCGCTGATGAACACGGCCATTGCCGCCACGGCCGGGTCGGTACCGCCGAACATGTCGCCTTGGCGCAAGAACTCATCCAGGCCCATACCGGCCTCTTTGGCCTGGCGCAGCACGTTGGTGGCGCCAATGATGGCGTTTACAGCCTCTTGGTTGAGCGACAGCTCCAGGGAGTCAGTGACCTGCTCACCGGCCCGCTCGGTGCCCACACGATCCTGCTCCTTGGCACGCATGAAGTCAGGCGCGGCACTATTCAACGCGTTGACGATGTTGGCAATCTCTGGCTTGGCCTGGTCCGCGGTCATTTCAAGCAGACGGTCATCAGAGTAGGCGCCAGCGAACAGGGCGGCCTGTAGACGGCTGATGAGGCTGGATGTCGGGTTTCCGTCGCTGGTCAGGTACTGCGCGGCCTCAGCATCGCCCAGGGATTGCAGGAACGCCGCTACAAAGTCACGGTTGGCGGCGCTATTGAGGTCGCCGTCTGCCAACTTCGACAACATGGCCGTATCCAGGCGCTTGGCATCGCTGCGGGCCTTTTCCGTGGCCGTCATCGCCAGTTTGTCGTCCTGGTTGGATTCGACAGCAAACTCAACCCGGTTCACGTCGGTTTTGCGCACACGCACCAGCACGGGCGCTTTCATGCGTTGGATCTTGGCCGGGTCGACGCCGAAGTACTCCGCGTTTTCCAGCAGCCACTCGCGGTACTCATCCGCCTGGCCGATACGATAGGCCTCACGTACCGCCATGGCGCGGCCGTTGCCCGATTCAACAACGCGGTCAGCGCCAACGATAGGCGCACCGCTGTCGGCGCGCTGGGTACGGCCCAGGCTGTCCGGGTCCAGGTTGCGAGCGGTTTTCTGCACCCAGGCCTGCGACGTTGCCCGTGCACGGTCTCGGGGTTGAATTTCAGCCGGGTAGTCCGGGTTTACGGTGCCGTCCGCCTCGTGGCTGATAACGAGGTTTTTCGCCTCGATCACCTTGAAGCCAGTAACGACCTTTGTACCCTTGGCGGTCTTTACAGTGTTGTCACGGCCCTCGGCCTCAATGGTGCTCGTATCCTCGTCTTGATGATCGTCTGCACCTGTAGGAGCAGGATCAACCTTTTCAGGTTCAACTAGGGGCTTAGGGTCAACGCTGGCGGGCTCTTGGCCTGTGGGAGCGGAATCAACAATTTGCGTCATGCCAGCGCTGAAACCACCGAAACCATTTTCTGAAAGGTACTGCGCCACGGTCTGCCGGGATGGATCAAAATCACCCTTGAGGCCGGAGACGTCAACACGCGTCGTATCCTCGCGAGCCTGACCGCTTTCATCCGCAATGCGAATGACCAGTTTGTTTTTACTGTAACCGCCGTTGCTAGCGATTTCCGCCATGTCGCCGGGGCCATAGGTCGATTTAAACCACGCCTCCAGGTCCGCCAGGGTGGAGAATTCCTTGTTTTCGTCGTGACTGCCTTCCGACCACACCAGGGTAGCGCTAAGGAATACTGATTTCGGCGCCGAAGAGGTATCAGGCGCTGGCTCAGTGTCAGCAGCTGCGGCCCGCATATCAGCGATGTTGTCAGCGCCAGACGCAATAACTCTCGCTGCGATAGCCAAACCATCAGCCTTGTTTGCCGCCGTGGCGATATGGGTACTGGCCCAGCTCACGCCCCACTCGCCGGTTTCCACGTATTTGGTTTTGGCGACCGTCACCGGCCCGGCTGGACCTTGCAGAATCGCCGACGAATCATCTATTTCGGGCGTGGCGGCTGGAGGCTCAGCAATTGCGCCTCGCGCAGCGTCCGCAACAGCCTGCGCGGCTTCCTCGGGGGTCTTTTTATCAACGTGCAATTGGCTTACCAGGTCGTCCTGGGCCATGGCCACGCCCTGGGCATCACCGTCAGAAATCCCCATCAGCAGGGCCAAGGCTTCGATCATTGCTGTTTCCCAAGCGGGATAAGCCTCGTTGAACTCATCAGCAGTTGGCACTTTGGCCGCGACGACTGGCTGTACAGGCGCTGATTTCTTCTGCTCAAGCTGGGCTTGCAGCTCAACAATCTGGCTGTCCAAGTCCGCCAGCTCGGTAGTTTTGGCCTCCACGGCCGCTTTCTGTGCTTCCAGCGCCGCACTACGCTCAGCCTTGCCCTCGTTCGCCTTGATGAACTTCGCGCTGTTCTTCTGCACCAGGGCCATGATTCGCCGGGCAACCACACGCGGGCTCAAGTCCTGGCCGCGCTCAGGCGCCACAACTGCCGTGATATCGAGCTTGTTGAGTACCCACTTCCAGCTGATCAGTTCGTCGGCCGGCATGAGCTTGTTCGGCGTGCTATCCGGGTTGTGAAAGAACACTGAGACGCTCTGGCCGTCATCCATGACGAACAGCATCGCCACCTGGGTGGTGCCGCGATTCTTGAATGGCTTGCTCACTTCAACGCTCACAGCCTTTACTTGGGAGGTCGCCGCCTGCATCACGCGCAGCAGCTGGCCAGCCTTGCGTTCAAACTGCTTGTACTCGATAACCATGGCATCGAGCATTTCACCACCGTCGCCCAGGCTCTCGCTGATATCGGCCAGGGTGGCGCTATCCATCATCAGGGCCGAAGTGTCCGCGCGGCGCAGCTGGTACAGCACGGCGCCCACGGTTTCGCCCACGGGAAGGAAGTCAGCGCCCCAGCGCGTCAGTACGTCGGTCATGCTCAAGGCCTCATCTTTTGGAATATTGGGTAATTCAGGGCTCAATGGCTGGCTCAAATCGCCATGCCGGAGCCAATACTTGAATTGCTTGATGGTGCACGCCGCCACACTGCCCAGGCCGGCCCAGCCCTTCTCATAGGAGTTCGTGTAGGCGGTGCAGGCTTGTTCCTGGTCAGTGAAGCCAAGCAACACTTTGTGCTCATCAAACGAGCCGTCTTTCGCGCGCTGGTTGACTACGAATACGCGCAGGCTCTCAGGAGCAGGACCGACGAACACGTCTACAGCGTCTCCGTCGGCGCCCTTGGTGCCGTTCACATAGCCGTAGTGCGCCATGCAGGTGACTGACCAGGGCACACCGTCTTCCTTACCCCGACGGGACTGATACATGGGCGTCTCGATGGTTATACGCAGCCCGTGCATGCGGAAACTGCCCTTGGCGTAGTTACCGGCGCGGATCTGCGCGGGCGTAGGGTTCGCTTGCGAGCCCACGCCAAAAGCGCCGGCATGCGCGGCGCTTTGGAGATTGCTAAAAACGTCTGTCATCAAAGCCGCTCCCTGAAAGCAGCCACGATAACGTCGGTTTTGCCAGCCCCTGGCCAGCGGTTTGCGCCGAATCGCTGACACAAAAAAGGGCGCCATCTGGCGCCCCTTGGGTGTTTCGGCAAATCTAGAACGTCGGGGTTTCGGCCTGATCGATAAGCCATCCAACGACTTCGGAGATATCACTGTCGCGCTGAATCGCCAGCAGACGTACCTTGCGCTTCTGTTCCGGGGTCAAATAGCTATTTAGACGCTCTTTGGCGCCCAGCTTGATGACTGCCGGTGCTGACTTGGCGTTTGTGCGGCCGGCGGTGGCATCCACACTAGCGGAAGCTTCCTCAGCTGGACGTGTACGCTGCTTTATCTTCAATTCACCAGTCATAATTCACCTACCTATTTAACGTTACGGCGTTTCGCGCATCATAGTGCATGTAGCGCCTTAACGTCTAATTGCTAAGCGATCAGCGTCAGGATCTCATCGCGCAAGGCGCGCAACTCCCGAGCAGCCAGCCCGCCAGGCTGAGTGTCCAGCGGTGTCTTGCCCGAAGCCTGTGCGTTAGGGTGCGCAGTGCGTGACACAAGGCGAGTATTCAGTACAGGGAACCCGTACCCCTTAAGAGTGTTTGCGATGCTCTGGCTGAGCTTGGAATTGCCAATTGCGCGCGAGACGACAAAGTACGCGCGAACGGGCTTTTTGCCCGTAGCCCGCTGAGCGTCTTGATAGTCCTGGATCAACCCTACGGTTTCGGCAGTTGCCCACACATCCAAGGGAGAAGGCTGGACGGGGATCAGGATGATGTCAGCAACAGCGATGGTTTTCTTAGCCAGGTCGGACGCCTTGGCGCTACCGTCGATAATCACGATTTCATTTTTCAGTTTTGGAATCTGCAAAGCCAATTGTGCAGGGCTAATCGTGTAAATCTGCACAGGCTGGTCCGGATATTCATCAGCCAAATCCCTCATGCTTCCCTGGGGGTCGGAATCAACCAGAACGACGTCCCGGCTTACCAAATTCAGCGCCCGCGCCACACCCAGGCAGATTGTGGTTTTCCCTGCGCCACCTTTCCCATTCATCACTGCAATAACTGTCATCTGGTTTGCTCCGGCGATTTATACGTGCCGCCGATTCTAGCGCCATCACGCTATAACGCAATAGGGCTCTCACGCTATGACGCGTTAACGTTAATGCGTTATGGTGTTATTTCAGGCAGAAAAAAGCCCCGTCTGGCGGGGCGCATCGTACCGACTTGGCTCACCGGACAGGCGTGTTGGCGGCCAGTCTTTCCAAGGGCTCAGGGCAGTGGGTTGCAGGATCTGGAGGCCAACTGCCCTCTCTGATCATCTGACAGGCCCACTCATGCTGCGCCACTGCCTGGTCATAATCACTGCCACCCAACACGAGCACCACAAGGAGATACAGCGCCGCCATGAGCAAAACACCAGCCCAGACGTACATGCGTAACCGCTTAAGATTTGCAGCGCTCATTGCCTAATACCTTTCACTGGAGCGGTCTAGCCGCCGACGGAAAGGACATTATCATTTGATTGTCTGTAATGTAAACACAGATACATCGTTTTTATGTATTTCCGTGAGGTTTCAAATGTCTCAAGCTCCCGCTGGCATGAAAATAATGGTTTCAATTGGTGGGTACGGTCCCGCTGGTGCTCAGCCCGTCACCCTTATCGCGTTCAAGAACAACGCTCTCGGCATCCTGGTGGTACTGAATAAGATTTCGTATAGGGAGTCTGCTGATGACGGGTTTGCGTTCGTCACGAATCTGCGGCTGAACGACTACGACTGCCTGTTCAAGGAGGAGCATCTGGCGGACGCAATCACTGCATACAAGGAGGCCGAAGGCATGGGCACGATAAGCCTGGCGGACGACGTAGCCAGGTGGCGGCCAAGGATTGAATCAGATGGTGTCGACACCCAGGGGCAGAAGTACCGGCTTGCCGCTGATATCGGTAACGATGAGGTTGCGATACTCGCGCTGGCGCACTTTATGTCACGCCAGCGCGGTATCGAGTCACTGGGGAAAATGAGCGAAGACATCGCTCGGCTGTATCAAATCACGTCCGTTTAATCCTGGGCGCCAAAGGGCTCGCCGTAGGCATCATATCCCGCATCTTCCAGCGCACTCTTTCCTGCGTCGGTCAGCATATACAAGCCTTCGGCGGTCTCTACTAGACCGCTCTTGAGCAGTTGCGCCAGCGCCGGCTGATCCTTGATATCGCTAACGTCGGCCGCCGATACAGTGGCGATGTTAATCAATTCGTCCAGACCTGCATCCGTAATAGGCGCATCAATGCTGTCGAGCATGGTGATAGCCGTGATGAATGATTTTGCAAGGCTTCGCTCAAGTCCGGCCTGATCAAGGTTGCCCTCAGCCTCGTTAATTGGGGCATTCGTTTCTACTACCTCAAGGGCAGCGCGCAGTTGTGCGACAGCACCTGCGGTGGCCAAACTGTCGAGCATTACCGGATCGCCCATAACGATTTCCCGCGCAGCAACATAGGCCCACGCTAACCCTTGGTCCTCTCGTTCCAGCGATGGCGTTTTGTGGGGTTCAAACGACACCAAAGGCGCGAACTGGCCGTCACTATCGAGCATGACTTCTTGCGGAGAGGCGACGTTAATCGAATCTACGTCGTAGAGCACTGCGTACACCTGCTGCTCACCAACAGATTGCGTCGGGACAGCCAAAGTGTAATGCACCTTAGATGCCCGGAAGTTTGCGCCTATAACCTTTGCGGCAATGTCGATTTTGTCACCGGCCTGGCCCAGGCCCAGGAACACATCGGCGCCGATTTGAAAACGTGATGGCACTTCGATGGGACCGGCATCATCGACGAAAGATTGATTCACGATTTTGAAGCCGAGCCACGACATAGGCTCAGGGCGTAGGGGCGCCGCTACGGCGGGAAGCGCATCGGCCATAGTCCCCAGCTGCTGTTGCAGCTCCACCACAGTTGCCTTTCGCTCAGCGATCTGGCTGTCGAGCTGTGTGATGCGCTCAGCGTAGACAAGCGCCTGCTTTGGAGTGGGGGTGCTCATCCCCTTCGGGAGAGCGATCTGTTTGCGAGCCTGCGCCTTTTGAAACGAAACCTGATTTTTTTCAAGCATCGCGGCAATTTCGCCGATGGCTTGGGCCGAATCGGTTTGATTCTTGATAGGCAAATGCGCGCCGTTGAGTTTCACCTGAAAAATATCACCGGTCTGGTTCACGCGAAGGACGACCATTTGGCCGCTTGCGACGGTCAAGGTAGCTTCCCGGTACGTGATGCCAGCTGCGCGGCGCGATTTCTCGTTGAATTCCGATGAAACCACGGGCTGACCCGCGCGAATCATGATTTGGCTGACCTTCTTGAGCGCCTTCGCAGCAGCCTGGGCATTGGAAAAATCTAGCGTATTCGTAGCTGGCATGACTGCCCCCGTGGAGTGAATTACAGGGGGTATTGTGCGGGGCCAAAGTAGGGGAGAAATTCTGCCATTTGCAGGGTGGTTAACGTCGCGCAAGCCGTTTTCTTTACCCATAGAGGTTTTATTTAGTTTTAAGGTTTTTAATCTAAGTTTTACCCGTTGTTGATAACCGGTCGCTGTGCCCGCCGGTCCTTGGCCGGAGCCTGTTAGTAAACCTGTGGACTGGTGGGTAATCTACGGGACAGGGTGGGTAATGTACGGACCTCAGTGTGTGTTCTACGGGATTCGGTGGGTAATTTACGAAAAACGTCTGAAAGGCCCGTCCAGCGGTGGGTAATTTACGGTTGGTCCCCCGCAAATAGCGCCCGCCCGGACGACCACACGCATTAAACGCGTAAATTACCCACCTTCGCCCCAGAGTGAGCGAGCGCCACCACTTAGAAAGTGTAAAGCCTAGCCATACAGAAACAGCTTGCAAGGTGTATGGCTAGGCTTTACACTTTCCCACATGATAAAGACTTTTCGACATAAGGGGCTCAAAGCCCTGCATCAGACCGGCAGCACCAAGGGTGTGCGAGCTGACCATGCTGCCCGCTTGCGGCGTGTGCTGTCAGCACTGGACATTGCCAAGGTGCCCGACGACATGGATGAGCCGGGAATGCGCTTGCATTTACTTAAGGGCGAGCTGGCCGAATTCTGGTCAGTCAGCGTGTCGGGGAACTGGCGGGTTATTTTCCGCTTTATTGGCACCGATGTTGAGCTGGTCGATTATCTCGACTACCACTGACAGGAGAACACCAAATGACTATGCATAATCCACCCCACCCAGGGGAGGGGCTGCGCGAGGACGTGCTGCCTGACATCAATATGACTGTGACCGCGCTGGCCAAGCACCTTGGTTACTCCAGGGTGCAGCTGTCCAGCGTCCTGCACTGCCGGTCAGCCATAAGCGCTGATCTTGCGTGGCGGTTGGAGTTGGCGGGCCTGGGCAAGGCGCATATGTGGCTTGGGCGCCAGTCGGCATACGACCTCTGGCAGGCCAAGCACAAAGAAGTGCCGACCATTACTCGGCTGCACGCTGCCTGATCCCACCGCGCGAAAGGAAAACGCCCACAATGAAAAGCAGCCTGAACGCTACGCCGACACGGAAGGAGCAGCGCCTGAGCCGCATGCAGGCGCAATCTGCGGCCCAGGGAGACCTTTTAGCGGCAGTGGAAGCGCCAGAGGCCAAGGAAGAGGTGCAAGCACAGAAGCCGGAACGTAAGCCCGTTGAAAAGGCACCTACCAGCTTGCGCTCCAAGCCTCGTGGCGATGAACAAGGCGACTTCTTTACGCCGGCCCTGTACGACGTGGGCGCTCGGGATAGCCGTGGAGTGATGGATGTTGCTGTTTTCCGCTTGTCGAAGAAGGACAAGCGGGCCAACTCAATCATTCGGTATGACTTGCCGGACGGTTTCGTTGAGGTTTCGTCCGGCGTATACGGTATGGCGTCAGTGTGGGATTACGACATAGTGCTCATGGCCGTATCGCATCTGACCGACGCCATGAATCGCTACCGTGACGGGAAGGGGGATAAGCCCGTCCAGATATTCAAGCCACACATTTCCGACGTGCTCAAGTTCTGTCGAAAGGACAATGGTGGCAACCAGAAAGACGCAGTGGTGCCGGCCCTACAGCGACTCAGCACGACGCATGTAGTCATCGAGCGCACGAAGACGGTCAAGGGCAAGCCCATCACTCTCACCGAGGGTGAAAACCTAATCGGCCCGTTTAAGGTGATCAGCAATCCCTCGACCAAAAAAGTCGAATACGTAGAGATCAAGATTGCCGATTGGATGTATCAAGAGGTGACGCAGGGGACCAAGCCGGATGTGCTCACAGTGCATCCCGACTATTTCCTGATCGACCCGGCCCTGGGCCGCTTCGTGTACAGACTGGCCCGCAAGGCGGCTGGCAAGGACTCGGCAACGTGGGGCTTCAAGACGCTGTATCAGCGCAGTGGTAGCGCTGGCTCGCTTAAGGAGTTCAACCGCATGCTGCGTGAAATCATTCAGGCAAATGACCTTCCTGAGTATCACTTGGTGGAAGATGAGGGTCAGATGGGTCCTATGCTCGTGATGATCCATCGGGGGGCGCTTGACCAGTACAAGGCGCCTGAGTAACTGCGCTACCCGGCAAACACGTTGCCCGAGCCCGTGGCTTGATCGCCACAAGTGGCTACATCACCTGCGCGACACACAGGGATTCCACCAGCAAATACCGTTGAACTGGCGCCGATCATTACAGGCCCGGCATGCGCGCCTGCGCCATGCCCGGTAATCCCCGCCCCCTTTACCGCAATGGGTGCACCATTGACCAGCACGGATGGCACCAGGGCGTCCTTGATGACCCCACCGGCTGAATCTATGCCTACTCGCGCAACTCCTGGCATGCCTACACCTACTTATTGAGATTGATTGTTCCAGCCTTGATGTTCACGGAATCGGGTGTGATAACTACCGTAGAGCCGCCCACTGTCAGGACAATCTGAGCCCCGGCCGTGAGGTTGATCGTCTGAGCGTTGATGTTGGCCACTGCGTCGGCG